>JAAYTG010000082.1 GCA_012518075.1 Clostridiales bacterium | reverse complement strand
TGACATAGGGCCTATGGACCAGGTCCTTTTGGATAAACACTTTTTACGGAAGCATGGTGCCAATGCTTATTACGGGCAATAAAGGGAACTGGCGGTTTTCAAAGAATCTGAGAAACTGTTGATTTTATAGGGTACATGGTATATAATGTATAAGTAAACAAATATTGTTTTCGTTAGGTGAGGCTACTATACAGAAAGATGCCACTGTCCAGAAACGTCGAGAGACGCCAATGGGTTAACAGGCTTTATCGGAATAAGGTTTAGTCTAATGTGGCTGGTGATATGACCTAAGCTGTATAGAGTTAAAACTCAACGAGTGAAAGTATGGTGAACGTTAGTGGGTCTTTCGCTTGTTGAGGGACCCATTTTTTACTTTTTATGGGAAGGTTGGTGATGGTTGTGGATCCTGGGCCTTTGCCTAGTTTATACAAACTACAAAAAGTCAATAATAAGTACGGGGTCACGGCCATCAAAGAAGAGGCATGACCCTGTAAAGGAGGGTATGCCATGACACAAGAGTTTGTTTTAGGGCTTATCCATCAAGGCAGATTAGCTGAAGCCATGAATTGGATTAGTCAAATGAATGCTGTAGACGTTGCCCATTGGTTGGAAGGGCTTGATGATAACAAAGTCTTGGTTATATTTAGGTTGCTTCCCAAAGATATGGCGGCAGAAGTATTTTCATACGTATCCAGCGAATGGCAGGAATTTATCATTGAATCCATAGCGGATCGAGAGATAAAGAATATTATCGATGAGCTTTTTTTGGATGATACTGTTGATTTGATCGAAGAGATGCCTGCCAATGTGGTAAAGAAAGTGTTAAAAAACACTAATGAAGAGCGAAGGAAGCTAATAAACCAATTTCTAAAATATCCTGATAACTCGGCAGGAAGTTTGATGACCATTGAATTTGTCGATTTAAAGAAGGAGATGAGAGTAGACCAAGCCCTGGACAGCATTAGAAGAAACGGGCTGGATAAGGAAACTATAAATATATGCTATGTAATAAACAAAAATAGAAAGCTAGAGGGTATAATCCCCATCAGAAAGCTCATACTAAGTGATCCGTCGGAAGTTATAGAGAATATAATGGAGACTAACATTATTTCTGTTCATACCCTTGATGATCAAGAAGAGGTTGCAGGAATATTTAGAAAATATGACTTCATAGCAATTCCTGTGGTGGACAATGAGAATCGTTTAGTAGGTATAATTACAATTGACGATATCGTTGACATCATAGAACAGGAGAATACAGAAGATTTCCAAAAGATGGCGGCTATGCAGCCATCTGACGAAGAATATTTAAAGACAAAGGCGATAGTGCTTGCAAAGCACCGTGTGCCCTGGCTTCTTGTACTGATGATATCAGCCACCTTCACTGGTGGTATTATGCAACAATTTGAGGATGTTTTACAATCAGTGGTGGTGCTCGCCTATTTCATTCCTATGCTTATGGATACTGGGGGTAATGCAGGCTCACAGTCGGCCACCCTCATTATACGTGGGCTGGCTTTGGATGAAATTGGCCTTAATGATTATCTGAAGGTCATTTGGAAGGAACTAAAGGTAAGTCTTCTAGTAGGAATAACTTTGGCCGTAGTAAACTTCATTAGAATCATTATAATGAAGCAAGCGTCTATCTTGGTTGCAGCAGTAGTATCGGTAAGCCTATGTACTACGGTGATTTTGTCTAAAGTAATAGGTGGGGGACTGCCTATATTAGCCAAAAAGATGGGGCTAGATCCTGCTATAATGGCGGGCCCTCTTATTACTACTATAGTAGATGCCTTGGCTCTATTGGCATATTTTTTAATGGCAACCTGGGTATTGGGTCTGTAGGCTATTGAAAGGGTGAAGTGTATGAGTCTAGCAAAATTTTCTTCTATGCTCCATGGAAGCGAGCGGGTTGTATTCTTAGGGGGAGCAGGAGTATCTACCGAAAGTGGGATTCCAGACTTTAGAAGTCAAGTCGGATTGTTCAAAACAAGGGATGAGCAAGCCTGTTCACTGGAACGTCTGCTAAGCCATAGTTTCTTTATTAGATATCCTGACGAATTTTATAAGTTCTACAAGTCCAAGATGATACATTTAAAGGCTAAGCCTAATAGGGCTCATTTAGCTTTGGCAAAGCTAGAAGAGCAAGGAAAAGTAAAGGCCATAATTACCCAAAACATTGATGGACTGCATCAGGCTGCTGGAAGCAAGAATGTGTTAGAACTTCATGGTTCAATACACAGAAATTACTGCATGGATTGCAGGGAAGAATATACTATAGAGGCTGTAATAAACAGTGAGGTATTGGTTCCCCTATGCAGTAACTGCAATGGCATCATTAGGCCTGATGTAACACTATATGAGGAACCCTTGAACTCGGAGGCGATGCAGAGGGCATCAGAGCATATAAGGGATGCAGATATGTTGATTATAGGAGGGACTTCCCTTCTAGTTAATCCGGCAGCAAGTTTGGTTAGCCTATATAACGGTGACAGGCTGGTGATAATCAACCAATCACCTACACCTTACGATGATAAAGCGAATATAGTAATCAACGATAGTCTTGGTAGGATACTGGAAAGTGCGGTATCTAAGGCTAGCGTGGTATCTTAGATTTTAAGAAAGCACAAGGAATGCGAAGAGCAAATCCCTTGTGCTTTTTTTATTTACAAGCTAAACTATTGCGTTGACAAAAACCAATGTATTATATAAAGTTAATTTAATTGCAGGATTTTTTACCTAATTTACTCTACCTAATATATATCAATCCATGTGCTCATTCCGAAGAAGATCTGGGACTGGAATGTACTCAAGAACCACTACAAACTTAGTAAGAGCAAGAGCCATAGTCAGAGAAAGACTAAAATGGATATAAGCAAGAGAGGATGGAGGGACAATGGATAAGAAAAAATGCATCGTAAGCATTTTATTGGATGGGGATGTAAAAAGAATAACTAGCGAACTAGGCAGTGTTTTTATGGATATCTTTCATAAAAACAATATATATATAGAAGCTCCATGTGGCGGCAAGGGAATCTGTGGCAAGTGCAAAGTTAAGCTGCTAAGGGGCAGTGTGTCGGAAATGACCAAGCTGGAATCTAGTTTCCTGTCCCAAATGGAGAAAGAGGATGGTTATCGGCTAGCCTGTTTCACAAAAATACTAGGAGATGTAGAGATAGCTATTGAGGGTCAACTAGAAGGTGCTCAGATACTATCTACAGGTCTGGAATACTTTGTGGATATCTCACCTAAAATAAGCAAAAAATTTGTCCAACTAGATAGACCAACTGTGGATAACCAGAGAGATGACCTAGATAGATTGATTGATAGCCTCGGCATAGATAACCCTCATATCCATATCTCTTTACTCAGAGAACTGGCCCAAATACTAAGGAGCTCGGATTTTAAAGCAACCATTACCTATGATGGAAATCAGATATTGGATGTGGAAAAGGGTAACGAGTCAAAAAAATCCTATGGCCTAGCTATAGACATAGGGACAACTACAGTGGTATGTTATTTAATAGACCTAATAACAGGTCAGCAGATAGATATAATATCAGGTCTAAATGCCCAAAGGGCCTATGGAGGGGATGTTATATCCCGAATCCAATACACCATGGAGGAGGATGACGGGCTCTCCAGACTGAGAGGGGCAATTGTAGAGCAGCTTTCAGAGTTTATTCATGAGCTAGCCTATAGAAATCATATTTCTATCAATCATATATATAATATCCTAATAGCAGGAAATACCATAATGGGGCATCTATTACTGGGTATAGATCCTCAGCATATTGCAGCTTCTCCCTTTACTCCTGTAGTTACCCAGGCTCAGGTATACCCTGCTAGTCAGCTAGGTCTAAAACTGGGTAGAGGCTCTAGGGTCTTTATCCTTCCCCATATTTCAGGCTATGTAGGGGCAGATGTAGTTGCAGGAGTCTTAGCATCGGGCATGGATAGAAGGGAAGAGCTGAGCCTAATTCTAGATATTGGCACCAATGGAGAGATAGTGCTGGGTAATAAGGAGAAACTAGTTTGCTGTTCTACTGCTGCAGGCCCAGCATTTGAAGGGGCAAATATCCTTCATGGAATGGGAGGAACTAGTGGAGCCATTAATACCATCATCCTAGACCAGGGTAAGCTAAAATACACTACTATCGGGAATAAACCTCCCCTTGGCATATGTGGTTCCGGAATTGTAGACGCCTTGGCATTGCTCTTGGATGCTGGCATAGTAGATGAAACAGGTAGATTGTTGGATGAAGAAGAAATAGAATCTGAAGCTGGATTAAAACTAGCAGACCGATTGACCCAGATAGGTGGTTTGACAGCCTTTACTATAGTGGATGCCAGGTCCAGTGGCACCGGTGAGCCTATAGTGATAACTCAAAAGGATATAAGGGAAGTCCAGCTTGCAAAGTCAGCTATTGCTGCAGGAATAAAGGTACTTATCAATAAGATGGACAAGGATATGGAGCAAATAGCCAGGCTCTATTTGGCAGGAGGCTTTGGTAGCTATATCGATAAAAGAAATGCTTGCAGAATAGGTTTAATACCTGCCAAATTGCAGCATCGAATTGTAGCAATGGGAAACGGTGCAGGGACTGGAGCTATCCTTTCACTATTGTCTTATGAGAAATATGAAAGAACTGCCCTGATAAAGAATATGACAGAGTATGTTGAACTATCATCTACCCCAGAATTTCAAAAGGAATATGTAAATTGTATGTACTTTGGTAAGCAGTAATAGTTTTCGGCTGTAAGATTCTTTGAACACAAAGATATTCTAGCTTCCAATAGCCGGCGAGACTGGCATAGTGCCATAAAGCAATAATAGCTTCTGCGTATTTACTTATATTCTTCAATCTAATATAATAATCTTAATTAAACTCCAGAATAGGCTTAAAACTATTTCTTCAAGGTTTTAAAGATATGAGAGTGACCCCTAGTAAAAACAGAATCAGCAGGGGCAATATAAATATAATGAGATACCAATTATACAAGATACTTATGTATAATCAAAGATTATAGAAGAAGGAGCAGGATTAATGAGTTTGTTAAATGAAATCTCTATTTTTTTGCAACAAGGAAGGGCAAAAAATGTAAAGGAAGCAGTACAAAAAGCATTAGATGAGGGAATGGAGGCCAAGGACATCCTAAACAAAGGGCTCTTAGACGGTATGAACATCATAGGCGAGAAATTCAAAAAAAATCAGGTATATGTTCCTGAAGTACTTATAGCAGCCAAGGCTATGTATGCCGGAATGGATATCTTAAAGCCCATTCTTACCGAGACCGGAGTAGAATCTGCGGGTAAAGTAGTAATAGGTACTGTAAAGGGTGATCTCCATGATATAGGTAAGAACTTGGTAAAGATGATGATGGAGGGAAGGGGTCTAGAGGTAATAGATTTAGGCATTGATGTAGCACCTGAAGAATTTATTGAAGCAGCTAAGGAGCACAATGCCAAGATTATCGCTTGCTCGGCCCTACTTACCACTACCATGACTCAAATGAAGAAGGTGGTAGAGCTGACAATAGAGCATGGAATAAGAGATCAGGTTACTATCATGGTGGGTGGCGCGCCGGTTACCGATAATTTCTGCAAGAGTATCGGCGCCGATATTTACACCCCGGATGCTGCATCTGCTGCAGAAGCGGCCGCAAGAGTTTGTGAGACTGCTTAATGATAGAAAACAAGCCAGAATATAGGCTGTGATTGGATAACTAGCAGAAGGACACATCTATTATCCTTATTAATTAGGCAGGAGGCAATATGGAGTATTTAAGTGGTGTTGTGGAGAGAATCACATACTTCAATGAAGAGTCTGGCTATACAGTTATTAAACTGAAAAGCAAGGGATATTATGACTTGATAACTGTGGTCGGGAATATGGCATCGGTCCATGTAGGGGCAATTCTCTCCCTAAGAGGCCAATGGAAGGTTGATAGTAGATATGGTAAGCAATTTTTAGCCAGGGTCTATGAAGAGAAATTGCCTGCTAGTGTAGTGGGTATTGAGAAATATCTAGGCAGTGGCTTAATTAAAGGTATTGGCCCTGTAAATGCTAAAAGGATTGTAAAGGCTTTTGGAAAAGATACCATTGATATTATAGAGGAGCAGCCCCATAGACTGACAGAGGTTCCGGGCATTGGACCTAAAAGGATAGAGATGATAAAAAAGGCCTGGCAGGAACAGAAGGAAGTAAAAAACATCATGCTATTTCTTCAATCCTACGGTGTCTCTACATCCCACGGGGCAAAAATCTACAAAACCTATGGCAATGAAAGTCTGGAGATAGTTAAAGAAAATCCCTATAGGTTGGCCGATGATATATGGGGAATTGGCTTTAGAACAGCGGATAATATCGCCCAGAAGTTAGGATTTGACTCTAATTCCACCATGAGATGTCGCTCAGGTATTCTCTATATTCTAAATCAGCTCTCCAATGAAGGGCATTGCTTTGCAACTCATCAACAGCTAATTGAAGAGACCATCAAGGTCCTATCTCTAGACAAGGATAAAATAGAAGAATCCATCTATATGATGGTGGAGGACGGTTCCATAATTGAGGACCAAGAAGCCCTATACTTACCACCCTTTTATCATAGTGAGCTAGGGGTAGCAAAGCGAATCAAGGAAATCATCTCAATACCTAGCCTATGGGATATAAGACAAGTGGACAGAATCATTGACAAAATTGAAAAAGAGAATAATTTAAATTACGATGAAACCCAGAGAGAGGCTATAAAGAAGGCAGTATCTTCAAAGTTTATGGTATTAACAGGTGGCCCGGGAACGGGCAAGACCTTTACTATTCAGGGGATCATACAAGCCTTTGAAGGCATGGGAGCCAAGATATATTTAGCGGCTCCTACAGGCAGGGCCGCTAAGCGAATGACTGAAACTACCGGTAGGGAAGCTAAAACCATCCATAGGCTATTAGAGTATAAGCCTCCTCAAGGTTATATGCGGAATATAGAAAATAATCCCCTAGAATGTGACGTTCTTATCATCGATGAGACTTCGATGGTGGACATTATCCTTATGTACAACCTTCTAAAAGCGGTTAGGGATAAGACTACCGTAATCCTGGTAGGGGATGTAGATCAGCTACCTTCGGTAGGGGCTGGGAATGTCTTATCGGATATAATAGGATCGGACCAGGTAGAAGTGGTCAAGCTAACGAAAATCTTTAGGCAGGCCCAGCATAGTGCTATTATCACCAATGCTCATAGAATAAACCAAGGGGTATTTCCCGTTTTAAAGAGCAGAAAAAATCGAGATTTTTTCTTTATCAAAAGGGATGATCCGGAGGAGATTGTCAGTCAGATCCGTGAGCTATGCACCTCAAGGCTGCCTAACTACTATAGGGTGGATCCTATAGATGATATCCAGGTATTGTGCCCTATGCAAAGGGGTGTTACCGGAGCTGCTAATATGAATCGTGTGCTACAGGAGGCTTTAAATAGGGAAACCCACTTTATTAAATATGGAGGAACGGTTTATAAGGTGGGTGATAAGGTGATGCAAATTCGAAACAACTACGACAAGAACACCTTTAATGGAGATATTGGAAGGATTATTAGCATAAATTTGGAAGATAAAACTGTAGATATTGATTTCGATGGTAGTCTAGTAGAGTATGATAGCAGTGAATTGGATGAAATTATGTTGGCCTATGCCACCACTGTTCACAAAAGCCAGGGAAGCGAATACAAGATAGTAGTTGCCCCCTTCACTACACAGCATTATATGATGCTGCAGCGGAATCTTCTCTATACCTGCATAACACGTGCACGAAATATATTTGTAATGGTTGGTACGGAAAGGGCAGTGGGTATAGCGGTAGGCAATAATAAAATAGTTAAGCGTAATACTATGCTCGATAAAAGACTGGCTAACCCCTCAAGCTGATATATGATGAGGGGCGGCCATTCTTCCGATTTATTAACTTTTTACCTCTTTTTCCAAATGTACACCTTGGACATAGATGTCTACTGCATCTACGGTTAAACCAGTCATATTTTCTACAGACTCAATAACACTAGATCGGATGTTTTTAGCCACCTCAGGAATTCTCACACCATAGTTGACGATAACACTGATATCAATCTTAGCCATATCATCAATAAGCTCTACTTTAACACCCCGCTTTGAGCTTTTCATGCCCAGGGAGGAAGTAATATCATCTACCAGACCACTGGACAGAGAAAAAACGCCAGGAATGTCAGAAGCTGATAATGCTGCAATTATTGCCACCACTTCATTGGCGATAATGGTTTTGCCATAATCATTACTGTTGGTTTGAATATTCGCTGCCATCTACAACACCTCTTTCTTTGAAATAATATCCATTAAAGATTATATGAATTGTAATCACCAGGTCTAAAATGTAAGCTTTATATTTGGGTCTCCTTGGTGGTTTAATGGATGACTTCCTTACATGTATTAAGTTTCTTGTCACTTGCTTATATTATACACTATTATTAAGGCGTATTAACACATTTTCCCTTAAAAATTCGCTAAAATTGTGATTTGGAAGATTACCCATAAAAAAACACTTGAAAAGCCTCTTGAACCATAGTAGAATGATACTTGCTATCTCCATTATATTATAGCCAATTTAAAATGCTCATAATAATGAATAATTATTTTGCTTTTTAGATATAATATTATCGGAGACAAGCATAATAATTGATAAAAAGTTTGCCGTGCTAGATGGGGAGGTAGCGGTGCCCTATAACCTGCAAGCCGCTATAGCAGGATTGAATTCCTGTCCTAGGCTAGTATTTGTAGGGTCTTGGCCTAAGCAAGTGATGAAGATGGTTTGGTCCTACGCAACGAAAATTCATGAACCCTGTCAGATCCGGAAGGAAGCAGCAGTAAGTGGACACTTTCGTGTGCCGTAGGGGTGCCTGGCCGGAGTTAACTACTTGGTTCCCGCCTATGAGTGTCTTGTCGAAGACAGGTGCACGGCTATAATTTTTCATAAGCCATGAGCAATCATGGCTTATGCTTAATTTTGGGCTTTTTTGATTTTACTAAGGCTACTTTTGTGATATAATGATATCGGTATGCATTGCGCCCATACAGCTAAAGTGGGTTATTCAAAGCAAGCAAAATGCTGAAAGTCGGTGATCCTATGGAATATACTGCATTATATCGTGAATGGCGACCTGATACTTTTGATGAAGTAGTAGGGCAGGATCATGTAATTCGTATTTTGAAAAATCAGACAAATTCCGGGCGAATTTCTCACGCATATCTTTTTTGCGGTCCTAGAGGTACGGGGAAGACCAGTACTGCCAAGATCTTTGGTAAGGCTATAAACTGTACGGATCCCCAGGATGGAAACCCCTGTGGTGTATGCAGGGTATGCACTACAATAGATTCTGAAAATAATATGGATGTTATTGAAATTGACGCAGCTTCCAATACAGGTGTAGATCACATACGGGAAATTCGGGATAAGATAAAGTATCCTCCATCTGTGGGAAGGTATAGGGTATACATTATTGATGAGGTTCATATGCTTTCAACCTCAGCCTTTAATGCTTTTCTTAAGACCTTGGAGGAACCTCCAGATCATATTGTTTTCATTTTGGCCACCACGGAAGCTCACAAGTTGCCTTCTACAGTTCTATCCCGATGCCAAAGGTATGACTTTAGACGAATCACTCTAAAAGTCATAGTTGATAGACTAAAGTCCATTGCCAAGAGAATGGGCATAGAGGTCGAAGATGAGGCCCTAGACACCATTGCCCGCTGGTCTGAGGGGGGTATGAGGGATTCCATTAGTCTATTTGATCAATGTATTAGCTTTTGTGGCACTTCCATAAAAGAGAGTGATGTTCTAGCTATACTAGGGACTGCTGGAAACGAATTCCTATTTGATGTAGTAAATAATATTATGAAGGGTGACATTTCGTCACTATTAATACAGATAGATAGGCTGGTGGAAGAAGGAAAGGATCTCTCAGTATTTCTAAAGGATCTTATAAACCACCTAAGGAACCTACTAATAGTTGATATATGTGGCGATGATCCTTCAGGGCTACTGGATGTTTCCCAAAGCACCCTAGAAGAATATAGACGTCAGGCTTCAAATATGAACCAATCAAGGCTGGTAAGATCTATTGAGATCCTGTCAGAGTTGGATGCAGAAATAAAGTGGAATACTAGACCTAGGATTATGGTAGAGATGGCTATGGTAAGGATATGCAGACCCCAGGATGGAAACTCTATTGAAGATCTGATAGACCGGATTGCGATATTAGAAAAGCAGGTATCTGAGGGCATCCCTATTGCCAGGGTATCCGATATTAACCTATCGGATGCTAGAAGAACAGATGAAGATATAGCCGAAATTATCCAAGAGTCAACCTCTAAGAAATTAGGATTCAGGGACTTGGATGAAATAAAGCCAAGTAAAGATGAACCAGCAGAGAAGGATAAAGAAGAGCATCAGGGGAAGGCTCAAAAAGCAGGGAAACAAGAGGAAGCAAAGAAGATTGCCAAGGATACAAATGCTCAAGAAGCTACCATTGAAAAAATAGATATAGAAGAAGTTTGGGACAGCTTACTAAAGAAGATCAGAAGAGAACGAATGGCTATATTCCCCCTACTAAGGAGCACCAAGCTTCAATTAGATAGTAGGAATAAGAATATAGTAAATCTTGTCTTTCCCTCTCAGCAGGAATTTTATGTTGCAGCAATAGAGAAGGAAGATAATAGCCAATATATTGAGGGTCTACTTCTTGAGTCAACAGGACAGAAATTTAAGCTTAAATGCTATACTGAAGATAATGTACCAAACTCTATATCAAAGGATAATATCCTTGAAATCACTGATGAAGAAGCACCCAGTGAAGAGGAAGAGAAGGAAGATATAGTACAGAAAGCTATCGACATATTCGGGAAAGAATATGTAGAAGTTATCGATGATTAGTGGATAATAATAGAATACAATTTTCAATCTAATATGAGGAGGATATGATTATGGCTAGAGGCGGATTCCCAGGGATGGGGAATATGAACAATCTAATGAGACAGGCCAAGAAAATGAAGGAACAAATGCTTAAAATCCAAGAGGAATTGGAACAAAAAACTGTAGAAGCATCAGCCGGCGGTGGAGTAGTTACCGTTATCGCAAATGGTAAAAAGGAAATTATGGAGATTAACATTGATCCTTCGGTAATAGATCCTGATGATGTAGAAATGCTTCAAGATCTAATAATGGCAGCTGCTAATGAGGCATTAAGACAAGCAGAAGAAATGATGCAAAGTGAGATGGGCAAGCTTACCGGTGGCATGGGCCTTCCGGGAATGTTTTAGTTGTAAGTAGTCCTTGACTTTGGGAAAGGATGATTCATATTAAATGAATTATTATATTGAACCTATTGCTCGCCTTGTCAATGAGCTATCAAGATTGCCAGGGATAGGCAACAAGACAGCTCAAAGGCTTGCTTTTCACATAATAAATATGCCAGAAGAGCATGTGAAGAGCCTGGCTAAGGCCATTGATGAGGTAAAAGGGCATATAAAATACTGTAATATTTGTGGCAACATTAGCGAAGAGGATACATGTCTGATATGTAAAAGTCCTATAAGAGATCAATCCACCATATGTGTTGTGGAGGACATCCGTGATGTTATGGCTATGGAACGGACTCGTGAATACAAAGGACTGTATCACGTGCTAAAGGGTACCATATCACCTATGGACGGAATCGGACCTGACGATATACGCATAAAAGAATTGTTACATAGAGTTCAGGACGATAGTATAAAAGAAGTAATCATGGCTACAAACCCCAATATAGAAGGGGAGGCTACAGCAGTATATATATCAAAGCTGCTCAAGCCTATGGGAATTAAGACAACTAGAATAGCTCACGGTCTCCCAGTGGGTGGCGATCTGGAATACGCAGATCAAGTTACTATATCCAAAGCATTGGAAGGACGTAGGGAGATGTAGGTGTTTTGTATAGTTGTCAAAACAAAATAAACTTCACTCAAAAAAAATAAAGTTCGCTCAAATTAAATAAAGTTTCATCAGGGTCAAGGAAGTAAGGGATAAGGTTCAAGGAGAAAACGACGAATTAGACGAAGAAAAAGATGAAGAATTACTAGACTAAATAACCACCCCTTAACCCCCTTAAACCTTGGTACTGCACAGGCTTTGAAGGGAATAGGGATAAGGAATCCTTGTTCCCTTTTGCCTTGCTCCTTGGGCCCACAAGGCCCCCTGATTTTATCAGAACTTTATTTTCTTTTCACCCTTCATTTTTGTAAACATATGTAAAAAACAGCGAAGAAATTTAAGAAAAAAGGAAAAATAGATTAAATATAACAGAAAAAGACAAACGTTGATTTGGTGGGGTTTATAGCCACTTTCTTGACAGATGTTTATTTTATTTTTGGCGGGAGTTTGTTTTGGTTTCACATAGTTAGGATTAAGTTTTTAAGGAAAAAAGGTTCAAGTTGGACCAAATATTTTAGGGTAAAGTCACTAATGTTCTGTCAAAAAGAAAATAAAGTTGTGTTAAGGATTTAAGGGGGTAGTATGGATGAATTATATTACAGGGGGTAAGGGGACAGAGTGGGCTAGAACCGTGTGGAATCAAGGGTTATAGGGATTACTGATATTGGGATCGGGATATATTTTAGATCGAAAACCCTTTATTCCTTGGGTCTCTTCCCCTAATAAATAACCCAAACCCGACAAAACTATATTTACTTTTTCGCAAAACTATATTTGCATTTGATAAGACTTTATTTTTTATGAAAGCACTTTATTTATTTTAGCAGGACTTTATTTTAGATGATGCAACTTTATTTACTTTTTGGAGGGATAGGGGTAGGGTATATCTATATCCGAAGAAGCCTTAATCCTTGAACCTAGATAAAATAGGTATGGAGTATACTATGGGAATGGTATATAATGGTTTTAAGCACATTGGATCCTTTATGACGTACTTGTAGAATAATGTGCAACAAAAACGAGGTGAGTAGAACTATGAGAAACAAGAATAAATTGACTGCAATACTTTATTTTGTATCTAGTATTTTATTTTTTATTTCTGCATTGATAGGTAAAAATTAT
>JAAYTG010000081.1 GCA_012518075.1 Clostridiales bacterium | reverse complement strand
TACCAAAGGAAGGAGGGTATAACGTGACTGTTGTATTTAGAATTGTATATACAGTTTCATATAAGTCTATTTCAAATAATATAGAATTGGATAGTCATGTATTACCGATGCCTTTGGGGACTGTGAAAGGATTATTATATTAAGTTCATTATTTATAGCCAGGCCATGGGTGAAGGTAATATGCCTGTGGTTTTTATTTTAATAATTGGAAAGCTTATAATCGCAGGCCAAGGGCCTGCTTTTTTTCAGTAATTTTAGCTTAAAGAATATTTTGGGACAGAAGAGGAGTGAGGAGATGAAGGGTAAAAATAGCTGGGCTTACCTTTGGCAGGTAATGAGAGGAAATCGAATGCTCTACATAGGTGCAATGCTTAGCATGATCATATCAGCTGTATTGTCTCTATTACCACCTTTAGTGATTGGTATTACAGTAGATTCCATCATAGGGGATCAACCATTAGTGGCTTCACCTATTGTAGTGTCAATGATTGAAAAAATAGGAGGTAGGAGTATACTAGCACAAAATCTCTGGATATGCGGTTTGGTACTGGTTGTGCTAAATATGCTCAATGGGTATTTCCAGTATACTAGGGGAAAATGGTCTGCCCAGGCCTCAGAGGGGATTGCCAAAACAATAAGGGATGGTCTATATGACCACCTTCAAAATCTGCCTTATGATGAACATGTCAAGGCAGAAACGGGTGATCTTATCCAACGCTGCACCTCAGATGTAGAAACCTTGAGAAGATTTTTAGCCATGCAACTGGTGGAAATGGGTAGAGCTATAGTCTTGCTGGCCGTTTCCCTTGTCTTTATGTTTAATCTAAATATTAAGATGACCTGGGTATCCATGATAGTGGTTCCTTTTATCTTCCTCTTTTCCTTCATATTTTTTACCAAGGTAAAAGAGGCCTTCCAGGAGGCGGATGAGGCAGAAGGAAAATTATCAACCATTCTACAAGAAAACCTAACGGGAGTTCGAGTGGTTAGAGCCTTTGGACGACAGGCTTACGAAGCCCATAAATTTGATGAGCAGAATGTAGAGTATACAAGTCTGTGGTACCGGCTTAACTGGCTGATGGCCGTCTACTGGTCTGCTTCTGATTTTTTGGTTATGGCCCAGATAGGGGTAGTGTTAATCCTGGGCGTATACTGGGCTGCTTTAGGGGAATTAACCTTAGGTACCCTCCTAGCCTTTATGAGTTACGAAGGGATGTTATTATGGCCAGTGCGTCAGCTAGGTAGGATCCTTACCGATATGGGGAAAGCCCAAGTCTCATTAGGTAGGATTAGGGAGATTATCGAGAAGCCCATGGAAGATATGAATGAAGATGGATTGACACCTCCCATGGATCAGGATATTGAATTTAAAAATGTATACTTTGAATATGAAGAAGGACGGCCTGTACTAAATGATGTTTCGTTTAAAGTAGGAAAAGGCCAGACAGTAGCCATTCTTGGGGCGACAGGTTCGGGGAAATCCTCTTTAGTACATTTGCTTCAAAGGCTATATGATTACCAAAAAGGCTCTATAACCATTGGAGAGGTAGAGCTGAAGGATATCAACAAAAAATGGCTAAGGAAACATGTAGGAATTGTGCTACAAGAGCCCTTTCTATTCTCCAAGACTATAAAGGATAATATTGGTCTGGCTAAGAGGGATTTACCTCCTGACGAAATTTTCAAAGCTGCACGAGTAGCAGCTGTTCATGATGTAATAAAGGAGTTCGATAAAGGATATGATACCGTGGTTGGAGAAAGAGGAGTAACCCTATCGGGAGGACAAAAGCAAAGGGTAGCTATTGCCAGAACCTTGGTACTCAATAGTCCGATTCTGATCTTTGACGACTCACTTAGTGCAGTGGATACTGAGACCGATAACGCCATCCGATTGGCTTTGAATCAGCGAAGCAAGGATGTGACCACATTTATCATATCCCATAGAGCTACCACTATATCTCAAGCTGATCTGATCTTGGTTATAGAGGATGGAAAGATAGTACAATCAGGAACCCATGAGGAACTATTATCTCAAGAAGGGATGTACCAGCGTATTTGGAATATACAAAATGCTTTAGAGGAAGAATTTGAAAAAAGTTTAGCTTAGGATATAAGCTATAGGGACAAAATTATGCCTGGACGCTAGAAGGAAGGGATAAAAATGAGTGGGCTCAGAGAAAAAGAATATACCAAATCTATAGATTTAGCCTTGTGGAAAGACCTCTTTAGATATATTAAACCCTACAAAAAGAGAATCATCTTTCTTATAATTGTAATGATTGGGTCGGGGGGAATCGATGTTATCTTTCCTCTTATGACCAAGTATGCCATAGATAATTATATTACAAAGGGTGTGTTTAGTGGTCTATGGGGATTTGCAGGGGTTTATGGGGGCTTGGTAGCCCTTCAAGCCATCAATGTTTACTTTTTGATAGTGATTGCTGGCCGGATTGAGTTGGACCTTAGCTATGATATTAGGAAAGCAGGTTTTAAGCGTCTTCAAGAGCTATCCTTCTCTTATTATGATAAAACTTCTGTAGGATGGCTCATGGCTCGCATGACATCGGATGTAGAGAGATTAGGTGCCACCATTGCATGGAGCTTGGTGGATATGGCCTGGGGAGCTACAGCTATGATTGGGGGCTTGGCAGCCATGCTATATATGAATTGGAAATTAGCCTTAATCACCCTTTCAGTAGTGCCATTCTTGGCGGTTATAAGTATCTATTTCCAGAAGAATATCCTAAGCGCATACCGGAAAGTTAGAAGAACTAACTCCAGAATTACTGGCGCTTTCAACGAGGGTATTATGGGGGCTAAGACTACTAAGACACTGGTACGAGAGGAAGAAAACCTAAAGGAATTTAAAGGCCTTACCAATGAGATGTACAGTTCCTCGGTGAAAGCAGCAGTCTTTTCATCCATCTACTTTCCCATTGTCATAACCTTGGGGAGTATAGGTACGGCTTTAGCCCTTTGGTTTGGAGGTAAAGGAGTTCTGCTACAGGTCATAGGGTTTGGGACCCTGTCAGCATTTATTACCTATGCTACCCAATTCTTTGAACCTGTTAGGGAGTTGGCCAGGATCTTTGCCGAGTTGCAAAATGCTCAGGCTTCGGCTGAGCGGGTCATGGCTATGATAAATACCCAACCGGAGATCAAGGATACTCCGAAAGTGATAGAGAAGTATGGCACCGAATTTGATCCTAAGTGTGAGAATTGGGAAGATATAAAGGGGGATATTTCCTTTAAAAATGTATCTTTTTCTTATAAAGAGGGAGAAGAGGTGCTAGAGGACTTTAGTCTGAATGTAAAGAGCGGAGAGACTATTGCCTTGGTAGGAGAAACCGGTTCAGGCAAGAGTACAATAGTAAATCTTATTTGCCGTTTCTATGAACCAGTGCAAGGGCAAATCCTAATAGACGGGGTAGATTACCGCGAGAGATCACAGCTATGGCTACAATCCAATATAGGCTATGTGCTTCAGAGTCCTCATCTATTTAGTGGGACCATTAAAGAAAATATAGGCTATGGCAGATTAGAAGCCACCGATGAAGAGATTATTGAGGCTGCAAAGCTGGTAAATGCTCATGACTTTATTATAAGGATGGAAGAGGGCTATGATTCAGAGGTAGGGGAAGGCGGCAATAGGCTATCCACCGGAGAAAAACAACTAGTATCCTTTGCCCGTGCTATTTTAGCCAATCCTAAGATTTTGGTGCTGGATGAGGCTACTTCATCAATAGATACGGAAACCGAGCAGTTGATACAGTATGCTATAAATAAGCTGCTTGAAGGACGAAC
>JAAYTG010000080.1 GCA_012518075.1 Clostridiales bacterium | reverse complement strand
CGTTTTGCTCCCGGGTATTTTCCAGCTGGGCATCTATATCCTGGTCTGTAACATTATACTCAACCTTAGTAATTTCTATTCCCTTGTACTGTCCCAGCTCAGCATCTGGCTTAACCGTAACCTCAGCGGTAAAGATAAGGTTTTGACCTTCTCCAATTTGAACAATATCAATGGTAGGCTGATCTACAGGCTCAATTCCGTTCTCTTTGATTGCATCATCATAAGCCTTTGGACAAGCTTCATTTATAGCATCTTCATAAAAAACACCTTCGCCATAGTAACTCTCTATAATCTTGCGAGGTGCTTTCCCCTTTCTAAAGCCAGGAATAGTTATCTGACCTCTGTTCTTTATATAGGCCTTTTGCATTGCTTCATCAAATTGCTTGGCATCTACTTCAATCTCTAGTTTGACTTTGTTGTTATCCAGTTTCTCTATATTAGCTTTCACAAAAACGTCCTCCTTAGTTTCTATGTACGTCAATAATCTTTAATATTATAACACAACATTGACAGTTGTCCAACATTCTTATTGTATAATACTATTATTTTGAAAATAATTCAAATATTATTTTGCTCTCGTAGTTTTTATATTCCTTGCACTCATCTTTAAGTTCCTTTATAATTTATATAACCAATTTCTTGACCTTGAACCAAATTGACAAGCAGTTTAACTTATACACCGTTTAGTGTGAAAGGAATGATTTAAATGAACACTTTGTTAAAGGATAAGAAAATTCTTATTATGGGCGTTGCCAACAAATGGAGTATTGCCTGGGGTATTGCCCAATCCTGCATAGAGGCGGGAGCTAATATAATTCTTACTTATCAAGGAGAACGAAATCTGTCCAACCTCAAAAAGCTAACAGCAGACCTTGCTGGCATTAGCCTATATCAGTGTGATGTAACTCAGGATCAAGATATCATAGCCCTTTTCCATAACCTAGAAGAAGATTTTGGAGTTATTCACGGCCTAGTGCACAGTATCGCCTTTGCAAATAAAGAAGAACTAGAAGGTGCCTACTATAACACTAGTCGTGAAGGCTATCACCTAGCCCAGGACATTAGTTCCTACTCCCTAGTAGCTATTAGCAAATACGCTCGGCCGCTTATGAAAGAAGGTGGAAGCATTGTTACCATGACTTATTTAGGTGGGGAACGTGTGGTTCAGAACTATAATGTCATGGGAGTAGCAAAGGCTGCCCTGGAATCATCGGTTAGATATCTCTCAGCCGATCTAGGACCGGAAAATATTCGGATAAATTCCATCTCAGCTGGCCCCATAAAAACCTTAGCTGCCCAAGGGGTAAAGGGATTTAGAAGTATTCTTAAAGTCTATGAAGAAAAAGTACCCCTTCGCAGAACCGTGACCCAAGGAGAAGTTGGAGACACAGCCGTCTTTCTATTGAGTCCTATGGCCCGAGGAATAACAGGAGAAAATATTCATGTAGATGCTGGCTATCACACCATGGGTCTTTTATAATTCTCCCCAGCACTCCTTTAAAATAAAAAAACCCATAATTATAAACATTACTCCAGCCGCCAGTTTTAATATGGTGGCTGGTATATATTTACATACAAATTGTCCTAGAAAAGTCCCCAATAAGGTGACGGAAATAAGACCTAGGGAAGACCCTAAAAAAATCGGCCAAGGCTGTTTATACTGAGTTACCAATGTAAATACAGCCAGCTGAGTCTTGTCTCCCAATTCTGCAATGAATAAGAGCCAGAAAGATAAGAAGAACAATTTTAAATTCATTACCCCACCCTCTATCCTATATTCTTTTTCATATAGATGCCCAAAACAAGCTACTCATTATTGGTTTGTAATATAACCCCTAATGTCTTCTTAATCATGTTTTCTAAATGGAATTTCTGGTCTATTTCTCTCTTGCCTCTGTCAGCATAGTCTTGTGTCTGACCTGGATTGGATAGACAATATAATATTGCATCTGCCAACTCTTTACTGTCCTTAGGGGGAACTAGGTATCCATTCCAATCATGTTTGATAATTTCCTCTATGCCGCCAGTTCTAGAAGCGATAACCGGTTTACCCATAGCCATTGCCTCTAAGATAGATATTCCTAGTCCTTCAGATAGGGAAGGCAGAACAAAGATATCAAAAGCTTCGTAATAATACCATATATATTCACTGTACCCGGTAAATATAATATTTTCACTGCAATTTAATAGCTCCGCTTTTTTCTTAAGAATGGACTCTTCAGGGCCATCACCCACAATCATAAACTTAACTTCTGCATTTTCCCTTATGACTAAGGGAATGGCATCTAATAGGACATCTATACCTTTAGAAGGAATTAATCTAGCTACCGTTCCAATAACTTTTTCCTCCTTATCAATCCCCCATCTCTTTTTGATAAAGTTACCACCATCTGAGACATTGGGAGGATCAATGCCATTATAGATAACCTTTACTCTACAGCTATCAATAGAAAAAATCCGGCTGATTTCCTCCTTTAGAGCCTTGGATACGGCTATGATGGTTTCGGTAATAGCAAAAAGCTTTCCTTCTGTCCACCCAGTTATCCTTCTTCCTATCTTCCCTAGATTCATAGGAAGGAAATTATGTATAGTATAGATACAACGGCATTTAACCAAGAAGGCAGCTACCCTCCCTATCATACCTGCCCTAAATCCATGGCAGTGTACTATATCAACCTTATACTTTTTAAGAATCCTTGTCAGCCTGGCAATGGCAAATACATCCCTGATAGGTTTAATCCTATCCCTTATAACAAAAGACACAACAATTGCCCCCCATTTTTCTAGTTCATGCCTCTCCTTTGGTGAAAATTTGCCCAGGGCGATTATATCTATTCCAGAGTCTAAAAGCCCTTTGACCAATGCCAAGTAATGCTCTTTCATCCCTCCTTTGGCATCTCTTATAAGTTCAGCTACTCGGAGTTTCGAATTGTATTTCATCTTCTAAGGCTCCATCCATGACTTTTTCTTCTATCTCATCCACTATCAGCATTATGAAGGGGGGAGCGATAAATACCATAGCCGTTGCAGCAGCTACAATTCCAGAGTCATTGAAAACAAGAGCTGCAATGGCACCTATGGATGCTCCTGTCAAGCCCTTTATAAGTAGTTCATGCTTTCTATATACATCCCTAAAGATTCCCACGGGACGAAAGAGAAGCAGCACTACTACTCCCAAAGAAGTCAAAAACACCCTTGTCCATATAGTGCTTCGAATAAGTTGGATATTCATATAAATCTTTCTATAGAATATATAAAAAAGCTCCAGCAAACCATTTTGCTTTATGGCATTTACAGTTTGTCCCATATGGCTTTGACTGTCCACTACCCTTAAAGAATCCAAGAAGAATGTCCCCGCCAATATGAGCATCATCATAACTCCCATGGCAACTAGATTTGGAATCCGAATCTTTTTATCTTTAACCATTAAAATACTAATGGAAATAGCAATAAAAATGGCTATTGTTCCACCTACATTGGCACTTAAGGCTGGTGAGGCCATAGTGTAGATAGCTATAAGTCCTACAAACAATGCTGCTATCTTGGCAAGTCTGTCCTGCCCCCTAAATCTTTCAATAAGAGCCGTACCTGTACAACATATGGAGCTAACCAGTACCCCCATGTATTCATTCCCCATACCATAAAAGCGAGCAGCTGCAATTACATCATAGCCTAAGGGTGATGATTGAATAAGCCTCATACCCATCCACTGATCTAGTATTAAAGCCATAGCAGTTAGGCTAGATATTGCCATAATTTTATCAATGGTGGAGCGGAAGATTCGACAAACCAGTGCAGTTACTAATATGCACATAGACATTGCTATAATGGCGGTCTTATGAAGCTGGGCTTGTTGTAATAAAGGTAAGAAGAGATATACCAGGGGAACTACCATGATAAATATGAGCATTGGTTTAATGACTCTTAAATATTCTCTTTTAGATAATAGGCACAAGGCAGCAAGTGCCAGGATAGGTATCAATATGTATACATAAGCTCTTAACAAAAAGGGTCTTTGATTGTATATAGTAGTTAATTTTGCGTTAAATTCAACTATTGCTGACGTTTCCTTGACCTTATTTGTGGAATATATGGGTGCTCCACCCTGACCGAGCAAGGGACTTAGTCCAAAAAAATTAAGTATGCTGGTACCGATGTCCAGATTGGTTACCACTCCTTCCCTATGAGTAGAGCCCGATGTTAGCCAGCCTTTGTTAATGCCCTTACCTGCTATGACTATAGGGGTCAATCTATTGTTATTGCCAATTTCTTTGCTAGCTCCCACAGGAGTAAGCACCATCATATAATCACAATGAGGATCAAAATAATCCATGACTTTGCCTAAAAATCTATCTCCTTCTTCCAAGGCCCTTCGTTTATGAAGCTCAATCCGTGAGTCCATACACTGGTGCCGGAAGTCTTCTGCCCTAGAGGTATCCCCCAACTGTACTGCAATAACGTGGGCTTGTTCTGTCATTTCCTTAAAGGCCTCCAGCATTTTGTCATAGTCGGTCCTAATCCCCATAGGCCAGTTGGGATCATCAATAATAAGTGATTGGCTGATGTCGCCTAAGGGTATTATTCCTCTATCATCCATCATCATTGATACCAGAAAGTTTTTACCGCCGCCCTCTTTCTCCAATCGTCTATAATTATCACAATTACCTAAAACCGCAGCCTTTAAACCTGCTTCCCTTAGGGCAGTTCCTAAAGACCCTATTCCTACATTATAGGCTTTCTTTTCATTCTCTCTATGCAATTTGGCTATAGATGGATTACCTACTGCCCCCTCAGCCATTCTGAATCCGGTAATCTGATACATTACGTTTTCTATCCTGTCACCCCGGTATTTGTGACTATATGATAAAGCCTCTTGGGATCCAGACACTCCTACAGCCCTAGCCCCGGCACCTATAGTTAAATAGGCATTGTTTTGAGAGAGGCTGCTTCCCGTATTGGTTGTCATAAGCCCTATTGCTCCCATATCTATCAACTTATCTAGGTTGGGAGTATGGGCTTCATCAATCTCATTCCAACTCACACGATCTATAACCAGCAAAATTACCTTACCTTTATCATCCATATTATTACTTTGGGCCAAGGCAGGACTGGTAGTAATTAATATAGACAAGATAGCTATTAAAATGAAATATAAGCCTGTTTTTTTCAACTTATGCCTCCAGTTACAATAAGTTTGTTTATTTCTTAGAATCCATATAATCAATCCAGCTGCGGATCTATCTAGTTTTTCCTTTCTGGTTTTTCCCCCTGACTTATATGAGAGTAGCATTCTTGACTAATCTTCTGTTATTTTTACTACCTATACATTATTCCCCATTTTTTCTTTTCCAATCAGCCTTACATATATTAATCCTTATGAGTTAGTTGGAAAGGCAAGTTCTTGATCTATCTGCAAATAAAAAGCAGATTAGAAAGTATCCATAAAACCAACAAGCTTATCTCATACATTTCTAATCTGCTTACCATATTTCTTCAAATCCTAACTTATTAAGCAATCACAAATAAATTAGCATCTTTTCATTCTGATTGATTTTCATTGAGAGAAATAGTTATGTCGAATTCTCCAATTGGAGTCGTTAAGGTCAATTGTAAAGCCTTTTCATCTACTATGGACAATGCTTTATGCTCTCCCACAAATATCTGTGGTGGTGCAATATCACAGATATAGTTTTGTTCTGCTAAATTAGTTAATGCATTTCCTCCTATAATATTGGCTACTTCTCCTAGGGCCGAAGAAGCAAAACTGTCTATTTTATCCACATCCATCCCGGACATAATCTTCATCATTTTCAAAATCATATCTTGTGGGAAGCTAAAGAGAATTGTCCCTTGTAGATTTCCTTTTACTTCTAGTATAACATTGGCATCCTTATTGCTTACCAGACTGTCTACCATTCTCATATTACTTCTCTGGGGAACTATATCAATCATTAATTCAAATACTTCCTTTATTGCCTTGTAGAAGGAGTTTACATATTCTGCTCTCATTAGGCTTGTCCTCCTTTACTTCTGACATATTCTCCAATCTTTTGATCTGTTCTTCCAACATGCATAATAAGCCATGTCATAAGTCTACCGCCAAATTCTTGTATCTTAGCTTCATTAAAACCTTCCTCCTCAAAGATTTTAACATAATCATTAATGCCCTCTTTAAACTTGGCATGGGCCTCCTTATGGTTTTCAATATCGGGATAGTTTATTTCTTCTTGATAAGCTTCTTCAGCATCGAAGTGGGCGATTACATATTCTTGCATAAAAACCATTGTCTCCTTTACTTTATCCAGCTTATCTTCCCAATTTTGTTCATTTCGGATAGTCTCAGTAAAATCAGAGACCCGCCTAAACAGCTCCTTATGTTGCTGATCAATTAGTTCAACGCCGATTTTGTACTTATCTTTCCACATCATATAAATTCCTCACTTTCATAACTATATAAATTTGTGAAAAGCACCAGTAAACTCATCCTGCAAGCCTTACTAGTGCTTCTATATAGAATGCTTCTTGATTCAATTTATCCTCCTATGGCCCCTACTAATAATTTCCCTAATTGATCTATACCAAAATAGAATAACATGGTGAAGGCCCAATAGCCAATTACTACAGCACCAGTTCTTTTCTTGGATATCTTTAGATTTACAGAAAAGCCAATGATTAATAATATAACATTCCAAAGGACAAATATGTCCAAATTATTCACCATGCTAGAGGCCGCCCCGGCTGCCTCCCCTGTAGCTAAGGTCATTATACCTCGAAGAATTTCTCTAATAAAGAAAGGAATCCATGCCAGACCAATTATAGCCATGGTCTCGCCGAATTTTGCTTTGGTCCCCATGAAACTAAAGACTAAAGTAATAATTCCTCCTTTGATAAGCCAGCCTATGCACACACCTATACCAGCAATAACCCCTCCAATAAAGGAAAAAACACCTGCAAATTTACCTACCACACCCATAGTGTCTTGAAAATCTTGTGAGTCAAAGGTTTTTTCTATCTCCTTAATTTCTTCCTCTGAATAGCCCATATCCCTGTATTGTTCTATCATTTCATCCGTTAATTCAAATTCAGTCAAATCCAATTCCTTAACCGTATCCACTTGTATTATGCCATTGAAGATGTTGGCACTAAAAATTAGTACAAGGGCAAAAACAATAGCAGAGCCTACCTTAAAACTGTCAAAGGCTAAAGCCGGCTTGAAAAAAATGTTCTTTAAAACATATCCTAATCCTTTTTTTTCATTCATATCTTTCCCCCTCTTCCTTTGCTCTTTTATAAAAAACCAATTGTGGGAATTCAACGATGCCTATAGGAATATATCTTGTGTGGACCTATTCCTGCCTTATAGCGGATAAAGGGCTTAGTTTCATGGCCTTTAATGCTGGATATAATCCTGAAAGCACCCCTATCCCTATTGAAAAAATCAAAGTAAATATTACCAGCCCTGGTGGTGTATCTACCAATGTCATGGCTTCTCCCCCCATGGAAGTAATATATAGGTTGGCACCAAAATCAATAATACGTCCTAATAGCCATCCTGAAATGACCCCTCCTATGCCTCCTAAAAGCCCTATAATTCCAGCTTCAAGAATAAACATATTTCTTATATCTCCTAGGGAAGCACCCACTACCTTCATGATACCGATCTCTTTTGTTCTCTCATAAATTGACATTATCATGGTGTTTACTATACCAAGACCTGCCACTACCAAAGCAATGGCCCCAATTGAGCCCAGAATAACTTTTACTATAAGAAATACTACATTTACTCCTTCTAATATTTGCTTTAGGGAGAATAACAAAAAACCCATATCTTGTATTGCATTAGTTACCCTATCTACTTCTTCAGGGGATACTACTTTTACTTTGAGATTATCATATCCTTCTTTTTCAAAATTTCTATCCTGACCTAACCATTTAAGCATATCCCGTGCCGTCTCAAGAGGAATAATTATTGAGTAATCCTCCATGCTACTTCTCTCTTCTAAAATCCCCATGGATACAAACCTATATCTTTTGCTGGTCTCTATACCCTGGTCATCAAATTTAGATAGATTATATTGTATATTCCCTCTTCCTATTGACTCTGTAGAATCCCCGATAATCTCACCCACCTTACTCCCAATTAGGACACCTCTTGGCTTTCTTAAAATCTCATTTCTATCCTCTAAAGCAAATCCAAATGTTGGGAGAGTAGAAAAATCCATACCTATCAACTGAATATCATGATTCTCCCCCCTGCTTCTTATATATCCACCATAAATATTCAAAACAGGGGTTACCCCTTCTACGCCTTCCAGTTTATTTATAGCATCTATGGCTTTCTGGTCTAAAGGGTAGTCTGCCTCATCCGTATTAAAGGTGAAACTGATACTATTTTCATCAATATCAAAACCAGGCATTACCTCCAAGACCTGCAAATCAGCTACTTCAGCAAAAGCTCCGGTAATACTACTCTGCAAACCCGACCCCAATGACACCATGGTCATTATGGCTCCACTCCCAATCAAAACACCGGCAATAGTAAAAATAGTACGAAGTTTAGTCCTCCACAGGTTTCTCCAGGTAAATAAAAACAACTCCAACGCAAACTTCATTTCCTCACCCTAACCCAAACAGTCTCTTAATAAAACTTATTATGGAAGTAAAGAAACCTTCATCTTCTTCTGGAATTTGCTCTTGAGATAGATCTTCCTTAGGCTCAGATACCTGTATTTTCTTATCAACGGATGTGACTGTTCTTTGGTTCATGGAATCGGTGTATGAAGCTTCTATTTTAATATCTATATTCCCTGATTTACTCACCACCGCATTAGAACTAAACATATCCACATCACCAGATGCCATCGTTCCCACAAAATATTCAGAAGGTGATATGTCAATATCCCCCTGAATTTTTATCATTACACTCTCTATATCATATTTGCCCAGGTTTGCAAACTCACCTTCAATATAGATTTCATCATCAAGCTCAGCTTCACTAGGTATATTGATATTAAAGAGTGATAGGAGATTTTCTTCTCTTATAATAATACCTGTAACATGGTTGCTTTCATATTCAATTCCATTATGGTTGGTATATTTAAGTAGAAAATTAAGATTGTATATGCCAGGCTCTATAGCTCCTGCATTCACCATAGAAAAAACACCCTGTGCCTCCTCATCCTTATCTATCCTTCCCAAATGAATAGTGTTATCATTGTTTAAAACCGAAAATGAACCCAGGCCCTCCCTGCCTTCAATAGAAGTCAGGGATAAAGTCACCCATCGAGCCGATTGGTTCCCTTCATTCTCAAGATTTATCTTGAGCTTAAATTCATTCCCAGGAGTCACGGGAGATGGGTCCGTTTCTATAGACTGAATAACCACGACAGGACGATTGACCGATGCGTGGATTTGCATAGCAAGCATTGGAAAGAGCAATATAGTTATAGTTGTAAGCAATATGGCAAAAGATCTCTTCAAGTTACTACCTCCTTATATCTTATTTTCCTCTACATTTTGAATGCAGCCATCTCTTAGATAAACTATTTTATGGGCAAATTGAGCAACAGCCTTATCATGGGTTGCAATAATAATGGTTTTGCCATTATCTTTATTTAGATTTACAAACAATTCAATTATCTCTTTCCCTGTCTTACTGTCCAAATTGCCCGTTGGCTCATCTGCTAAGATTAAGGGCGGATCTGATACTAATGCCCTAGCTATACTGACTCTCTGTTGCTGGCCTCCACTTAGCTCACCTGGCTTGTGCAAAATACGATCCTTGAGTCCAACTAGCTCTAATAAACCATCTGCTTGTTCTTTCCTAGTCCTTTTATCACGCCTGGCAAAGAAAAGAGGAATCTGTACATTTTCAGAGGCTGTATGACGGGTAAAAAGATTGAAAGATTGGAAGACAAAGCCTATGTAGTTTCGTCTAAAAAGACTTAGTTGATTTTGATCATAATCTGTTATTCTCTCCCCAAATATATCAACCCTTCCTTCATTGGCTTCCTCAAGTCCCCCAATTACATATAATAATGTGGATTTCCCCGAACCTGATGGCCCCAATAAGCAGACAAATTCACCTTGCTTTATACTAAGGCTGATATCTCTGAGAGCATATACCTTGCTCTCCCCCATTGGATAAATCTTTGTAACATTTTGTATTAGGATTTCATTCAAACTATCACTTCCTAGTTGACCTTATATAGGTCTTTTAAGTCACTCCATCTAATCTAGATTGGTTTTAATAACATCGTCCATATATGTATAATCCATTAATACCCTCATTAATTTAATGTCAATTATATAATGTTCCTAATCAAAGGACCCACTGTATAAATATACCATATTCCTGAATTGTTATCTACTATAAAAGATATGATTACGCCATATTTCTCATGTTGATTACTATATAAATTAATAAAGCTCTGTGTTCCTAGTCTATTTCCACAGAGCTTTGATTTATTCTGGTCATCCTATCTAACTTTTTATGCTGACTCCTTTATAACCAGCATAAAACTCCCATCTTTCCTCTCAATCCGATGTTTCATTAGCAGCTGCATCTTTATCATTGGCTTCCCTAGCCTGCTCAGTCCGCCTAAAAACATCTGCCCCATACTCCTTTAAGTCCTGGGCCGCCTTGTTAATAGCTTGGGTATCCTTGGACTTTATAGCCTCTTCTACAATACTTATTTTGTTTTGAAGGATGCTCTTTTCATCATCTTGTATGACGTCATCATAGTTGCTGATCTGTCCCCTAACTTCAGCTATTATAGTCTGGGCAATTTTTATTGCTTGATCCCTTTCAGCCAACCCCTTATCTGTCTTTTCCTTATCTTCTTTCCGCTGCTGGCAAGCCTGAAACACTTGAGCAACATAGGATTCTAAATCCTCAACCGCCCTATTTATGGACCCGACTTCCTTAGAATCTATGGCTTGGTTGACAATTTCTATTTTCTTGTTTAGGGTATCCTGCTCATGGTTACTTATAAAGCTTTGATATTTGCCCTTCTCTGACAAAGTATTAGCGACTAGAGCATGAGCTGCTAAAATAGCATTGTTTCGATCTTCTAAAGTAGCTTGTAAGCTATTTAGATATTGCTGAAGTTCCAAGCTTATTCTCTTGACATTTTCAGTGTCTCCATCCTCTACCGCATGATTTATTTGGGAAGTAAAGGACTCTATTTGGCTAATTTCCTCGTGCTTAACTATCTGCTCATAGTTTTCTAAAAGCTCATTCCCTGTTTCGATTATCCCTTCACTCAGGGCGACAGCCTCTTTGAAGGCCTTC
Source organism: Clostridiales bacterium (assembly GCA_012518075.1). Lineage (GTDB taxonomy): Bacteria > Bacillota > Clostridia > Caldicoprobacterales > UBA3941 > JAAYTG01. The sequence goes on along the minus strand of JAAYTG010000080.1, from coordinate 75,802 downwards.
TCTTTTTCTGCAAGTTCTCTTCTTATATACTTTATATCATTTCTTGGATCAATCTGGATTTCAACCCCGAATATCTCTTCTATAAGTTCCTTTTTCTGATGTTCATCTACTCCCCAATAGCTTATCTTGTCCATATCCAGGAATCCACCTGGGATTGTATGAGGTTGAATACTATTTAGGTCTATTTTTGTTGCAAAAAGAGCCAGGCCTGCAATTTGCTTTATATTTAAATTGGTATGTACTCTTTCCATTACAGTTGTATAATACCGAGGAAGCTTAAGAATCTGATCTGTTGATTTTAACTCATTGAATATAGCCATGACTATTTTTTGCTGACGCTCTATTCTATCGATATCTCCTCTTGCCGTCTTGCGAAATCTGGCATAGTCTAAAACCTGCTGCCCATCCAAATGCTGGTATCCTTTTTCAATAACTCTACTACCTAACTTGACTCGAACGTCAACATCATAATATATGCCATCCATAATGTCTACAAAGTCTTTGACCACATTCATATCCACCCCTACATAGTAGTCGATGGGAATTCCCCCCAAAAAGTGGCTTACGGTTTCCATTGTCTTATCGAAACCATCTCCTTCAAAGCCGCCACCTCTGACAAAAGCTGCATTGATTTTTTCCCTTCTTTGTCTGCCGGGTATCTCTACATAACTATCCCTGGGAATGGATATGATATCCACCTTTTCATTGTCAAAATCAATGGATATGAGCATAATGGTATCAGTACGGAAGGATCCCATAGTTTTATAGCGCTGTTTATTGGCATCAAGGCCCAGGAATAGAAAATTTACTCGATTACTAAATTGAAAAGGGTCATTTAGTAATGGATCTCTTTCATCCTCTGCGGCATTATCCTGACTCTTGGTCTTTCCGGATGCAACTGCCTTATTTGTTGGATTTTCGAACAGTCCTTTCATGTTATTAATTTGATAATAACTATAGACTCCATAGCTTGTCAAAGATAGCACAATAGCTGAAATGACAATAATTATTCTTTTTTTCACAAGTCCCATCCTCTCGAATCTTCTGTCTGAAGAGTATCTAGTATAAATTTCCATTACAACTAAAAACTATGAATATTATAGCATAGCTAAAAATGAAAATCTATGAATTACCAGTTTGAAAGGATTATATTTCTATTGAACCTGTCAAGCTTGCCATAAAAAATAAATTCCCTCTACTAAAGGGAATTTATTCTTATCCTTCGACTTTTTTCGAATATTTTATTACTAATATTATAGTCAAAAAGTACCATAGTAGGCCTTTTGATTACTCTATCTGCATTAGGAATTTGTGTTATATCATAGTCAAAAAACTCTATATGAGCCATGCGGGAAATTTGGCTGGGAGTATACTCTTTCAAATGAGGCAAGTATTTCCGTATATTGTCTGGGTCATTAAAGAAGCGACGAATCCTTTCTTTCTTCTCTTTGGACTGCTCTGCCTTTATCCCTTTGGGATACCTGGAAGGTTTTTGCAAGGATACATAATCCAATTTGATTAAATCCTTGAAAAGGTCCTTGTCTACTCCTTTCAGGCTCAGCCCAAATCCAATAAGGATCTCGTAAAGGCGCATCAAGCTATGGGATACTTTATTATAGCCCTTGCCCCTCCAATACTGGGCAAAGCTTTCATAGAGGCTGTAATAGTCCCAATGGAAGAAAAGACCTAGATAATCAAGACTGTTTTCAAATCGATGGGTATTGTAATACTTCTCTACTAGATCTTCTACATCCTTTAGCATTAATAGCTCGGCATATGTGATATCTTTGTTTTGCAAAATCTCGTAAGGAGGATAGGATGTATACTCGTATCCCCAGTTTTCTGCATTGTTTCTCATACCAGATCCTTTTAGAAGTTTTAAAAATCCCAGTTGAAGCCTATCGGGTTTTAATTCATATACGTCGTTAAAAGACTTTTGAAAGGATAAGTAATCCTCTCCCGGTAACCCAGCTATTAAATCCAAGTGGAGATGAATATTCCTATACCCCTTAAGCTTTTTAACCCACTTTGAAAGAGCATCAAAGTTAGTCTTCCTTTTGATAGCCTCCAAAGTCTTTTCCCTGGTGGACTGAACTCCTATCTCAAACTGAAATAATCCAGCAGGAGCATCTTTCAAAAGATCAAGTGTTTCCTGGTCCAAGAGATCTCCACATATTTCAAAGTGGAAGTTGGTACTCCCTCCCACGTCCATAATCATCTTAAATATAGCTCTTGCTCTCTTGGGATTACAGTTAAAAGTTCGATCCACTAGCTTAACCTGTGGAATCTTTGCATCTATAAAGGTCTTAATATCCCTCTTCACCCTATCCAGAGATAAATACCTAACCCCTTTGTTTATAGAAGAAAGGCAATATTGACACTGAAAGGGACAGCCTCTGGTGGTTTCATAATAGATTATACGGTTCTCTAGGCCTTCAAAGCCATCTTCATAAGGGAAGGGAATAGTATCCAAATCCTTGATTAACTCTCTCTCTCTATTTTCAATAATACCTCCATCTATTCTATAGGTAATACCTTCCACATCATCGAAAGGCTGGTCTGAAATAATTTTCCCCATGAGAATAGGAAAGGTAACCTCCCCTTCTCCCCTCACTATAAAATCTATTTCAGGATTCTCTTCCATTAGCCCAATACTATTATAGGATACCTCAGGCCCCCCCAGAACAATAATACATTCAGGCGCTACCTTTTTTAAGGATTCCACTAGCATTAAGGTTTCTTCTATATTCCATATATAGCAGGAAAATGCCACAATATCTGGCCTATGCCTATATATTTCTCCAATAACCTTTTCCATCTTGTCATTGATTGTAAATTCATCCATTAGAAGAGTTACAGGCAGGTTTTTACAGCTGGATTTTAAATATCTTATAGCTAAATTGCTATGGATAAATTTCGAGTTTAAACTGGTTAGTAAAATCTTCATAGATTAAAGGTCCCTCTATCCATTAAAAATGCCCTTACTGGTGAAGCTTCTACTCCTGGAATATTCAAAGGCGCTGCAATCAACATGTAGATACCTTCCTGAACATGCTTTAACCTTAGCCCCTCCAATATCATAATCCCATTTCCCAATAGACTTTTATGGGTTCCATGGTCTGCCTGGCTTCGTTCAATTCCCAAGCTGTCTATTCCTGCGCCTATAATACCTTTTTCAACTAGATATTTGGCCCCGCTCTCTTCTAGATAGATAAAGTCTGGATTAAATTCATCATGCCAGGAGTTTCTGGTCTTTAACAGAACAAATTCCCCAGCTACAATTTCCTTATTTACTAGATCCTCCTTGGTGATACCATCTTCTATATTGGTTAAATCCAAAACCCTACAGGGGGATACCGATCTTGCGATTGGGTAGACAGTAATATCTTCTCCACCCTCAATCATATGCAGTGGTGCATCAATATGAGTTCCTGTATGAAGCTCTATAGATAACCTACTTTCATAAACGCTCCCGCTAGTAAAATCTCGAACAAGCTCAATACTAGGTCGTTTTTCATCCCTATTCTTATAAACTGGCATATCTATAGTAATTGGCATAGATATATCAATAATAGTCACAAACATCCCTCCACATTCTTTCATCTCTCTCTATTAGTTCCCTTGCTTCTTCCGGTCCCCAATTTCCTGCTGAATAGTTAGGAAAATCGGGTGCAGTATCCTCCCAAGTCTTTGCAATCTTATCAATAAATCTCCATGAGTGCTCAACTTCATCCCATCTGGTAAAGAGGGTAGAATCTCCTCTTAAAACATCATACAACAATCTTACATAGGCATCTACAGATTCTGCTCCAATATCGCAGTTTTGACAAAAATCCATAGCCACTGGAATGATTTCACTACGGGCGCCTGGTTTCTTTGCATTAAACTGCAGAAAAGCACCTTCTCTAGGCTGAATTTTTATGACCAATAAGTTGGACTCCAATCTCTGAAACTCCTTAAAATATAATACTTCCGGTGGTTCAGAAAACTGTATTGCTATCTCAGTGGTCTTGCAGGGCATACGCTTACCTGTTCTCAGATAGAAGGGAACTCCTGCCCAGCGAATATTATTTACCATGAGTTTCATGGCTACGTAGGTCTCAGTGTTTGACTGAGGGGACACCCGTTCTTCCTGTCTATAGCCCTTAAGCTTCCTATCCCCGTCTATCCCTGGTCCGTACTGCCCTCTCACAACATTTCTCTTCACTTCCTCAGGAGTCATAGGGGATAGAGCCCTGAGTACCTTAACCTTTTCATCACGAATAGATTGGTTATCTAGGTTGACCGGTGGCTCCATCGCCGTCAACATAAGGAGCTGTAGCATGTGGTTTTGCATCATATCCCTTAAGGCACCCGATCCTTCATAATATCCCCCCCTATTTTCCACCCCTACTGTCTCACTAGAAGTTATCTGTATATGATCTATGTGCTTGTTATTCCACAGAGGCTCAAAAAGAGTGTTTGCAAATCGGATAACCATGATATTTTGCATCATTTCTTTACCCAAATAGTGATCTATCCTATAAATATTTTCTTCATCAAATACCCTGCTTATGTCCTGGTTCAACTTTGCTGCCGAGTCCAAATCCTTCCCAAAGGGTTTCTCTATAACTACTCTTTGCCATGAATTCCCACTGTTAGGAGTCAGGCCAGCACTGTTTATCCTCTCTACTACAGGCCCAAAATGTTCAGGAGCAACAGCCAAATAAAAGACTCTATTGCCCCTGGTCTCGTATTTTTCATCTAATTGTTGCAAAAACTTACCTAGGTCTTCATAGCCTTGGTTGCTATAGAAATCATTTTTATAATAATAGAACCTAGATGTAATATCATCCAAATCCTTATTCTTTACGGGGTTTATATTTGAATCCTTCGTAATAGAATCTACAACCTCTTTGCGGAATTCCTCAGTCGTCTTATCCCTTCTTCCTACCGATACCAGAGCAAACTCTTGAGGTAACAAACCTGAAAAATATAAATTACATACAGCGGGATAAAGCTTCCTATGAGCTAAATCTCCAGTACCACCAAATACTATCATTAAAGCATGTATCACCATCGCCTCCTTCGTGAATACTTCTATCCAAAATACTCAAATTTGACTGATATATATCTCTATACCCATAAAAGGTGTCAGTGAACCATACCATCACCCATATCATATGTCATCCATGTGTTTTTTAACAATGAATTTCTTTGCTCCATAGCTTACATTATCTCCAGATACAGAATACTTGATGCTATCAAAGAGTATAACTAGGATACCTGATAGAATGTTTAAATAGTAGCTTATGATCCTCCATAACAACATGGCTACAAATATAAGATTGCTGGGGAAAAAGAGTCTAAAAAATGACATAAAACCTGTTTCCGAGGCCCCCATAGCACCTGGGGTAGGAATAAAGGAAACGGCTAAATAAAGCAGGGCTTGAACAAATATAATATTTGGCCAGCTCTCGCCTTTTAAGCCTAAGGCCATATATATGAAAAATGTGATAGAAAAAAAGCAAATTAATTGTATGCCCGTCATAAATCCCATAAGCAACATACCTTTTAAATTGTCTTGCATTAGTTTCATACCATGGTGAAAATCCTCCACATGGGATTTAAGTTTTTTCTTCGTATTCTCTGAATTCTTTATCAGTTTTATTCTACTTAGCATATCTATTGTTTTATACACGAGTCCTTGAACAAAGCCTTTCTTTATAGACAAAAAAACCAACAGAATGATAGCTCCTGCGTTAATAACAAATCCCACTATGGAGAACCAGAAAACCCAGCTATTAAAATTATAAATGGTCATCCCCTTCCATACTATAGCCACAGTGCTGAATATAGAAAGGACTATTTGATATATCAAAAATTTTATCATTAAAATAGAGCTAGCGGATCCGCCAGGTATTCCGATCATGTTCATATAATAAACTTGTGCTGGCTGTCCTCCACTTGCAAAGGGAGTAATGGCATTGTAATACTGGCCTATAATAGAAATCTTAAAACATTTCCAAAAACTCTTTCCCCTGTATATCAGTTTTATCCCATAGCTAAGTATAGCCCCATCCATTATCCAAAATACTACCATGGTAGCAACTGCAACCACTAGCCAAGCAGGCTTCACCTTGCCAAATATCTTGTCCAGATCCTTAATCTCCGGGTCCATAAAGCCTATCAATACAATTATAAAGATATTTAATACTATATAGATTAGTGTCCATTTGTTCTTTTTCATAGAAAATCCTTTCATAGAAAATCCTTTCAAAGAAAGATACTTAGATATTATCACTAAACCTTTCTATAATCAATATAAGTGCAATTTGTTCATAGACATTAATCAATTAGCATAGTATATAACAATAAGTGTTTAGCTGACCCAGTTGAGGGTATATATAGCTAACAATAAAAAGGAGGGCAAGGCATTATGAAAAGTATAAGTGTAAACCTTCTTGAAGCCGCCCTTGTAGAAAAAGAGGAATACCTCGAAGAACTAAAGACAATCGAGGGAAGCATTCAAGAGCAGATAGGGAATCTCCAATATGAAATCGATGAGCTCCTCATTAGGATTTATAATTCTTACAAAGAAGAAGAATGATAAAAGTTTTAGAGAGCCTTAGGTTTTAATGCAAGAATATCCAGATATTCTTGCATTTTTTATTATGTTTGTATATACTGAAAACATTCAATTAATGCCTTGTGATAGGAGACCTTGAACCTTCGTTTGCAGCTGAAATTCATTATAAGGATATTCTCACTGGACAATGGAATATTATGCCTATGGGGTAATATCAGTCTAACTAGCACAAGGACTTAAATAGCCTTAGATAATATTGAACTATAATTTTGAAAGGAGAATATAAATGTCAGAACAGATCAAGCAAATTGCCATGCGTATAAAGGAACTGAGAGAGATTTATGGATTGACCATAGAAGAACTTGCTCAGGATTTAAACATCTCGCCTCAAGAGTACCGTACATATGAGAAAGGCGAAACTGACATACCGGTAAGTGTTCTCTACGGAATATCAAACAAATTCAAAGTTGAGCTCACCGCCATATTAACGGGTGATGAACCAAAGCTCAACATATATTCCTTAGTGCGTAAAGGCCAGGGCATCAAGGTTAATAGAAGAAAGGAATACGATTATCAAAGCCTGGCCTATAACTTTGCACACAAAAAGGCCGAGCCTTTTTTGGTGACAGTAATGCCTGACTCGCCGGATGCTCCCATAGCCCAAAACTCCCATATAGGTCAAGAGTTTGACTATGTTTTGGAGGGTACCCTAAAGATACTAATAGCCGGCCATGAGGTTGTTTTGGAAGAAGGAGACTGTATCTTCTACGATTCCAGTCATAAGCACGGTATGAAGGCTTTGAATGATAAACCTGCTAAATTTCTTGCATTGATCATGTAAAAGGAGGAACCATCGACATGCTAAAGAACTTTGTAGACAGAGAATTTGATTCCTACCAAGATTTTTTGGAGAACTTTCATATAAAAGTGCCAGAAAATTTTAATTTCGCCTATGACGTTGTTGACCAACTGGCTCAAACAAAGCCTGATAGCACTGCTATAGTGTGGTATAATGACAACGGAGAGACCAAAGTCTTTAACTTTAAGGACTTAAAATACTATAGTGATAAGGCAGCTAACTTTTTTAAGGAGGCGGGCATAAAAAAAGGTGATCCCGTTATGCTTATCTTGAAGAGAAGATATGAATTTTGGTTTTGCCTGCTAGCCCTACATAAATTAGGGGCTATCTCCATACCAGCTACCCATCTATTGACTACCAATGATATTGTTTATCGAAATAGAGCTGCAGATATAAAGATGATAATATCAGTAAATGAAGAGGAAGTTATACAACATATCGAAGACTCAGAGAAAGAATCCCCGTCCCTAAAGAAAAAGGTACTAGTGGGGGGATCTCGGACCGGTTGGTTAGATTTTGATTCTGAAATCGAAAAGGCTAGCGCATCATTCCATAGACCTATAGATGAAGAAGCTACTAGTAATGAGGATATTTCCCTTCTATACTTTACTTCAGGAACCACCGGACAACCCAAGATGGTTCAACATAACTTTACCTATCCCCTAGGCCATATAATAACGGCAAAATACTGGCAAAATGTTATAGATGGAGGACTCCATCTAACCGTTGCAGACACCGGTTGGGCTAAGGCCATGTGGGGTAAAATCTATGGACAATGGATTGGCGGTAGTGCGGTATTTGTATATGATTTCGACAAATTCAATCCTCAAAGGATGCTCGAGACCATAGAGAAATTTAAGATAAGCTCCTTTTGTGCTCCTCCTACCATATACAGGTTCCTTATTAATGAAGATATCTCTCAATATAACTTAGAATCCTTAGAATACTGTGTAGTAGCCGGTGAACCTCTAAATCCGGAAGTTTATAATCAATTCCTTCAAATGACAGGAATAAAACTAATGGAAGGATACGGGCAAACCGAGTTAGTTGTGGTTTTAGCAAACTTCCCCTGGATGAAAGCCAAGCCCGGCTCCATGGGAAAGCCCGCTCCTGGTTATGATATAGATATCATAGATGAAGAAGGCAATTCCTGCGATATAGGTGAAGAGGGGCAAATAATCATCCGTACACACAAAGACAAACCCCTTGGAATGTTCGACGGATACTATAGGGATCCCGAGATGACCAAAAATGTATGGCGTGATGGAATCTATTATACTGGGGATATGGCTTGGCGTGATGAAGACGGCTACTATTGGTTTGTTGGTAGAGCGGATGACGTTATCAAGAGCTCTGGCTACCGGATAGGCCCTTTTGAGGTGGAAAGCGCACTTATAGAACATCCTGCTGTTCTGGAATGTGCTATAACTGCAGTTCCCGATCCCATACGGGGTCAAGTGGTAAAAGCCACGGTTGTTCTAGCGAAGGGCTATAAGGCAAGCGAAGAACTGAAGGTGGAGCTCCAAGATCACGTTAAAAGAGTAACAGCTCCTTATAAATATCCCAGGATTGTGGACTTTGTGGACGAACTGCCCAAGACCATAAGCGGCAAAATCCGCAGGGTGGAGATTAGAGATAAAGATGGTAAGTAAAAGAAGGGACTGCTTTGGCAGTCCTTTTTTATTATAAGCTATCCTTAGATTAAGCTATCTCTAGATTAGACCGGCAAGAATCCATTCTTTCAAGATACTTAAAATAATAAAGAGATAAGTATTGCAAAAATACCCAAAAGCGAATATAATAAACAATGTTAATAATTAATTGTTTAAACTATTTTTCCCGGAGGTAATAATGGATAAGATTAAGTTAAGAAATACTTTGACAAAGTCTCTGTCTGACATGTATGAGATGAAGGTTTTTAGTGTACTTGCTGTTTTTTTGCAAGATAAAATACAAATACTCTTATACCTTATAAAGAATCCCCATGGAGATGTCAATCCATCAGAATTGAGTGATAAACTTCATGTGTCAAGACCCCGAATCACCCATGCTCTAGCCTCTCTAAGGAAAAAAGGGTATGTTAAAATGAACATCTCTGAAAAAGATCGACGTCGAATGTGTGTAAAACTAACATCTAATGGGGAATCTTTTATCAAGGAAAAACAAGAGAGAATAAATAACTATTTTGATGTCCTGGTAGAAGGCCTAGGCGAAGAAAATGTTATCGAGTTGAATCGACTAATAGAACTTTCTATGGAAGTAATGAAGAATAAGGAGAATCAACTATAAAAAACTTATGCGTGGAATGGACCTATGGGAGTTGATGTTAATATTATGGCCTTTATAAAAGTAGTGGAATGCTATAAACGATATAGAATGGGCAACACAGTTATTGTAGCTAATAATGGAATAAGTTTTGAGATTCAAAAGAGTGAATTTGTAGTTATAGTCGGCCCTTCAGGTGCTGGCAAATCAACCATACTTAATATTCTAGGAGGTATGGATACCTGTGATGAAGGAAAGGTAATTGTAGATGGAAAAGATATAGCCAAGCTTACTAGTAAAGAGCTCATAAAGTATCGAAGATTGGATGTTGGATTTGTTTTTCAGTTCTATAACTTATTGCCAAATTTGACGGCCTTGGAAAATGTGGAGCTATCATCCCAAATTGTACCAAAGGCCAAGGATGCTAATGAAGTTTTAGAAAGTGTTGGCCTTGGTCATCGATTAAACAATTTTCCTGCCCAACTTTCTGGTGGAGAGCAACAACGAGTAGCAGTTGCCCGGGCACTGGCAAAGAGCCCAAAAATACTTTTAGCTGACGAGCCTACAGGTGCCCTAGATTATAGAACCGGTAAAGCAATTCTGGAACTTCTACAGAATACCTGCAGGGACACTGGAACAACTGTTATTGTAATAACCCATAACCAGGCGATTACACCTATTGCCGACCGTGTAATCGAAATTAATGATGCTAAGGTACGAAGAATAACACTAAACAAGCATCCTGCTTCAATTGATGATATAGAATGGTAGGTTTTTATGAGAATAAGAGCTTTAAATAAAGATATTTATAGAGAGTTCACAGTTTCAATTACTAGATTTCTTTCAATAATGATGATGATCGCTCTAGGTTCATTTGTTTTTGTAGGCCTTAGTGTAACGGGACCCACCATGCGAAACACCATTCTCACCTATACGAATACTTATAGATTAGGAGATATGACAGTTTCCTCTCCTTTTGGTCTGGATAAGGAAGACCAAGAAATCTTTGCCTCTATTTCTGGTGTAGAAATACTGGATTACGCTTACCGTGCTGATTTGATGATAGATGATTCATATATGGTAGTTCGCATTGAGTCTCTTGGCCAACTACCAGGTTATGAGCTTATAGAAGGCAGACTGCCTGATAAGCGGGGAGAAATTGTTTTAGATGAGCTTATGGCAGAGGAAGGCTACAGAGTTGGGGATCAGATCTCATTTCTTCCTGAAAAAGATGAAGACAATTACAATTTGAAAGATTATAATTTTGTTATAGTTGGCTTTATAAATTCTCCAGAATACCTTACACCTTACGAAAAAGGAAGCTCCCCCATAGGTACTGGAGTTGTGGACTTTTTTGGTGTAATCCTTGAAGATGATTTTAATATGGAAAACTATAGTCTAGCCAGACTCACTTTTGATGATGTACAAAAGGAAAGTAAGTATTCATCCCAATATAGGCAAATGATGAATTTACATGTTAAGGAGGTTGAGGAACTCCTTGCCTCCCGTCCAGAAGCAAGACTAAATAAATACCTTCAAGAAGGGAATAGAGATATTTCCTCTGCTGAAGAGGAAATATCCGAAGCTACGCAGGAACTTCTCAATGCCCAAGTGGAACTGGATGATGCAAGGGATAAACTAGACAAGGCCTGGGCTGATTATGAGGAAGGTAAAGCTACCTTTGACAAAGAGATTGAGGATGCCCAGTTACAAATTTCAAAAGCAGAGACAGAATTGCAAAAGACCAAGGATAAACTGGATTATGGATATACAGAGATTGTAGAGGGTGAGCAAGAATTAAGCCAATCCAAAGCTGAATTGTCTCAAGGGGAGGCCCAACTAGCTAAGGCTAAGCTACAACTTGACCAGGGTAAAGCTCGCCTGGAATCTGTACAAAAAGAAATTAATCAAGCTAGATCTGAGCTAAAAGAGAAGATGGATTTACTAAAACCTGATGAAAGTCTAGCTGCCCTTAACCAAGGTATAAAAATGCTAGAGAATTCCTTAACTGATGTAAATAAAGGTCTGAATTCCATTTATGAGGCCTTATCCCAGCTGTCAGCCCAAACATCGTTTTTGGAAAGTCAACTAAATGATGTAGACACGTTAATTCTTAGCTCAAATGAGCAACTAACGGTTTTAATGGATAGGAAAACTCAATTGGAATTAAAACTCAAAGATAATCCCAGACCCGAACTGAAGGCTGAATTGGATAATATAATTATAGAAATTAGCCAAATTGAAGCCTCCCTCACTGGTCTTCAATTAGAGAAAAACAATATTATAGGAGCAAAAGATGAGCTGGCAGGAGAGCAAAGAAAGCTTTTGGAAAGTAAAGAAGAGTCTCTTAAAAATAAAGCTGAGCTTGAAGGTCAACACAAAGACCTCTTAAGCCAAAAGGAGAAAGTGTTGGCCGGTATATCCCAACTGGATGAAGCCTCCACCCTGCTAGATATTAGCCAAAAAAAGCTAGATCAGGAAATTGCCAACCTTGAATTAAAAAAAATGGAATATGAAGAAGGACTTGCTGAGCTGGAAAGTGGTCGCAGGCAAGTCAACCAAGGAGAAACACAGCTAAAAAAGGCGCAGGAAGATCTGGCTGCAGGCCAAGTAGAATATGAAAATGGAATGTCCGAATTAAAGAAGGCTAAAAACAAACTTGCGTCAGAGCGCTTAAAAGGTGAAAATGAACTAGAGGATGCCTATAGCAAGCTTCTAGAAGCTGAGGAAGAGTATGAAAAGGGATTGAATGAATACCTGGAGAAGTTGCCTGAAGCTCGAGAAGATATTGAGCAGGCAAAAAAAGATATAAGCAAGGCACGAAAGGCCCTGGAAGGACTAAAAATCCCAGCTTATAGTGTCAGTCATCCGTATAAGGATATGGGTTTTTCACAATATATAGAGAACTCTGAGAGCATGGATTTACTATCCCATATCTTCCCAGTCTTTTTCTTCCTTATAGCTCTTTTGGTTTCCTTAACCACCATGACCCGCATGGTTGATGAGCAGCGGTTGCAGATTGGAACTTTGAAGGCACTAGGCTATTCCAACTGGGCTGTTATTAAGAAGTATTTGATATATGGAAGCTGCGCAAGCCTGATAGGAAGCATTATAGGCATTATTGGAGCTCACAAACTTCTTATGCCTATAGTATTCTTTGCATACTCCTCGAATTTTCTCTTTAAAGAGCCTCTCCCGCTGCTTCCACCTATATACAATCTAATAGCTGTGATTATTAGCCTTTTCTGTACGGGATTTGTCACCCTTGTAACAACTAGATCTTCTTTGGATAATAATGTTGCTACTCTCCTTAGACCGAAGGCTCCAAAGAATGGGAATCGTGTTTTATTAGAGCGATTTACCCTGCTGTGGCGACGTTTATCCTTTAATTATAAGGTTACTGCCCGCAATATCTTCCGTTACAAGAAAAGGATGATAATGACCATCCTTGGTGTTACAGGCTGCACTGCTCTGATTTTTATGGGCTTTGCTATTAGGGATTCAGTTACCGGGATACTCGGTAAACAGTATGATAAACTTTTCAAATATGATACTATTTTGATTATCAATGACAGTGCCCCAGCAGAGGATTTGTTTGATTATAATAATCTGCTAAAAGAGGATAAGCGTATTGCCAGTGTCTATCCGGCTCGTTTGGAGCAGGCTACAGTAGAAATACCGGATAAACTAGATCAAGACCTTAGTATAGTTGTACCTGAGGACGAGAAGGGTTTCCAAAAAATTAATCCCCTGATAGAAAGGGAAAGTCAAGATGAAATTAAACTTAATAAGGGTGCTGTTATTACAGAAAAGCTGGCCAGTCTTCTTGACTTAGATATAAGCGACAGGCTGAAATTCAAAGATAATGATGGAAAGTTTAGGCAAATTGAAATTTCTGGAATTGCTGAAAATTACGCTGGCCATTACTTGTATATGACCAAGGATTATTATGAAGAAATCTTTGAAAAAACCTATGCTAAAAACTGTGATTACCTTTTGCTCAATGAAAAAAGCAATGAAGCTACCACCCAATTTACCCAGGATATGCTCAACAAAGATGTAGTTTTGAGTGCCATTAATAAAAATGTATCTAGCGATATAATTCGGGAGCTTATGAAAGCCTTGGATATTGTGGTCCTAGTCATTATTCTAGCTTCTTCTTTGCTAGCCATGGTGGTCCTTTATAACTTAACCAATATTAATGTTTCTGAACGGGTTAGGGAATTATCCACAATAATGGTTCTTGGTTTTTATCCCCAAGAGGTAACTGCTTACGTATATAGGGAAACTATGCTGTTGACTGCAATAGGGATTTCCATTGGCTATGGTTTTGGTTTACTGCTCCATGACTTTGTTCTTACAGCTCTTCCTCCTGCCAACATTATGATGGATCCTGCAGTTAAGCTCAGTAGCTATATTCTATCCACTGCCCTGACCCTAGCTTTTTCACTTATAGTTATGCTAATTACCCATAGAAAGCTCCAAGATATCGATATGGTGGAAGCACTTAAAGCGGTTGAATAACAATATATAAGACAGATAACTTTACCTTTTGTACCAGTTCAACAGGTATCGCCATATGGGCATATGCGCTATTGATAAGTCAATGCCTTTACTGATTAGGGATAAAGATCTATTTAATTTGGACACAAAAAATCGTCAGCTTATGCTGACGATTTCGCCCTATGATCTTATGTCCTTTATAGTATTATGCAGATGAGCCCCCCGCTACCCTCGTTTATTATCCGTTGGAGAGTTTCTTGGATTTTGAACTGGGCATCTTCCGGCATTCGCATAAGCTTATTGGATAGACCTTCATTTACTAGCTCATGTAAAGATTTTCCGAAGATGTTGGATTCCCAAAGTTTTGCCGGATCCGCCTCAAACTCATCTAATAGATAGTTGACCAACTCCTGGCTTTGCTTTTCACTGCCTACTATTGGCGAAACCTCGGTTTGAATATCAGCCCGTATAAAGTGAAGGGACGGCGCACTAGCCCTTAGGCACACCCCGAATCTACCACCTTGCTTAATAATCTCTGGTTCTTCCAACACCAACTCATCCATGGTAGGGGAAACAGTCCCATAGCCAGTTGTCTTAACATCATCTAGAGCCTGAGCTACCTTATCATACTCCTTCTTAGCCGAGGCCAATTCCTTCATGAGTCCAATCAACTGATAGTCCCCTTCTATATTGTATCCACAGGTCTCACCCAGAACCTTGTAGAACATACCGGGCTTGGTATCCATATCCACTAATACTTTACCATTACCCAGGCTTATTTCAGCTATGCTGGGCTGCTCTACAAACTCTGAGCCCTCCAGTGCGTTTTTTATTATATCTATATCCCTTACTCTAAAGATATCCTCAGTAAAGCCTTTGATGGAATCAAATATATGCTCAATAAGCCAGTGGTCATCATCAAGGCTCTGAACCCATTTGGGAATATCTATCCGTATCTCTGTCAATGGAAACTCAAACAGAATATTGCTAAGTATATCGTCTATGTCTTCCAAGGTTAAATTCATTACATCAAACAATAGTACAGGAACATCATATTTCTCCTCCAGGGCCTCCCGCATGTTTACTGTCTCCGGTGCCTTGGGGGTACTGGAATTGAGAATGATTACAAAGGGCTTATTTAGCTCCTTAAGTTCATTGACTACCCTCTCCTCCGCCTCTATGTAATTTGATCGGGAAATATCCGTAATACTCCCATCAGTTGTCACCACCAGGCCGATGGTTGAGTGATCCGTAATTACTTTTCTGGTGCCCAGTTCCGCAGCATCCTCAAAAGAGATGTCGTAGTCAAACCAAGGGGTACGTACCATTCGAGGACTATCCCCTTCCATATGACCCATAGCACCATTTACCAGATAGCCTACACAGTCCACCATACGAACCTTTAGGCTAGCATTATTTCGAATAGTAATCTCTATTGCCTCATCGGGAACAAACTTAGGTTGGGTGGTCATAATGGTTCGACCTGCCCCGCTCTGGGGCATCTCATCGATAGCCCTCTCCCTCTTAGGATCGTTTTCGATATTTGGGAGCACCAGTAAATCCATGATTTTTTTTATCAAGGTAGATTTACCCGTTCGAACTGGCCCCACCACTCCAATGTATATATCGCCATCGGTGCGTTCGGCAATATCCCGATATAAGTCAAATTTCTCCATCACCTTTTCCCTCCCTGTTATTAGATTGCAACTCTTGCCATTACAAGCTCAACATACATGAATATCTATAATAATGTATATTGTTAAGGGAAAAGGTTTATGACAAGGTTGTCATAAAAATTATAGCCATTTATTGTAGCCTTCTTCACTTTCAAAGGTCTTATTACGAAGCATCAAATCCTCTACAGCTTCCTTGGCTTCCTTATTCATAAAAAGCACTTGGTATAATTGTTCGGTGATGGGCATTTCTACACCCATCTTCTGAGCTAATTTATACGCAGCCTCGCAGGTTTTTACTCCTTCTACAGCCATTCCAACAGTAGTTAGGGTCTCATCCAAGGATTTTCCCTGACCGATCATTATTCCTGCCCGTCTGTTTCGACTGTGCATACTGGTACAGGTAACTATTAGGTCCCCGATACCGGTTAGACCAGCAAAGGTACTGGG
Organism: Clostridiales bacterium; assembly: GCA_012518075.1. GTDB lineage: Bacteria > Bacillota > Clostridia > Caldicoprobacterales > UBA3941 > JAAYTG01. The sequence goes on along the minus strand of JAAYTG010000080.1, from coordinate 59,484 downwards.
TAATGCACCCATAGCTTGACCCAAGCGGGTTATCTCTACAATACCCCTAGTAGTTAGAGCTGCCTTGGTATTATCACCATAGCCTAAGCCATCTCCCACTCCCGCTGCCAGGGCAATAATATTTTTGAGAGCTCCACCCATTTCAACACCAATTACATCTGAATTTGTGTACACTCTAAAATTTGGACTCATAAAGACATCCTGGACAAATTCCGATACCCGACGCTCTTTAGCTGCACTTACTATTGTAGTGGGGATTCCCATAGCCACCTCTTCCGCATGACTTGGACCGGATAGTATGGCTATGCGACAATGAGGAACCTCCTCTTCTATTACCTGTGATAATCTCTTAAGGCTCTTTACTTCCAGCCCCTTTGCTACATTGACTATAATGCCTTGGTCGGGAATAAAATCCCTTATCTGAGCAGCCACGCTACGTACTGCTTGAGAGGATACAGCTAGCACCGTAAGATCTGTATCTCTTATGGCCTCTCGTTTATCCCTATAGGCTATGACACTAGACGGTATGACTATTTCCGGAAGGTAGCGACTATTTTCCCTAGTTTCAGTGATCTGCTCATATACCTCTTCTTCATAAGCCCAAAGATTCACATCTATGCCCTTATTGGCAAGGAGAATGGACAGGGCAGTCCCCCAGCTACCTGCACCAATAACAGAGACCTTTTTTATCATCTTAATCTCCTACCCCTACTTCTTAATGTAATCCTATTTTCCTGTCTATTTAGCAGCCTGGATATATTAGCTCTATGCCTGTATAGAGCCAAGGCACACAATAGCAATGCTCCTATAATGTGCTTGCCACTGTATCCAAAAGCGATTACTAGAATAGGAAATAAGATTGCTACTGAAACCGAAGCCAAGGATACATATTTGGTCAATACAATTATTAGGACAGCCACTACAAAAAGAATAAGGGAAACTCCAGGAAAAATTATAATAAGGGTACCAAAAGAAGTAGCGATTCCCTTTCCACCTTTGAAACCTAGCATAAATGGCCAATTATGTCCTGCCACGGCTGCTATGCCTCCTACCAACCCACCAATATCTCCTTTTATCCATAAGCCTATCAAGGTAGCAAGAACCCCTTTAAGTGCATCTGCCAAAAACACAATGATTCCTGCCTTAAAACCTAGTACTCTAAAGACATTAGTAGCCCCTAGGTTACCGCTGCCGTGTTGTCTGACATCTATATTGCCTGCAAACTTGCCCACAAGATAGGATGAAGAAATGTTACCGAGAGTATAACCTATTGCAGCAATAAGAATATATAACATTATTTAGCCCCCTCCTTTTTATCCATTGGATCTTTGCCTTACAATAAATCTAATAGGTGTGCCTTCCAGTCCAAAACTTTTCCTAAATTGATTCTCTAAATACCTTATATATGAAAAATGCATTAAGGCTGGATCATTTACAAACAGAACAAAGGTGGGAGGCTTGATAGAAACCTGAGTACCATAATATATCTTGAGCCTTCTACCCTTATCAGTTGGTGGTTCAGAAAAAGCCACGGCATCTGCAATACAATCATTTAATACCCCCGTAGAAATTCTGAAAGTACATTTGGCATAAACCTCATCAACCATTTCAATTATCCTGTCTAACCTCTGACCTGTAAGGGCAGATGTAAAAAGGCTAGGCGCATATTGCAAAAAGGATAGATCATTAAGTAAACGCTTCCTATACTGGTTCATAGTATTGGTTTCCTTTTCAATCAGATCCCACTTATTCATAATCATTATACAGCCCTTGCCTTCCTCATGTATAAGGCCGCCTATCTTAGTATCCTGCTCGGTGACTTCTTCAGTAGCATCGATAACCAAAAGAGCAATATCACATCTCCGAATAGCTGATAATGCCCTAATAACACTATACCTCTCCAAATCTTCGCTTATCCTACTCTTTCTCCTAATACCGGCAGTGTCTATAATAACATATTTTTTCCCATTGACCACAAAGGGGGTATCGATAGCATCCCTAGTAGTACCCGGTATATCACTGACAATTACCCTATCCTCTCCTAGTAGACAGTTGACAATAGAAGATTTCCCCACGTTAGGTTTTCCTAAAACGGCAACCTTTATAACGTCCTCATCCTCCTCATCATAATCCAGCTTGGGAAGATGGGCAACCACCGCATCTAAAAGATCCCCTAATCCCCTTTTATGTGAGGCAGATATGGAAATAGGTTCTCCCATACCTAGGTTATAGAATTCATAGAGCATTTCCTCTTCATGAGGGGCATCGATTTTATTTATACCTAAAACAATTGGCTTCTGTGCTCTTCTCAATAGGTTGGCTACCTCTTGGTCAGCAGGGGTTATACCCTCCTTCCCATCCACTAGGAAGATAATAGCATCAGCAATATCGATAGCCACATTTGCCTGCTCCTTCATCTGTGTGACTAATTGATCTTGGCTGTGTACATCTATACCGCCTGTATCTACTAAAGTCATTTTATTATCCAGCCACTCGGTGTCAGCATAGATTCTATCTCGAGTCACCCCTGGACGATCGTCTACAATAGAAATCCTTGCGCCAACTAGCTGGTTAAAGAGTGTAGACTTGCCCACATTGGGACGGCCTACTATTGCAACAATTGGATTTATCACTTATTTCCCACCTTTATAAACAGCTTTTATTCAATCTTACTCTAGCCCCACACTTGTCATGGTATATAGTTAATGGACTACAGCTAAATTATAGTTTTTGATTAATAGCTTCAATAGCCATTATACTTATATAGTGCAAAATGCTGGACTAGTATGACAAATAATAAAATACTAATCCTTGGACATAATCTCTTTTACTAGGGCTCGGCCATCTACAGCAACGGGAACTACTTTAGTTCCCAACCCTTGCTGCAATGTCTCCAAAGTCGTATCATCTAGAAAGACATTTTCGCCTTGTCTTAACATTATGTTGGGAATAAGTATCTTTTCTCCCAAAGGCTTTCCCTCTAGCCCTTTTATTATATCACTACCTGTTACCAATCCAGCAACGGAAACTTGTCCACCAAAGAAGTTATTTTTAATAGGATAAACATAGATAGTTTTGCCTGTCATCCTTTCTAATGTTTGTCCAATTTCCTCCATAATCTCAAAAGCCGATTGACCGGTGATTATAGATATCTCATCTTGCCCTCTAATGTCACTGCTCAACTCCTCAATAGCCTCATAGAATTCATTGCGGAATTTCTGTACCAATCCCACACCATTTTCAATTTGTGGGAAATCTTCATAGGCTTGGTATTCCGGCATAGGTCTTTCTGCCATTAGGTAGAATTCATCGGCTACAAAAACTAAAGCTGTATCTAGCTTGTCCTTGAAAAAAGCCTGCCATACCTCTACCTGGTCTATAAGCTGATTTGATGATCCTTTATCATAAGGCAATATTTCCTCCAAACCTTGGCGGTGCCCTGTAAGGCCTACAGGAACAATGGCTATTGATTGTATTATATCATGAAACGACCATAAATCCTCTAAGGTCTTGTCCAATTCATTGCCATCATTTATGTTTCTGCACAGTACAATCTGACAATGAACTAAAATCCCGTTTTCGCGGAATCCTTCCAATATATCTAATATCTCTCCCGCTCTTTTGTTCCCCATCATCTTGATCCTAAGATCAGGATTGCTGGTGTGGATGGATACATAGAGAGGACTTACATGCTTTTCATGTATCCTCTTTAGATCCCTAGGTGATAGATTGGTCAAAGTAATGTAGTTACCCATTAAAAATGAAAGCCTCCAATCATCATCTTTAAACTGTAGACTGCAACGAGATGAAGGTGGAAGTTGATCCACAAAACAAAATATACAGTTATTTGCACAAGCTTTCTTCCTGTCCATCAAAGGAAATTCAAAATCTATACCAATATCTTCATCGATATCCTTCTCTATCTCCAAAATCCATTCTTCTCCGTCTTGCTTTCGAATGGTCAATTCTAAATAATCCTGCTCAATCCACTCTAAATAATCCAGCACATCTAAAACGGTAGTATTATTGATAGCTATCAATTTGTCTCCCGGCTCTATACCCATCTCATCAGCAATGCTGCCGGGAAGTATGTTAGATATAGTATGGCCCTTAGTTTTCATGCTTTTGCCACCTCTTATCACTAGATTTTATCACCTGATACTAAACGGCTAATATAGTACTATTATTGACCAAAACTAAGGCAAAGTCAAGACATTCCAAAGCCAGATGAAGTATTTTTATATAAAGCCATCCAGGCCTGTAAATGAAAAAAGCTCCCTCTGTCTCAAAATATCCTTAAAACAGAGGAGCTTCCTCATCTTATAGGTCCCTATAGGCATGGCTACACTACATAAGCTGTATAGGTAGAGCTTTTGCAGTGATTTATTGCCTTAAAAACTAGGCTCCTTTAAGGTGTTTTGCTTATTCTCTCTTTTTCTTTCCAAATATATTGTTAAAAGAATCTGCCATCTCATTTCTACTCTTGCTAATCAATGTAAAGACTACAATGCCTATGGCTGCTATGATTATAAACCATAGTATCCCACTACCTGCTCCTTTTCCTTCCTCCTGGCTTATTGGTTCTGCCTTGTAACTTCTTTCCTTTGTTTCTCTTGTCTCTTTTGTCTCCCCTTTTTCCTCTTGTCCTTTATCATGCTCTTTCGACTTAAAAACCCCGCCAAATATGGCTTTGTTTACTACATCAGCCATATTAACAGTAGCCTTTTGAGCTGCCTCTTTACTTATCTCATGGGTTCCAAATTCAAAGAGAAGTGAACGTGGGGATAGTTCTTGATTATATTCACCACGTCCTATATATATATCTTTTATCAGCCCAGGATGTGACTTGTCGGCAATGGCCTTTATCTTATAGGCAAGCTCTTCATTTACTTTCCTATTCTGATTTCTCTTCCCGATAACGATCCTCACTTTGCTCATATATTCTCCATCTACAGAGGTTTCATAGGTGTGCTTTGGTGTTGCATCCCTATGAAGATCAAAAACTGCGGCTATGGGCATATTCTTTCTAATAAGATCCATAGCTGTCTGTCTAGAACGACGATAGGCTCCAGCATCATGAGGGTCATGGGAGGTTTTGTCCAGTACGACCTTAATTCCCTTTTTTTCTAAGGAGTTCTTAAAACTCTCAGCTACATCATAGATCCCTCCTTCAGCGGGAATACTGGGCTTCCCATCGCTTGGAACATAGGACTCATCGCTATGGGTACAGTATAGTAGTATGCTCCTATCCCCTTCTTTAGGGGCAATAGCCTCCATGGACATATCGTCAATCTCTTCAAACTCCGGAAGCTGGATCTCTCCCAAAAATTTTGCATGGGCTCTTTTACCTTTCTTATCCACTCGTGATATGGAGTAGTGCTTGTTGTCACTACTAATATACTCATCCTCCTTAAACATTTCGCTAGCCATAGTAGTAAGCTCATTTCCCTCCTCATCAAAGAGAGTAAAAAAGCCTGGCTCATCTTCATACCAATTATCAGCTCTACTTATCCCTATGGGTGAGATAGTGGTAAAGATGATGGCCATGATAACTACCATACTGACTAGTTTACTTTTGTTTTTCATCTTCGCCACCCCTTTCCTCCATTTCATCAAAATCAACTAATCTTATGAACTCTCCTTTGTCAAAGCCCATGTTCTTTTTCTTAGTACCTCCTTGTATCTTCTCCCGAAGTTCTCCTACGACTTCGGCTAATATAACTGCTAAAAATCCAGATATTACCACGGCATCCACAGCACCAGCTCCTCCTAGGCGTACAGGTGTGGGTAGATTGTTCATATAATTTATTATCCCTTGAGCAATATCTGCTAGCAGTACTCCTACTATTCCTGCAATAAAGGAAGCACGTCGGGATCTGCCAAATAGATAAGCAATAATACCTGCTATAATACCATAGACATAGTTGGGGTCGATTAACATGGTTTCAGGTTCGTGGGGTAATAGACGACTAGCAGCAAAAACCCCTATTCCTGCTAGTATAGAAGCCAGTATTGAGCGGGTTTTTTCCTTGACAGTCCCTGCCTTGAAAAAAACATATATGGCCAAGACTAAGGGTATTATGGCTCCTCCAATATTGATAGAAAGCCTTCTTCCCAATGGAATATTGGGAATGAAGCTGCCAACTAAGATTGCTGCCATAAAAAGCATGGCTGCTTTATCACTCAGTCGCATTCGATCCAGTACACTGTGACCTATACCAAACAAAAAAAGAATACCTACTACAACCAATAATGTCAAACCTAATGACATAACTTCACCTCATTTTGCATTGATTGCTTCTGCTAATCATACTTATATTACCCAGCTAGCAATAGTTGTATTCGACATAAAAAAAAGAGCCCCTAATCCTATTAAGGCTCCTATTGCTGATTTGATACTATTTGTCCACTATCTATCTCGTATTATTTTTTCCAATTCATCAATGAAATTGTTAACATCCTTAAACTGACGGTATACCGATGCAAAGCGTACATATGCAACCTCATCTAATTCTTTTAGTCCCTCCATTACCATTTGTCCTATTCTTTCACTGGTAATCTCCTGGTCCAAAGAATTATACATATTCTTTTCTATATCCTGGGCCAGTTTATCCAATTTCTTTATGGGTACGGGTCTTTTTTCACATGCTTTTAGCAGACCAGACATTATCTTGTTTCTGTCAAAAGTTTCTCTGCTACCATCTTTCTTGATTACAAAAAGAGGCAGGATTTCTATTTTTTCATAGGTGGTGTATCTCTTTGTGCACTCCATACATTCTCTTCGTCTTCGGATAGCAGATCCCTCATCGGTAGGACGTGAATCAATAACTTTACTGTCAAAACTTCCACAAAATGGGCATTTCATATGTAAACCTCCAAACTCCTACTTCAGTCTTTTATGTTATTCCCTATCTTCTAACACCCAACTATAACTTTTTACTACCTGCTTTCTATTTCTAAACATATTATAACCAATTTATTCCTATCTGTCTACATAATCTCCCTATTTTCTCAAATTTCAAACTTCATCAGATCTACATCCACCAGTATAACGTCATCTCCTATTTTTTTAATTTTTTCCCAAGGTATTACATAATCAGTATGTCCTTTTATAAAACCCATTAACTTACTAGACCCCGGAACCACTATTGCGGTTATTCTACCTGCCTGCAAATCAAACTCCATATCTATTATAACTCCCAACCTTCTACCATCCCTAATATTTATTACTTCCTTCTGTCGGAAATCTGAAGACTTTGCCATAATACCCTTCACCCCACTTTTATCTTTGTATATTATATTCCTTTGTGGACGAGGGTATGAAAAAAAGGGGTTTCCCCCTTAGATATATTTTATATATATTTTCGCATCTGATTCAAAGCTGTCTTTTCCAATCTAGAAACTTGTGCTTGGGAGATACCTATCTCATCTGCAACTTCCATCTGAGTCCTTCCTTCGAAAAATCTTAATGTCAATATAAGTTTTTCCCTTTGGTTAAGCTTGGACATTGCTTCTCCAAGGGCAATTCCCTCCAACCATGTGTCATCAAGATTTTTTTCATCGCTAACTTGATCCATAACATAGATGGCATCGCCACCATCATTGTATATTGGCTCAAATAGTGATATGGGATCTTGGATAGCATCTAGGGCAAAAACCACTTCCTCTCTAGAAAGATTCAACTCCTTGGCTATTTCAGTTACTGTAGGTTCCTTTGAGTTCTTGTTTATTAGCTGGTCCCTTACCTGTAGAGCCTTGTAGGCTATATCCCTTAAGGATCTGCTTACCCTAATAGAATTATTATCTCTTAAATATCTGCGAATTTCTCCTATAATCATGGGAACAGCATAGGTTGAAAATCTAACATTATGTGATAAATCAAAATTATCAATAGCTTTTATGAGTCCGATACAGCCTACTTGAAAAAGATCATCAATATTCTCTCCACGATTGTTAAATCGCTTTATAACACTCAAAACTAGTCTCAGATTCCCTTGAATGAATTCTTCCCTAGCACTTTGGTCTCCAGCGTGCATGAGAGCAAACAATTCCTTCATCTCCTCGTTTGTTAATACCGGCAGCTTTGAAGTGTTTACTCCACAGATCTCAACTTTGTTTACAAGCATGTCAAATCCTCCGTCCGTCTGTAGTAGTATAAATCAGTACTGATTCTATAGATGAAGTATTTCCCTGGACAGAGGTTTTTATTCTAAAATAGATCCTACTAGATTTGTATAATAATGTTAGTTTATGCCGACATGGCTTAAACCATTCTGGCTATTTCCTTTCTAAGACGCTTTATTATTCGCTTTTCTAGCCTTGAGATATATGACTGAGATATTCCTAAAAAATCTGCAACTTCCTTTTGAGTTTGCTCTTTCTGTCCCCCCAGTCCAAATCTCAGTTCCATGATCTTCCTTTCCCTACCTGTCAATTTCTCCATAGCTATATTCAAAAGTTCCCGATTCACTTCCTCCTCTATTACCTTATATATTAGATCATTCTCCGTACCCAAAATATCCGACAATAGCAATTCATTACCATCCCAATCGATATTCAAAGGTTCATCAAGAGATATCTCTGATTTTATTTTTCCATTTCTCCTTAAATACATAAGGATTTCATTTTCGATACAGCGAGAGGCATAGGTAGCAAGTTTTATTTTCTTTTGGGGATCAAATGTATTGACAGCTTTTATTAGGCCGATGGTACCAATGGAGACCAAATCCTCCAATCCTATTCCAGTGTTTTCAAATTTTCTGGCTATATATACAACCAAGCGTAGATTTCGTTCAATCAAGGGACTCTTTACAGATTTATCTCCCTGCTCTAAGCGTTTAATCAGCTCTCTCTCTTCCTGGGGAGATAGAGGGGGAGGAAGGGCTTCACTCCCGCTTATATAAAATATTGTGAACTTTCCTAGTGACGGGAATCTTTTTATCAGTCTAAGCTGAATCCTATAGACATGATATCTCATTTTATCTATAAAACCCCTACTCAATTTCATCATCCTCCTTTTTCAATCAAGTAGATAGCACTTCTGGATGAATGAGGGCATGATACTGCTCATCCCTCGAAAGCCTATCATTATATAAAGCCACAATTATATCCTCGTATTCAGACCATTTATCCTCTACAGATATTAAAACCTTATCTGGCCTAAATCCTAATAATAGTCCCCCTGGTTTACCTACTGTATGGTAAGGTATTAACCGAAATCTTCCTATAAAATCAGAATCAGATAGGGTATTGGCAATATACTCCATATTGGAGTCCTTATCAGCCTTAAAAATATCCCTTATTTCATTTGGCAAAAGCTCCTGAATTTTTGTATATTCAACTATAACCACCGGACTATGGGTCATTGGATCATACAATGAATTACCTGTGTCAAGCAATGCATCTAGTATAAAATCCATTCCATTATAGATTATTTTTATAGGGTAGACTAAATGACTGGTAGTCCATATTCTCCGAATTCTTGGTACTAAAGTGTATATAAATATAATGATTAGCAGAGCTGAAAAAAATAAGACTTTAACTGGGAAGTTCTTTATATAAAATACCCCATTCTCAATTGATAATATATCCTGGGTAAAGAAATATATACCAAAAACCCCTCCACCAAATGCAAAGGTAACGCTATAGAAGAGTCCCATAAGTCTTAAAAGTTTTGCAATACTAGTATACTTAAATACCACTATTAGCATTGCTAATGATAATAATATTTTTAGCCCCAAGCAGTTGAGTATAGAAGATTTATAATATATCATGACCACTGCATAGCTTGCCCCTATACATGATGCTAGCCACAATCTCCATAGGACAATACATTCTTTTGATAGCTTAGATGTTGTCCATAATAGGATAAAGTTCATGACTAGATTATCAAGCCATATTATATCTACATATCTATACTCAATAGGACCCACACCCTTGCCCCCTACATATTTTTTGCATAATCCCTTGGCGCTTGTATAATATGGATTCAATGGAAGCATTATAATATAAACTAAGTTCAGTCTTTGTCCCTATTATATAATATTAGACATTAGAATCTTGTAGAACGATGTACTGGAACAAAAAAAACAAACGACAATAAGTTCCTTTATTGTCGTTTGTTTCTATAGGTTATTCCATTAGTTTCTTACTCAGTTTCTTCCCCGCCTTAAAAAAGTCGGGATTACCAGATCATCCTCTTGATAATCCGAACCAAATGTAGGTTCTACCGGCCTGCTGGTACTCCTTCTTTGTTCCCTTGCAGAGCCGACTTTGCCCTGTTCAAATCCGGTGGCTATGACCGTAATCTTGATCTCATCTTCCAGATTTTCATCTATTACGGCTCCAAATATAATATTTGCATCAGGATGGGCTGCCTGGGCCACCAACTCCGCTGCTTCGTTGACCTCAAATAGACCTAGGTTCTCCCCACCAGTAATGTTTAGCAATACGCCTCTGGCCCCATCAATAGTGGTCTCTAGTAAAGGGCTCTGTATAGCCTGCTTTGCTGCTTCTACTGCCCTATTGTCACCACCACTCTTACCGATACCCATGTGGGCCAGACCCTTTTCTCTCATTATGGTACGTACATCCGCAAAGTCCAGATTGACTAAACCAGGTACTGCAATCAAATCCGAAATACCCTGGACACCCTGTCTCAATATATCGTCGGCAATCTTAAAAGCCTCTAACATAGACGTACGTTTTTCTATTACCTGCAGTAGTCTATCATTGGGTATGGTTACTAAGGTATCTACTTTTTCTTTTAAATCTATTATACCTTTCTCGGCATTGGTCATTCTTTGGCGACCTTCAAATAGAAATGGTTTTGTAACTACACCTACCGTTAGAACTCCCATTTCCTTTGCTACCTCCGCCACTATTGGTGCTGCTCCTGTCCCGGTTCCACCACCCATGCCGGCAGTGATAAAAACCATGTCAGAGCCCTCTAAGGCATGCTGAATTTCTTCCCTGCTTTCCTCAGCTGCCTTTTGCCCAATCTCCGGGTTGGCACCAGCGCCAAGTCCTTTGGTCAGTTTTTCTCCGATTTGAATCTTCTGATTTGATTGAGACAAATATAGAGCTTGCTTATCAGTATTAATGGAAATAAATTCAACACCTTTTAAACCGTACTGTATCATGCGATTGATAGCATTGTTTCCACCGCCACCAACCCCAATAACCTTTATATGAGCAAATTGATCCATATCAATATCAAATTCTAGCATTTCCCTTCCTCCCCCTCAGTCCTTTTCAGAAATGATTTTCCCATATCAACTTGTCCAACAAAATTTCACTCTTGGTTATATTTCCGTCTCCTATGTAGTTGCTGTTTATCCTAACAAACTAAACAATGAAAAATATTGCTTTATAATATATAACACATTATTATGTTATCATATAAGTGAATAAAACGAAATATATTTATCAATTATTTTTCAAGATTATTTCCAAATTTCTTGCGCAAAAATATGAGAAAATGACGGCGTAGTGCTGCGAAATTCTGGAATAGTCTTATCCCAAAAGCAAATATTGCCGCCAAATATATAGGAACATCCAGTCGATCTCCTATATATGCAAGGCCTGCCGCCAGGAAGGCATTGCCAAAGAATCCCGATATAAAGATGTCAGTTTGGAAATTATCCTCCAGACTTGCACGTATCCCACCAAACACTGAGTCCAGTGCAGCTAGTACAGCTATGGACATGTATGAAGCATAGTTTGTAGGAATCTGCAAAGGCAGTACTAGCCCTAAAACAATACCAATGATTATTCCTAATATTGGAAGCCACATTCTACTCACCCTCTCCAATAGGTTTTGCATGTTTATATTCTATATCGCCAATATAGCGAGGTATCTGAACCAAATCCTTCTTTTCAATCTCGAATCTTAAACCCCAAAACATTAGGGTCTGATAGATGCTATCCTCTCGTTGGAAATAGGAAGCCAAAGCGTCTGGGTCCCCAACCGCATGAATTACAAAAGGAGGTACAAACCTTTGTTCCTTCCCTACATTAATTGTAGGCCCGCCACAGCTTATTCTGGAGGATCCAATGATCCTTACACCGTTTATGGCCACTGCCTCGGCTCCTGCAGCACGTAATTCATTGACCACCTCTAAGAGATCACTATCATGAACAATATAGTATCCCATCATACCCAGATCGCTCTCTAAAATTGTATCCCTTTTTCGATCATCTAGTATGATCTCCACACCAGGACCTTCCACATCTAGCATGCCAGCAATCATTCTACTGATTTCGAGTTCTTCTCGGATTTGCTCACCTTCTTCTATTTTTTCAGCTGCTTCCTTCTCATGTCTGGAAATAATTTCCCCCAAAGCTCTAATCTCTTCCAACAGGTCAGCTCTTTCTTGCTCCAACTCCTTGGAAACCTTAAGATACTCCTCTATTTTCCCTAATGATCTACCTTCAAAGTACTGGTCCAGGGCTTGAGGAGATAGCATGCTACTTATACCCAACTGTGGGTTTTGTGCTTCTAATACCCGTATAATAAAGAAGCCTGCTAATATTGCAATCAAAGTTAATACCCAAAGGTCTTTCTTTATTTTCATTCATATCCCTCACGACTTTTTGTCCTGTACCGGTTCCGCATATCTATAGTTTATAGTTCCCTCATATGCCGGTATACTTATATTGGACTCTGTTTTCACCTTAATATTTAGTATTTGACTTAGATTGTCCACTACGCCACCCAAGAGGTTTAAGGCAGCCTTTAGGTTTTCCGAATTTCCAATAGCTTTAATTTCAAAGGGCACGGAGTGTCTATTGGTGTTTATAACAATATAGTCCCCAGCGTTTCGAATCTCAGTTGTAGGAATTACTCGCTCATTGTTTATAGCGATGGCTTCAGCACCTGCTGCATTTAGCTCATTTACCAACCTTAATAAGTCATCATAATGGACATTTTGAACCGTTTGATGCCCTCCATCCCAACTATTTATATATAGGTTATCTACAGTTACAACCACTCCAGGACCCTCCATAGGTAGAAGTCCGGCAAGACTCTTTGATTTTGCCAATTCGTTAACCAAAGTCTCATCCTTAGACACATTTTCATAGCTCTTTATAATGTCCTCATACTCCTTAATTTGATTGCTAAGACTCTCATTGTCAGACTCTAACTTCTTAATATGCTCGGTCAGTTCTTGTGTCCTTTGTCTAGACACATTTCCTCCTACCTTCTGAACATTTTTGAACTGTGCAGCCAACATCAGCCCTAAAATCAGACTAACTAGACTAATAGCAAGTTGACCTGCATAAGATTTTTTCATGAATTCACCTCAACTTTCATCAGAATAAAATACCGGCTGGGAAGGAGTGCTTAAATCCAATATACCCCTAGCAATACCTTTACAAACCTCTTTTATTTTATCACTTTTAATCCATAATAGCTTTTCATCTACTTCTATGGCCTGTCCAATCCTAGTCCGTATTCCATCTGTCAACAACATCTTAACATCATCAGGATCATCTAGCATGATTTCAGAAATCTGATTTTCCAGCTCCAAAAGCTCTATTGATTCTAAGATTCTAGATAGAACTTTTACCTGATATTCTTCCTCAGCTACTAGCTTTTTACCCACTACAAAACTATTTACCTGCACACCCTGTATCAAAGGATACTGCACATCGTCAAGTTTATCAGTAATCTCCATGATATTACAGTCAACATCTATGATAAAATATGAGTTCAAATATGGAATAATTGCAGCAGCTTCTTTCTCTCTTATGGTGATTATTACTTCATCAGGATAATTAGACTTTATTGACACAACTTCCAGATATGGCTCGGTCTCAATCCTATCTTTTACCAGACCCTTGTCCAACTTTAAGATATTTTGATTATAGGATATTCCCGATCTTTTTATAATATCATCCTTCTGGAATTTTTCATTCCCTATAATAGTGATCTCCTGAATTTCAAAGCTTTCTGTTCCAATATATACAAGCCCAGTTATAGCAAGTAGTAGCATTAATATTACCAGCATATACCTTTTTGTCCTTGAGCCTCTCATACAATCACTCCATCTCCGAAGTCTAGGCTAGAGGCCGAAAAGTAGATGTTTATTTTCCGGCCCTGCCCCTATATACCTTTATTGTTGATCTTCCACCCTATCTATATCTGCTCCCAACTTTTTAAGGCTGGATTGCAAGCATTCATATCCTCGATCAATATGATGGATGTTTTCTACAACAGTTTGCCCTTCGGCCCTTAAGCCGGCTAAAACCAAGGCCGCCCCTCCTCGCAGATCCCAGGATGAAACCCTTGCTCCCTTAAGTCTCTCTACACCTTGAATAACCGCTGTCTTCCCGTCAATCCTTATATTAGCACCCATGCGTATCAATTCGGGTACATGTTTAAACCTGTTCTCAAATATAGTTTCTACCAGTACGCTGGTTCCACTTGAAACCGAGAGAAGACTCATCAGTTGAGCTTGCATATCCGTAGGGAATCCTGGATATGGTAGCGTTGTGGTATGATATATGGGTAGTGGCCTCTCCCTCCCTTTAATATGAATGGATGTTCCTGAAGCTTTAATAATGGCTCCCGATTCCCTTAGCTTAGCGATAATAGGTTGAATATGATCTAATATGACATTCTCCACTAATACCTCTCCTCCGGTTATGACTCCCGCCGTCAGGTAGGTGCCTGCCACAATACGATCCGGAATAATGGTATACTCAGTCCCATACATGGGCCTTCTACCCTCTACAACTATAGTACTGGTCCCAGCTCCGCTGACTCTTCCACCGATGGCATTTATAAAAGCTTGTAGATCACTTATCTCAGGTTCCTTTGCCGCGTTTCTGATGATGGTATAACCATGGGCTGCAGTAGCTGCTAAGATTATATTTTCTGTGGCTCCAACACTGGGATAATCCAAATGAATATCTGCGCCTATTAGGTTAGAACCCTCACATTCAATATATCCATGAGAATCATTTATATCTGTTCCCAGTTTTTTTAATCCTGATAAATGCAGATTAATAGGTCTCTGTCCGATCTCACAGCCTCCGGGATATGTAACTCGGGCCTTTCCCGTTCTGGCAATCATAGCGCCTAAAAAAATAATGGAAGATCGAATCTCTTTGACATATTTATCAGGGATTATACAAGTGGTTATAGTAGAGGGATCTATGATAAGGGTACTGCCTTCTTGTTTAACCTTACATCCAACAGCTCTCAAGATACCAAGAACTTTCTCTATATCAACTAAACCGGGACAATCATTTATAACAACCTCTTTGGTAGTTAATAATGTAGCTGCAAGAATTGGCAGGATGGAATTTTTTGCCCCTGTCACTCTGACAGTTCCTTCAAGTCTTTTCCCTCCGGTGATTATATATTTTGCCATTGTATGCACCTCTCTTAGATACTTTATTCCCATACCATAGTATGCATTCCAAAAAAGAGGTGTTACAATTATATATCTTAGGTAGTCTCGCAATACTTAGATATATTGAGCAAAAGCCCAATACTTGCCATAAAAAACGCCAAAGAGGAACCTCCTGCACTAATAAAGGGCAAAGGTAAACCTGTTGCTGGCATGGAAGATGTAACAACTGCTATGTTTATTACAGTTTGAATGCCAATAGCAGCGGTAATGCCTGTGGCCAGCAAACATCCAAACAGGTCTGGAGCAGTGAGGGCAATCCTAATGCCTCTCCAGATCAAAATCAAAAATAATACCATAACCAGTGAACCACCAACAAATCCCAATTCTTCGCCAATAATGGCAAATATAAAATCAGTCTCTGCATAGGGGAGAAATAAGAATTTTTGCCTGCTTTGCCCTAAACCCATTCCAAATAACCCACCAGAGCCCAGAGCATATAAGGATTGGATGACTTGAAAACCGTCATCCAAGGGGTCTGCCCAGGGATCTAAAAAGGTCAAATAGCGCTTTACTCTATAATCGGTATGATCAACATTCTGAAGCAATAAAACAATACCTGAAATTCCAAGGCCTGCCAGCGCCCCTAAATGCAGAATCTTGGCACCGCCTACAAAGAGAATAACTAGAGCTAACATCACTATACTGCTGGCAGTACTCAGGTTAGGCTGCTTAAATATAAGTACAAAAATAAGTCCTGTAATGGCCAAGTAATAGCCAAACCCGGTAATTGGCCTTTTCAGTCGATCTTTGTTTCTGGATATACTGGCGGATAGGTATATAATTAACCCAAACTTTGCAATCTCCGAAGGCTGTATACTGATTCCTGCAATAACAAACCAGCGCTTAGCATTGTTGATTGGTTTTCCAAATATCAAAAGTGCCACCAACAGACCAATAATTACAATCAGCATAATATTAGCATACTTTTTTAGTCTCCAATAGCTGAAGTTGGACATTATAATCATGGCAACTAAACCTACCACTGCCCATTGGGACTGAGTCTTTAAGAAGTAATAGCTGTCTTGAATTCTTTCATTATGCTGTGCCATATAGAAGCTGGAACTAAAAACCATTACAATCCCAAAACAAACCAGTATTATAGTGGTTATAAATATGGGGTAATCCATGGGCTTTTTTTTCATTTTTGCTCCTCCTTGAGAACCTTTACAGCCTCTTTGAATACCCTTCCCCTTTCCTCAAAATCCTTGAACATATCCCAGCTGGCACAGGCAGGAGAAAGAAGGACATTCCCATCGGGTAGTGCAAGACTGAAGGCTTTTTTCACACCTTCTTCCAAACTGTCCACCTTGTAAACATTCTGGAAAGCCTTGTCCTTTGCTGCTTTAATTATTTTATCCGATGTTTGTCCCAGTACCACTAAATGGCTAACTATTCCCCCAAATCCGTCAATTAGAGGATCAAATTCACTTGCTTTATCGTATCCTCCTGCAATTAGCACGGTAGGAGATGTCATTGATTCTATGGCCTTTAGCGCGGCATCTATATTGGTACCCTTTGAATCATTGTAGAAGGTAATTCCGTCAATGGTATCTACTAGTTCAATGCGGTGTTCTACACCTGGGAAAACCCTTAGAACTTGGCCGATAATATCCACTGGAACACCCATAGCCCTAGTTATCAAAGCAGCGGCAAGTGCATTTTGCAAATTATGGGGCCCAGGAATAAAAACATCCTTGGTTTTGCATACCTTTTCTCTTCCCTGACCTAAATCTACAATTATCCAGTCATCCTCCACCCATGCTCCTTTTCTCAATCTTTGAGCCGAGCTAAATAGTAAGACCTGCCCTTTGGTTTCTCTAGCCAAACTAGAACTTATATTATCATCTGCATTTAATATTACCCAATCAGATTGGCCAGAGTTTTTTAATATACCAGCCTTTAAACTGATATAGTTTTCCATAGTCTTGTGTCTATCTAGATGATCCTCAGAGACATTTAATATGGCAGCTGCTCTAGGATGAAATGTTGGCATAGCCTCTAGTTGAAAGCTGCTAATTTCAGCAACCACAACTTGAGATTCATGAGTCTTGCTAGCAATGCCTATAAAAGGAATGCCTATATTGCCCACCACATGCGTTTTCCTATTGGAAGCTTTAAAAATCTCTCCTACCAAAGCCGTAGTAGTTGTTTTTCCGTTAGTCCCGGTAATTGCCACGATAGGTGCCTTACATAGGCGATAAGCCAATTCTACCTCACTTATAACCTCGATGCCCATCTCTCTTGCTTTTAGCACAAATTGAGAATCTATAGAAATCCCGGGGCTTATAACTATTAAATCAGCGCTGGACAAGTATTCATCGGGTTTCGTTACCAAAGCCCACTCAACACCTAGAGAATCCAGCTCTATATATACATCTGCCAACTGAGATCTGTCCTTAATATCATTGGCTATTACCCTGGCCCCTAAGCTTTTCAACACTTTAGCTGCAGCTAAACCGCTTCGAGCCAGACCAACTACCAAAACAGTTTTATCTCGGAAATCCATAGTTTATCCCCCTGTCTATACTGCCAATAATCCTATGAGGCAAAGTAGGACTGTAGCAATCATAAACATAGCTACCACCCTAGTCTCAGGCATGCCTCCTAGTTCATAATGATGATGAAGGGGGCTCATTCTAAATATACGTTTGCCCCTGCTTTTAAAAGATATTACCTGAATAATAACCGATAAGGACTCTGCCATATAAACCCCACCAATTATAGGCAGTAGTAAAGGCATCTTCAGCAATACCATAATTGCAACTAGCCCACCACCCAGAGCCATAGAACCAGTATCTCCCATAAAGACCTTGGCAGGATTAGTGTTAAACCTCAAAAATCCAAGGCAACCCCCAGCCATAGCAGCCGCGAATATAGATAGGTTCTTATAATTTTCTGCAATATAGATAAGGCCCTCTTCCTGCATGGCATAGGTAGCAAAAGCTGCAATAATACTCATAGTGCTAGCTACAATAAGAGTGACCCCTGAAGCTAATCCGTCCAAACCATCAGTCAAATTGACACTGTTAACAGTCCCAACCATAATAAAAACTATTATAGGGATATAGAAATATCCTAAATCCCATTGTATATCTGTAAAGGGAACATAAACTGTACTCCCACTATTTCGATAAACAAAAAAGGCAAACAAGACTGATATTATTATCTGCCCTAATAGTTTCTGATAAGCCCGAAGCCCTAGTGATCGCTTCTTATAAACATTAATAAAATCATCAATAAAGCCAATTGCACCAAAAGCCAATGTAGATAGTACAGCTGCTATAACATAATCATAGCTCCTAGTGGATAGGGCTAGGGAAACCAGTATTATGGGTATAATAAACATAATTCCTCCCATAGTAGGAGTTCCAGCCTTGGAGAAATGGGATTTGGGCCCATCATCTCTAATATTTTGTCCTAGCTTTAATTTCCTTAACATTGGGATAATGGCAACGCCTAATGCCAATGTAAATATAAACGATATAATTACTGAATAGATAATTCTGTCCATTGGGTCTTCTCCCTCCCTATGATTGCCTCTTTGCCCAAACTCTTAAGTATTCTACTACCTCTTCTAATTTCATGCTTCTTGAACCTTTTACTAGTATTGTATCGCCTAAATTCAGTATTGTACCTAAATATTTCATCAGATCTTTATTGCAATCCAGGTGTATTATATTCTTATCACTCATTCCTGAATTCCGTGCCCCCATACCAATAAATCGGCTATCTCTCCCTACTGTTAGCAGAAGATCAATCTTTTTATCTGCCACAACCTGGCCTACCTCAGTATGACCTTTGTGGGAATAATTGCCTAACTCTAGCATATCTCCCAGGATAGCAATTTTTCGTTCTCCCCCTATGTCCTTTAAGATTTCTATGGAAGCCTTCATGGAATCTGGGCTGGCATTGTAAACATCATCTATAACTCTAATACCAGAATCTGTTGTAAAGATATTAAGCCTCATACTTCCTGGACGGAAAGTCTTTAAGGCAGCTGCCATATCCCCAAACTCTATGCCCAGTATATTACCCACAGCTGCTGCGGCTAGACTATTGTATACATTGTGTTTGCCTGGTACAGGAATCTCCATATGACATGTCTCATGACCTATTTTAAGATCATAGGAAATGCCCTGCTCTCCTAAGATCTCTATATTAGTTGCCCTTATATCAGCTCTATCTTCAGTACCATAATACTCAACTTCAAATGGAAACTTTTTATTTGTTTTGCCTAAAAACTCGTCATCCCCATTGAGTATTGCCTTATCCTTGGATGTGAAAAAATCTAAAATCTCCAGCTTGGCTTTCAGGATATTTTCTCTGCTGCCAAGGTTTTCAAGATGGGACACGCCTATATTGGTTATTACTGCAATATTGGGTTTTGCTATTTGGGCCAGCCGTTGAATTTCCCCCAAATGATTCATTCCCATCTCCACCACGGCCACTTGATGGCTTTCCTCTAATCCCAAAAGGGTAAGGGGTAGGCCTATTTCATTGTTTAAGTTGCCTTGGGTTTTAAGAACCTTGTACCCTTTAGATAGAACCAAAGCAATCATATCTTTGCTTGTCGTCTTTCCGTTGCTACCTGTTACAGCAACTACAGGTATAGAGAAGCGCCTGCGATGAAAAGCCGCTAGATCCTGGAGGGCTCTCAGAGTATCGGCTACTTTTATAGTAGGAATATCGTATAAACAATCCCCATCATCCCTATGAGTTAATAAGGCACCTGCTCCCTTTTCTATGGCCTTATCTATAAAATTATGCCCATCAAAGTTTTCCCCTTCCAAGGGAATGAAAAGATTTCCTTTTTCTATGGTCCTAGTATCGGTACTTACGCCCTTTACAATAGTATCCCACTGTCTAAGGTCCCCATTTAGCAGTTGTCCTTTGCTTGCTTCAATAACTTGTTTTATGGTAAAGGATCCCATCTATATATGCTCCTTTCCCAGTATTTCTGAAACTATTTCTTTTTCGTCAAAGTGTATAGTTTTATCACCTATTATTTGGTAGGTCTCGTGGCCCTTGCCGGCCAATATGACTACATCGCCTTCTTGGGCATTGTGTAAAGCATATTCAATGGCTTTCCTACGATCCTCGATTATCTTATATGGACAAGGAGTTTTTTCTACTCCTGCTTGAATCTGCCTAATTATCTCCATAGGTTCTTCGCTGCGTGGGTTATCGGATGTGATAATGCACAGATCGGAATATTTACCGGCAATCTCACCCATTACTGGCCTCTTTCCCTGGTCCCTATCTCCCCCACAGCCAAAGAGGGTTATTAGCCTGGCTTTGGTAAACTCCTTGGCGGTTTTTAGGATGTTCTCCAAACCATCAGGTGTATGAGCATAGTCTAATATAACAGAATAGTCCCTGCCCGTATCCAGGAGCTCAAAGCGACCATTTACAGCCTTTACCTGCTTCAATCCATGTGCAATGGACTCCAATGAAATGCCCAAAGCATAGCATACACTAGCAGCAGCTAATGCATTATATACGCTAAAGATTCCTGGTATCCCAAGCTCAATAGGGATACTACCCTTGGGTGTATGGAGATTGAAGGTAACCTCTTTATGGCTTATTACTAAGTCCCTAGCGTATATATCCGCCTCTTTATATATTCCGTATGTATAGACCTTAGTAGCTACTCCTTCCTTTATCCATCTCCCATTTTCATCATCAATATTAATTATGGCTAACTTGCTTTGCCTAAATAGCCTAGCCTTGGCATCACGATATTCATCCATACTAGAATGAAAATCCAGATGGTCTTGGGATAGGTTGCTAAATACCCCAATATCAAACTCACAGCTTTCGACTCTTCCCAAGCTTAAGGAATGTGAGGATACCTCCATAATCATACTATCTACTTTTTCATCTCTCATATCCCTCAACAGCTTTTGCAAATCCAAGGATTCCGGGGTAGTAAATCTTGATGGAATAATTTTATCTCCTATCATATTACTTATGGTACCAATAAGCCCTATTTTTTCACCCGTATTTTCTAGTATGGACTTCACTAGGTAAGTGATGGTCGTCTTGCCGTTTGTTCCAGTTATTCCAATAAGCTTAATGTCCTTGGTAGGATTCTTGTAATAATTCCTAGCCATATATGCCATAGCAGTCCTAGAATTAGGTACAAAGACTTTGGTTACATCTCCTTCTATAGCTACATCCCTCTCTAAGACCAAAGTTTTTGCACCTTTGGATACAGCCTGATCAGTATAGTCATGACCATCCACTGTAAGACCTTTGATACAGAAAAACAAAGACCCAGGAGTGACCTTCCTTGAATCATAGTGGAGATCATTAACTGGTCTATCCTGCAATCCTTCAATCTTAATATAATCTATTCCTTTAAGTAACTCTCTTAGCTTCATCTATGTCCCATCCTATTTTCATTCAATACTAGCTATAATATTAATTATAGCCCTATAATAATAGAGTTAAAACCTATAAAAATCAATACTATTCTTCAGGCATGGCAAACTTAACTGTAACTTCAGTGCCCAGATCCACCTGACTCCCAGCAGGTGGGTTCTGTTCAATAGCTATTCCCGAACCTTCTATTCTCAGTTTTAGTCCTTGAGAAACCAAAATGTTGTTGCTCTCTCTTATGGATCTCTTTATGACATCGGGTACAAGGACTTTACCTTCCTCCGCCTCTTCTTGCTCTACAATGGAATCCTCAGTAGACTGCTGCTGTGCATAAAGTAATACTGTAGTATTTATTTTGACTTTGGCACCCGGCTTAGGTAGCTGATCTTTTATTACAGTCCCACTACTTTCGGAAAGATAGTTAAGTCCCAGTTCATCAAGTATAGCATATCCCTCTGCTAATTCCTTACCCATTAAATCAGGCACCTCTACCAAGGTATTCAATTCCTCTGTTTCTTCGTCAAAAATGGGCTCCACTCCCAAATAGGGTAATGTATCCTTTAGGATCATCTGTACATAGGGGGCAGCAACTACACTTCCAAAGTCCACAGCCACTTGGGGTTCATCAACTGCAAATAAAACTATTATTTTAGGATCATCTGCAGGTGCGAATCCCACAAAAGATGCTATATGCTTGCCCTGAACTATCTTACCGTCTTCCCCGTATTTCTGAGCGGTTCCCGTCTTACCCCCTACCCTATATCCAGGTATGTATGCATTGGAACCGCTACCATTTTCTACAACACCCTGAAGTATCTTGCCCACATTTCTAGAGGTTGCCTCTGATATAACCTGGCGAATCCTCTGTGGTTCAATTTCCTTTACTACTTCGGTATATTCCTGACCGGTTACCGGATCAATCTTGCTTTCTGTAAGAGTTTTTGCCAAATAGGGTCTCATAAGATTTCCCCCATTTATAGCTGCTGCGGTAGCAGTTATGAGTTGTAGAGGGGTTACAGAGATAGATTGACCAAATCCAATTCTAGCCAAGTCTAGATTTTTTACCGCTTCCCTTGGAATAACGATGCCTTGAGCTTCCCCATTTATATCTATACCGGTCTTTTGGCCAAATCCGAAAGCTTCTATATAATCATAAAATTTGCCTTTACCCAAGGCTAGAGCCATGTCAACAAAAGCAGGATTACAAGAATTCTCTACAGCTTCCGCAAATGTTTGATGACCATGTCCCCCTGCCTTATGACATCTAATGCGCTCACTTCCTTCCAATTCCCTATAACCGGAACAGTTGAAAGTATTGTTAAGTGTCATTATCCCTGAGTCCAGAGCAGCAGCGGTTGTAACAACCTTGAAGGTGGATCCGGGATCCATGCTATCCTTGGCTAAAAAGTTCTTTACATAGTCCTGCATCCCATCATAACCTAATTCTCTAGGTGGATCATTGGGATCGAAGTTAGGTCTGTTTGCCATAGCCAGTATTTCCCCGGTTTTGGGATCCATTCCAATAGCATATACCTTCTTTGCATTGTATTTCTCCATGGCATCATCCACTGCTTTTTCAAAAAAATGCTGTATTACCTGATCGATTGTCAGCTCAATATTTAACCCATCTATGGGAGGTATATATCGATCTACATTGTCTGGCATCTCCCTGCCTCTTGCATCGGTTTCCATGATAATCTTCCCCGGTAAACCTTTTAAGTACTTATCATAATAGAGTTCTATACCTTCCTGACCTTTTAGACCGTCTTCTCCCTCTGCATATTTCATCGTAAACCCTAATACATGAGAAGCCAATTCTCGGTTGGGGTAGTATCGCTTAGGTTCCTCGGTAAAATCAATACCCTTTATACCCAGTACCCTAACCTCATTGGCTACTTCTCTTGAAACTTGTCTTTTTACCCATACAAAGGAACTCTTTTTATCTGCCAGTTTTTCATATAGCTCATCCATATCTAACTCCAGAATTGGTGCTAGAAGCGATGCAACTCCTTTTGGATCTTCTATCTGACTAGGTCGGGCTGCAATAGTTTCCGAACTGCCACTTTGAGCCAGAATATTACCATTTCGATCTTTGATCATTCCCCTTTTAGGGTAAACTGCCAGGTCTCGTGTCCACTGCCCCGTCGCTTTCTCTTGAAGCTCTCTTCCCCATACTAACTGAATATATCCCAGCCGTCCTATGAGGCCTGTAAAGACTAATGAAAATAATATTAGCATAACAAGCAATCTTTTTCTATTGCTAACGCCGGGTACAGTCATACCTCTATCACCTTCCTCTATAAATTTAAGTTATTTAATCTAGAAGGCCAACAATCTTACTCCAGATACTATCTTTGGATTCAGCTTCTGTCGAAGTATCGGCTATTTCCTTTACAACTCTTTCTGGAAGCTCTACAAATAGAACTTGCTCTTTGTTAGGATAATCCATACCCAAATCATTTTTTGCAAATTCTTCTATTCTATTTAGATCCCCACGAGCAGCTAGCTCCAGTTTCATATACTCTTGAATGGTCTGTTGCTTTTCTAAGGCTTGCTCCAAAGCCAAAATCTCCTGTTGTTTTTCAGCAATCATAGCAAATCTGCCCACCGTATACGAGCATAGTGCAAATCCAACTAATACAATAGCAAGATGTAATACCTTTTTATGAGGCTTTTTCTTTGGTTTCGCTAATACCCTAGGGTTTGGCTCAAGTTTGGCTTCTTCTCTCTCTACTGGTTGCGGATAGTATGGTTCCTCATATTGTTGCCTCTGTGCTACTAACAATTGTATTCAGCCCCCTCATTCTTTATGTTTAACACCTAGTCACACTTTCAGTTTTTGACAAGCTCTAAGCTTGGCACTTCGCGAACGTGGATTCTCCTTAACCTCATCCTCTGAAGGAGTAATGGGTTTTCGGTTAATAATTTCTACCATTGCCTCTTTGCCACATATACATATAGGCGATTGCGGCGGACATATGCAAGGATCTTGAAGCTTACGGAAGGTGTTCTTTACAATCCTATCTTCCAGAGAGTGAAAGGTAATGATACAAAGCCTTCCCCCTGGTCTTAACATCTTGCTTGCTGTCTCTATAGCATCTTCCAAAATCTCAAGCTCCCTATTAACCTCTATTCTAATGGCTTGAAAGGTTCTTTTGGATGGGTGAGGCCCTCGCCGCCTTGCTCCAGCCGGAATAGCAGCCTTTATTGTCTCTGTTAACTCATAAGTTGTGTTTATTGGGCGGTTGCGCACTATAAATTTTGCTATTCTGGCAGCCCATCTTTCCTCTCCAAATTCTGATATAATACGAGCTAGTTTTCCCTCATCATATTCATTGATAACTTTATGTGCATTTAAGGTTTGAGTAGGGTTCATCCTCATGTCCAATGGAGCATCGCTCCGGTAGGAAAAGCCTCGACTATCCTTATCCAATTGATACGACGAGACTCCAAGATCCATAATCATTCCGTCAATAGCCGAAATACCTAGCTTGTCCAATATGCTATCTAGATTGGCAAAGTTATCATGTACAGTTATCAGCGAACCCTTGTATCTGTCTAAACGCTTACTTGCAGCTGTCAATGCAGCTGGATCTCTATCTATTCCTATAAGTGTGCCTCCAGGAAGTATTCTCTCTAGGATTGCCTCAGCATGTCCTCCTCCACCTAAAGTTCCATCGACAACAAGGTCTCCCGGCTTACAATCAAGCAGTTCTATAGTCTCATTAAATAATACAGGAATGTGGTGAAAGTTCATCTATATCCTCCTAAATTCCCAGTTCGGCCATCTTCTCTACAATGGACTGATGATCCAAATTGGAATCATCGTTGTATTGATTCCATTTCTCATTGCTCCAAATCTCCACCCTGCTAGCGACTCCAATGATAGCCAAGTCCTTAGTCAGACCAGCATATTCACGCAGATTAGAAGGAATCAAAATTCTTCCCTGTTTATCCAATTCACATTCAGTAGCACCCGAGAAGAAAAACCTAGTAAATGCTCTTGCATCTTTACTGGTAAGTGGTAGGGTACGAAGTTTGCGTTCTAGCTCTTGCCATTCAGTTTGGGGGTATACAAATAAGCAATTGTCCAAACCTTTGGTCACAACAAATCTCTCACCCAAGTCATCACGAAACTTAGACGGCATAATCACCCGTCCCTTAGGATCGAGAATATGTTTATATTCCCCAATGAACACAACCCTCACCTCTTTTCTATATTATCTCACCACTTGCCCCCACTTTCAACCACTTTTATTACTTATTCTCTACTTTTTTTTAAATTCCTGCTATAATGTCCAAAAAAAAATTTGTCGTAAAGAAAATAGGAAATAAGTCCCAAAAACTACAAATAACACGGCATTTTGCCGTGTTATTTGTTAAAGCTATTATATTCGACTCTTTTTTTATTACATCTTATTCTTATATATAAGTTGGGTTTACAACTTCTCAATTAGTTTTGGAATAAAATCCAAATAATCGCAAGATACTAGATGATATGTCACACCATTGATCTTGCCTTCTATAACACCTTTAAGACTATCTCCGTGAAGATGTCCAAATACAACATGTTTAACCGGATACTGTTTAATCAAATGACAGATTTCACTTTCCTGTCCCTTATCATCAAAGGGCGGAAAATGTAGTAAGACTATAATACTCGGTGCACCTTTGGCAGCATCTAAGGATAATTTAAGCCGGCTAACTTCTCTATTAAATATTTTTTGATCATGCTCTGTAAAGTCCTTTGCTCCTGGAGCAGTCCATCCCCTTGTGCCACAAAATACCAAACCAGGGAAATCCTCCAAACTTATACTATCGTTTTGTATAGTATAGATAGAGTGATGGGACCTATCTCTAAGGCGGGAAATAGATGACCACCAATAGTCATGATTACCCTTTATCATAATTTTATTACCAGGTAAAGTAGCGATATCATTTAAATCCACCAAAGCTTCTTCCAGGGTCATAGCCCAACTAATATCACCTGGTATCAAAACTATATCTTGAGGCGAAACGGCTTCTATCCAGTTTTCTTTTATTTTTCCCCAATGATTTTTCCAATGGGCTCCAAATACATCCATGGGCTTGTCCTGTTGGCCGGGAAGATGCAAATCGCTGATGGCAAAAATTTTCATTTCCCCACAAGCCCTAGCTCAAAGAGTTTATTCATTATCTCCTCTTTTACACTGGAAGCTGTCCTGGACGATTCAGTTACAATAATTTCTATATAATTGACACTCCCACTTTTAAAATAGCTCTGTAAGGGAGCAGTCTTTTCTTCGTATTCCTCAAAACGCTCCATAATAGTCTCTCGGTTATCATCTTCCCTCTTAATAAGGGGTACACCACAATCAGGACATTTTTCTAGACCCTGGCTAATATGAAAAATTCTCTTGCAAATAGGGCAACTTCTGCGTCCTAATAAACGCTCCAAAAGGACCTCTCGGGTCACATTTATATCTATTACAACATCAACTTTTTTACCCATTGACTCCAGCATCTTTTCCAGAGCTTCTGCTTGAGCTACAGTTCTTGGATAGCCATCAAATATAATTCCCTTATCATACTCTGGTTTTTTCAAGGTATCCCATACAACCTTGTTAACTATTTCATCTGAAACTAGCTTCCCTTCTTTGATAACTTGAATATCTTTATGTAGTTCATGGTCAGGATTAGCTAGAATATCCCTAAACAAAGTCCCTGTGGATAGATGAGGAATACTGGTCTTTTGAGACAATAGATTTCCTTGGGTACCCTTCCCAGATCCAGGCGGACCTAATAATACTATGTACACTTTTTGCTCCCCCTTTTCGCTACTTTCTATATAGTTTTGTCATCTATTAATTTTAGCATACACAACTCTTGCATACAACTATTTAATTGAATCTAAGCTATAAGCTATCCCTTTACTACAAGTTATATGCCTAGAATTTTCTTGCATATTATTGATGCATTAATTATTGATGCATCATGTATCTTTAAGATATTTTTAAGATTTGTATATTCATATCTATTATATAATATATTCGCTAATATATTGTTCAAATATATAGATGGAATCTGCTTTTATGGAGTATATCTTTGATAAATCGAAGAAGTCAAAACTATAATCAGATCTGTTGTGCTAGTAACAGTTATCACAATATAAGCATAGTGGGTTATTGATGAGTGTATAGCTTCGAAGATGAATTCCTTGTTTATGTTTATCATTAACCATTCAAGTTTTACTGGAGGTAATAAACACCATGACAAAAAAAGAAAAACTTCTAGCCCTATGCCAAAAATATTGGCATTTTTCCTTGCTCTCGCTTTATGGGATATGTCAGATTTGGTTCAACTACTGTGAGAGAACCCTACGTCCTAAGTATATTATGTACTCACCATTAGATGATTATATACCTTTTATTAAGTTTTTTGTTATACCCTATCTCTTTTGGTTTGCCTATATGGCTATTGCTTTTCTTTACTTAGGTATTGTATCCAAAAAGGATTATTATCGACTATGCTTGTTTATTTTTGGAGGAATGTGCATTTGCTATACCATATATATGATATTTCCCAATGCTCAAAACTTAAGACCAGTTATTGTAGAAAACGATATTTTCTCCAGAATGATTAAGCATATATATAGCACTGATACCAATACCAATGTTGCTCCTAGCATTCATGTGCTTAATTCAATTGCAGTCCATGTTGCTCTAGCAAACTGCAAAGAGTTTAGAAAACTACCTCAAATTTGGTATTGGCTGTCCTTAATTAGTGTTGTTCTAATCAGCTTGTCTACTGTCTTTATCAAACAACATTCCATTAAAGACGGTCTCTGGGCTATATTCCTGTCTCTGGTATTATATCTTGCAATATACAAGTTACCACTACTCTTTGAAGACAAGAATGTTTTGGCTACCGACATCAATAAATCATTTTAAAGAAGATACCTCCATAGGCGATACCCTTGGATTGGCAAATTAAATTCTCTTATTTACCATAAGGGGATGGGTTCTTTATGGTTCCATATAACCCATCCCTTTATAGTCAGAGAACTTGACAACAATACATATCTTCCTTCATCTATCTTCTATAACTGAAATATTCCTTCACGAATGATTTCAGCAACCGTAGGATGTGGAAATACCAGCTTTTTAATATCCTCAATACTCATTTGCTTCCCTATCATAAGGGCAGCACCGTAGATGATCTCGGAAGCTGGATTCCCAATCATATGAACACCAAGTAAACTATTTGTTTTTTTATCTACTACTATCTTACAAATTCCATTTCCACCTTCATTTTCAGCCAAATATCTTCCACTATACCGCATGGGCAGCTTAATGCCCTCTATATCTATACCTTTTTTCTTGGCCGTTTCCTCTGTTTCTCCAACGGATGCCACCTCTGGATTGGTATAGATCACCGACGGGATAGCATTATAGCTCATAAGATCTCTATTACCTACCATATTATTAATGCAGACTTCAGCCTCTCTATAGGCAGTGTGGGCAAGTAGGGAAATGCCATTGACATCTCCCGCGGCATAAACATTAGGAATATTGGTAAGTCCTCTTTCATCGGTTTTAATTGCACCATTCTCTACTTCTACCCCTATGGTCTCTAGACCTATTCCTTCTGTGACTGGTTTTCTTCCTACACTCATCAACACTTTATCTGCTTCCACTGCAACTTCTTGTCCCCCATGCTCATAGATAACCTTATCTCCATCTATGGTAACCACCTTGGCTTCTAATTTAAAATCTATGCCCCTTGATTGATACTTTTTAAGGAGTATTGTGGATATATCCCTATCCGTTGCCCCTCCAATGCGATCTAGCATCTCTATAACAGTAACTTTGCTACCAACGGAGTTATAATAGGAGGCCATCTCTAATCCAATAACTCCTCCGCCTACAATGACAAGGGATTGTGGAATCTGGTTGAGGTCAAGGATCTCCCGATTGGTCAGTACTCGCCCTTCTTTCATTCCCTCTTTTGCCCCGGGCATGGGAGGAATTATAGGTGTAGAGCCAGTAGCAATCAATAGTCTGCTAGCTTTATAAACATCATCATTTACTCCGACTAGATATCCGCCAGGAATTTTACCTTTGATGCTAGCATACCCCTCTACTAGACTTACTTTAGCAGCTTTTAGCTGGGACTTTACCCCAGCTACTAGAATTCTCACAACCTTATTCTTACGCTTTATAACCTTTCCATGATCATATTCTACTTCTTTGGCAGTTATGCCATATTTTTCACTGAATCTGGCATAATCGTATATTTTAGCAGAATGGAGTAGTGTCTTAGAAGGTATACAACCTTCATTAAGACAGACGCCTCCAACTCTCCTTCCCTCAATCAAGAGTGTTTTCAGCCCCTCATTGGCCGCCCGTTGGGCTCCTAAATATCCTGCCGGTCCTCCGCCTATAACAATTAAATCGTATTTCATGACAAAATCCTCCTACTTAGCTAACAAAACTAAAATTCTCAAGATTATAGCCAGTTCCTTTAGATTTAGCTGTATGTTTCTTGTTGGTATGCCAGTTTTTATTAGATGTATTTTATCAAACAGGCCTAACCATGTCAATTTTATGGTTCCTGCTCTTCCTCTCTTGTTTAAAAGCAGATGATGCTCATTATTGGAAGTTGTTCAGTAGATACTTTTCAGCTTCAGCACACCAAAGGCCTTTGTTTTCTTCAACAATTTTAGCTAGTCGTGTAAAACGTGAATCCTTCTTCCCCTTTTTGTTGAATTCATCTATAGGTGTAAGCTCCAAATCAATATTTGTATATATGAGTTTCTTGCCGCCTGGAATATTGGGTAAGTTTAAAGTTGTATCTACCACACTGTTTAGTCCTCCAATGTGGGTAATCATAGTGGAAGGATCAATAAGCCCCCTCGACATCATGTCTAAGGATTCCTTGAGGTCATCCATATTTCCACCACTGGTTCCTACTACATGGGTAGAAGCATAATGCACATTATAAAAATTGAAATTGCCCCTAAAATTTTGATCTGTTGGTCCTGCAAAGAAATTAAGGCATCCATCTCTGCCTAAAATCCTATCACCCTGCTCGATTAACTCCTTAACAGGAGCAAATATAAAGACATCATCATAGCCTTTGCCTTGAGTAAAGGACATGAGCTTTGCTATAGGATCTTCCAGTTTACCGGTGTTGACATAATGGAGTTCAACACCATTTTTTGTAGCTTTCTCTACTGTAATAAGCTGCCTTGCTCTATAAAGCCTTGCCTCATCAATATCGGTGACTACCAAAATCCTGGGTCTTCTGTTGCAATTAATGGCATAATCAATAGCACCCAGCCCCATAGGCCCTAAACCAGCCAATATAGCCATATTGCCACCTTCTACTATACCCATATTGTGATGGTACTCACCCGGCACGGTATGGTAGTTTGCATGAAATGCTCCTAGGATACAGGACATGGGTTCGGCTAGGGAGCCATAGAAATATGCCTCTCCACTATATTCTAACAGGGATCCTGTCTCCATAACTTCATTAGGTATTATAATATGAGTAGCTGAACCGCCTATATAGGGATAGGAGTATCCTGGTGCATCTAGACTGCCTTTATAGTTCAAAGCCGGTTGGATGGTGAATTTCTGACCAGGCTTAAACTTATCCTCCCACTTCCTCCCAACCTCCAAGATCACCCCACATAGTTCATGTCCTATAATAACCGGATTCTGATCTACATCTTTGGGTATCCTCTTGTGATCAGCTCCTTGTATAGCCGCCTTGTACGAAGACATGCAAATACTATCGGATACTACTTTTGCGAGAATTTCATGGTCTTTAATAGCTGGTAATTCAAACTCCTCAAGTCGCAGATCTTTTTTTCCGTATAGCCTAACGGCTTTAGTTTTCATCTTAATCCCCCACTTAAAATACTCCTAGTATTCATCTATTCTAATCCTTAATAGTTTGATTATTGATCTAATCAAATATTGTATCTAGCAAGGGTATACTGCTCCACTAACCATATCCCCATGAACTATTAGGGGAAAATCCTTAAAACCTCATAAGAGATTTTAAGGGGCTTCTCAGTGCATTGTATATCTTATTACAGACTATCTACTTCTATCCATTGCCGTCGTTCTATAGATAAATTCACTGCCTCAAGTACTTGAGAGCATTTCACTCCATCACTGAAGTCTGGGCTGGCTAGCTTATCCTTTGCGATTGCCTCTACAAACTCATATAGTTGATGGACAAAGGTATGCTCATAGCCTATTACATGGCCTGGAGGCCACCAAGCTTCTACATAGGGATGAACGGGTTCCGTTACCTGAATTAATCTAAAACCCTGAGTTCCCTCTTCATCAGCTGATGAAAAGTACTGGAGCTCATTCATTCGCTCAAATTCAAACTTTATGCTACCTTTGCTACCATTGATCTCAAAGGACATATCATTCTTATGACCTGCAGCAAAACGGGTAGCTTCAAAGGAGCCTAAAGCTCCATTTTTGAATCTAGCTAAGAATAAAGTGGCATCATC
Organism: Clostridiales bacterium; assembly: GCA_012518075.1. Lineage (GTDB taxonomy): Bacteria > Bacillota > Clostridia > Caldicoprobacterales > UBA3941 > JAAYTG01. Next base: position 27,165 of record JAAYTG010000080.1, on the reverse strand, counting down.
TACTGTCACCTTCCCCATCTGGGCATCCGCTAGAGCCTCTCCACTAAGTCCGGTCATCTTCTCAACAATAGGTCGTTCCTTTATGAAGGTCTCGCTCATACCTATTACTTCATAAAAATCCCCTACTAGGAAGCGCGCTAAATCAATAATATGGGCACCTAAATCTCCATGAGCTCCAGAACCTGCCACATCCTTGTCCAATCTCCATACTAGAGGGAAACTAGGATCAATTATAAAATCTTGAAGATAAGAGGCTCTGAAATGATAAATTGTACCTATCTTGCCCTCATCAATGAGCTTTTTAGCCAATTTAATAGCTGGTGCAAAGCGATAGTTAAACCCTATCTGATGCTTAACATTGGCTTCTTCTACAGCTGATAGCATCTCTCTTGCATCCGTAAGATTCAAGGCAAGTGGTTTCTCGCAGAAAACATGCTTTCCGGCTTTAGCAGCTGCTATAGCTATTTCTTTGTGGTAGTTATTAGGAGCAGTAATGTCTATAGCGTCAATATCCTCCCGCTTAATCAAGTCTTCCCAAGAAGTCTCGTAGCCTTCCCAGCCAAATTTCTCGGCAGCTTCCTTGACCCATGTCTCATCTCGCCCACAGATGGCCTTCATACTAACCTTCATGCTTGGATTAAAAAACATGGAAATCTTGCGAAAGGCATTGCTATGAGCCTTTCCCATAAACTTATATCCTACCAACCCAATATTTAACCTATCCTTCTTCATGAGATCACCTCTTTAGATTATTTTACCTAATGATCTATTAACATCAATTATATCAAACTTTACCATAAAGCCCATGACGATTTATTCAATTACAATAAGGGCTGTTTCTCCTATATCCGCCCACCCATGTAAAAACTCAGCGTGGCTAGTATAATTTCTCACACACATATGGGACCGAGGTATTGTACCTATGGTGTGAAGATATTCCCGCTTGCCTGGGTCTATTCTTCTGCCGTCCTCTATTCTGTAATCAACGGGAACACCATGTATATAGCCGCCTCCGGAAAAACGTATTGCATAGGGAGCATAGCCAGCTATTTGATTAGTTCCATCCTTAAAATACAAGAACTTATCTCTTTTCTCAATCGCCATATAATATCCTAGGGGAGTCTCAAGGGAATAGGGCCCATTTTTACCGGTTGTGGAAAGACCGTATGAAACCAATGTCCATTGCCCATTGATTTGTTCAAAGATCCCCTGATTTTGATTTTTCCGATCTACAATTATTACTTTATTGGGCTTTGTTAAAGTATTTTTGCTATTTATGTACTTATCCATCACCCAGTATTCCCCTTCAAAACCTACCACTTGCACCTTGGTAAAGCCATTTTCTTCTTCCAGTACCTGTATCAGCATACCATCGGGAATATATCTGAATTTGGAAGATGTATTGGGTTCCTCATATCCTGCAGCACTTTGGCTTCTTCTGTAGCCAAATTCATCCCAGGTTTGACCCACTATTTTAGAGGGAGCACCATTTACATTCTTGTAATTACTTATATGGGCCAGCTCACCGTATGAGGCTGAATGCTCCAATTGCTCTATAGCCTCTACCATCTTATCAAATTGAAATTGTCTCACCTCAGCCAAACTAGAAAAAATGAAGCCGGTTTTAGTCTCGCTATTTTCCTCCCATTCCACCTGATACCATGAATCATTATTCCACTGCTCCAAATGGTCGCCTTTGACTTCAGCAATTAAGGCAATCCTCTCCATGGCTCCTATTTTTTTAATAATCATTCCATCTAATGTGGGCAGTTCACGAATATTTGCACTCTTCAACATTAAAAGGTAATCATATTCCATAGGATAATTATCATATATAAGATCCAAAGATGAGTTTTCGGGTAGTTGAGTATTAAAGACCTGAACTAGCTCAAGTCCTTGACTTGGCTCTTCTTTTCCCTCAAAGTCCTTGTCTTCCTCTTCTTCCAGCTCTTCTTTTTCTTCTATTTCTTCCAATCCTACATCATAATCTCTATCTATATCATCATCTTTATTGACTATAAGGTTTTCCTCTTCTTGATCGACTTCCCGATCTAGGCTACTATTTTTATCTATGGCCTCTCCCTTATGGTCATGTCCGTCTATATAGTCTTCAGCTTCTCCGTTGTTTTGGACTTCATGATTTTGCCCTGTTTCATTCTCATCTTTATAGGACGGCCAGCTACCGAGAGGCAAACTTAAACAAGCAGTCAAACTAAGTATAAGAATAAAAACTAGTAGTAATTTCAATAATTTCATGTCATCGCCCTCCTCTCCTTATAGTTAAACAGCTGGATTGTTGTCCACACAATAAAATCATTACATCTCTCTAACAACTACGTAATGATTTAGAAACCTTATGCTTTTATTGCCCTCCCGTATTAATTGATGTTATAATATGGATATGCCCTATAAAACAGGCTAGAACAGTTCAATCTTAGTAAGGATGTGCTTGTATGGACAATATTAAACGGATTATTAAAAAAGGCATTAAGCGTTATGCTCTTGATGCTTTTAGTGCCATGGCTTTAGGACTTTTCTCCTCACTTATTGTTGGCCTAATTCTTTCACAGCTTTCTAGGCTGCCCGGTCTTGGCTTTATCAAGGGCTTTTCTGACATTCTTTCTGCTGAGTCTCCTGTGGTAGGAGCCGCTATTGGAGTGGCTGTTGCCCATGGTTTAAGAGCCCAACCCTTGGTTTTATTCTCATCAGCAGCCACAGGAGCATTGGGATACACTTATATGAATGCAGGACCCGTAGGTGCCTTTATAGCTGCACTGGTTGGAGCAGAACTTGGCAGCCTGGTTGCAGGTAAGTCCAAGGTGGATATAGTAATAGTCCCTTCCGTCACAATTATAGCCGGAGGACTTACAGGAAGTTTTGTAGGGCCTTATATCTCCAGTTTTATGGTATGGCTAGGCTATCTTATAAATACTACAACCACCCTCCACCCCCTTCCCATGGGTATCTTGGTTTCTTCCTCCATGGGCATGATTTTGACGGCACCTATAAGCAGTGCTGCCTTAGCCATCTCAATGCAGATGTCGGGGTTGGCAGCAGGCGCTGCCACCGTTGGTTGCTCTACTCAAATGATAGGCTTCGCAGTAGCTAGTTATCGAGAGAATAAAGTAGAGGGCTTGATTGCTCAGGGATTGGGTACTTCCATGCTTCAGGTCCCAAACATAATCAAAAAACCTCAAATTTGGATTCCACCTACCCTGGCCAGTGCCATCCTAGGCCCTATCTCCACTACTATTCTAAAATTGGAGGGTACCCCTATAGGTGCTGGTATGGGGACCAGTGGATTGGTAGGACAGTTTGCAACTTGGACTGCAATGGAAGGAACCATACCATCTTGGCTTATTCTAGTAGAGATATTATTAATGCACTTTATTCTTCCCGCCCTTTTAACCCTTGTGTTTTCCGAATTAATGAGAATAAAGGGTTGGATTCAATATGGGGATATGAAGCTTAAGCTATAGTTAAGAGGCTCCGTCATTAAGCTTTTGCCGATAATGATGGGCTATATCGGAGTATTCCTCTAAAGCCAATCTCCCCTGATGACTTAAAGTGTATTGGCCCCTTGCCACCTTGTCGAACCAGCCATAATAATTCTTATATAAGATAGAGTAGGTTTTGTCACCTGTACCTAATCCCTTCAGTTCTGTTGCTGAGAGGACACCTTCCTTTTCCAAACAACAGGCAATAAAGATTGCATTTTCCCTATAAGCGGTCATTATCTTTTTCCTGCTGCTTCCCCCTTTGTTGGAATCCTTATAGCGTCCCTGTACTTCCTTTATTATGCCCTCTCTGGCCTTGCTATTTTTTCTCGGATTATATGGAGCCGGATGAAAGACTAGCTCAACTCTTGGGTTGGATAAGTTTAGGGTGACAAAAATCAATCCAATTTCTAAACGTCTTAACAAACGTCTAATTCCTCTCCATTTTGCTGATCTGAGACTGGCCTTAGGTCTAGGTAATGCTACATAAACACCACTACTTATCCTCTGCCTATCCGTAGCCTGGATCATCAAATCTACACTAAAATTCTTCTTCAGTTCAACAATAACTAGCTCATTCCCTTTAATAGCTACAAGATCGCAGTCCTTGACCTCTCCCCTAACAAGGTAACCCTGATTAGTAAGGTATTCATATATGGGATCATATAGATCCCTTTCTTTAAAACTCATCTTCATTATCATTCCTCAAAATTTCATTCCATCATCCTATATTATCTTAATTGGAAGAATAAAAGGGAAGACGAAAAGATATTGCCTTCCCTCTTGGCTTGCTATCAATTAGCAGACTATGCCCACCACATCTCGCCTTTCTCTTCAAATACCATTACTTCCTTTAAGAAAGCTATAGCCTTCTGCAGCCCCTCCGTAGGGGTCATTAGACTGTCCTCATGCTCAATGCTTAGTACATAATCATAGCCTACCATTCTCAATGTACTCACTATATCCTTCCAAAGCTTATAGCTGTTTCCATAGCCAACGGATCGGAAAATCCAAGATCTATTAATCTCATCACCATAGTGTTTAGTGTCTAACACCCCATTAACGGAAGTATTAATAGAATCAATCTTGGTATCTTTAGCATGGAAGTGGTAAATAGCGTCCTTTAATTCTCGGATAGCTGCCACTGGATCAATCCCTTGCCAGAACAAATGGCTAGGATCAAAATTGGCCCCGATAGCATCCCCTACAGCTGATCTGAGTTTTAATAGAGTTTCTGGGTTATAGACTGCAAATCCGGGGTGCATCTCCAGACATATTTTATCTACCCCGTGATTCTTGGCAAAGCTGGCAGCCTTCTCCCAATAGGGAATTAACACCTCATTCCATTGATACTCTAATATTTTCAAAAAGTCATCCGGCCATGGGCAAGTAACCCAGTTGGGATACATGGAACCTGGACTGTCTCCGGGACATCCCGAAAAGGTATTTACTCTGGTAACTCCCAACTTCTCTGCCAAGCGGACAGTTTTTTCAAAATCTTGATGAAATCCATCTGCAATCTCCTTTTGAGGATGGACAGGGTTCCCATGGCAGCTAAGGGAACTAATTTCCAGCTTGTATTTTTTCACCAGATCCTTAAGCTCCTGGAGCTTACTATCGTCTAGCAATAGCTCGTCAGGATTGGCATGAGCCTTCCCCGGATAACCGCCAGTACCTAGTTCTACTGCTTGGACATCTAATTCGCTAAGATACTTAAATGTTTCCTCAACGCTCCTATCACCAAACAAAACAGTCATTACACCTAGTTTCATGGTTTGCCACCTTTCTAATATTTTATTTTTAAGGCTAATGGTTTATATTTTTGATTAAAATATTACCGGCTTCCCTGTCCTTGAAGATTCATAGATGGCTTCTAAGATCTCAGTTACAGCTAACGCCTGCTCCGGCATTACAATGGGATCCCTATTATTGATTATGGCATCAATCCAAGATTTTGCTTCTTTGTAGCCAGGATCTTCAGAGTGCCCTTCATAAAAGTCAACTCCATCTGTAGCTAGGGAGGGCTTCTTGACATACATCTTGTTCAGGTCAACTCCATTGATTCGTAATCCATCCTTCATATCTGCACCGGCCTTGGTTCCACATAGGGTTGTTTGAGCCTCGCCTACCTCTAAAGTATTGAGTGCCCAGCTGGATTCTAGAATTATGGTTGTACCGTTCTCCATTACTACAAATCCAAATGCCGAATCCTCTACGGTGAACCCTTCAGGATCCCAATCTCCCCATGCATTAGCAGTATTTCTCTGGTCCGCCAGTTTACGATAGGTAGTCCCTACTACTGTCTTGGGCTTGTAATTGTCAATCATCCATAGGGTCAGATCAAGAGCATGGGTCCCAATATCGATAAGGGGGCCTCCTCCCTGCTCCTCCTCATTTAAAAATACCCCCCATGTGGGAACAGCCCTTCTGCGAATAGCGTGGGCCTTAGCAAAATATATTTCCCCTAAATCTCCTCTACGACATGCAGCTTTGAGGTACTCCGAATCAGCACGGAATCTATTCTGATAAGCAATGGTAAGTTTTCTACCAGACCGTCTTGCTGCTTCCAGCATCCTTCTGGCATCTGCAGCTGTTTTGGCCATGGGCTTTTCGCACATGACGTGCTTGCCAGAGTCAAGTGCAGCAACACTTATATCCGCATGAGATTTATTTGGGGTACATACATGAACTACATCTATACTCTTATCTTCTAATAACTCCCTATAATCAGTATAGACTTTTGCATCATGAGCACCATATTCTTTTGCAGCTTTTTCTGCCCTTGCCTGGTCTATATCGCAAAAAGCAACCATCTCCACAGCTTCCAACTGGGATAAACTTGGCATATGCTTACCATTTGCAATGCCTCCACATCCAATTATTGCTACTCTTACCTTAGGATCCTTCTTTTGTGCTGCCATTTCCATTCCCCCCATTAATTATATTTATATATAACCGCTGACCAATCACGTCCCTAGCCGTGAAAGGTAAGCAATTTCCAAAAACAATAGCCTATTGACGGCTTCATGCCGACCTACTAAGGCCTATTCCCCATAGATAGGAGTTTTCGCAGCCCTCCGACCCCTATATACCCATAACTGCTTTAGAATAAAAAGAATTAGATATGTCCTATAGTAATACCAATATCATTCTAGTCTCTGATCTTCTCAAATTTCTCCCCAATAGATTTGGCTGATAATTTAGGCGCTCGATAGTCATTTGTGCTTTTCTCTAGTCTTGTTACTAACATAAGGATGTTTATTGAGAATCTTCGATACAGTAGCTCAGATACACTAGCTGCCTTAGCTACATCTTGCATGCTTATCATTGACCCTCCTAGGTAATGGATTACATCCTATTTGTGACAAGGTTTAAAAAAACTCTAAGACTGGTATATGTAACGGATTTCTTCCTATATATTATATTATTTCTTATAGCTTTTCAACTTTTTTGCAAGATTTCCCTGGCTGTTACTGCATTATATTATTGGCTGTAACTGACAATATTTTTTGTTTGTAAAAAAGCAATTTAATTATTGACAATTAGAAATTATTATGTTAAAACTATATTGAACTTTTGTTTAGCAGGTGTAAACAAAAAGTTTAGTCGTCCAAAACTCTGTCTAAAGGAGTGTAACTATGAATATCGGAGAAAAAATTAAGCATCTTAGGATAAAGAATGGCCTTACCCAGCAGGAATTAGCAAATCGCTGTGAACTATCTAAGGGTTTTATTTCCCAGGTAGAGCGGGATCTAACCTCTCCATCTATAGCTACACTTATTGATATTTTGGAGTGTTTAGGTAGCAACTTGAAAGACTTCTTTAGTGAAAACGATGACGAAAAGATTGTTTTTCATAAAAGTGATATATTCATTCAAGAAGATAAGGAACTTGGGCATGCTATACAATGGATAGTACCTAACTCCCAAAAGAATAGTATGGAGCCTATTTTGATGCAAATACAGCCGGGGGGTGCTTCTGAACTTGATGATCCCCACGACGGCGAGGAGTTTGGTTACATTATATCTGGCACAATATTTCTGCATCTAGGGAATCAAAAGCTTAAAGTTAAGAAAGGTGAGAGTTTTTATTTTAAGCCATCATTGGTTCATTTTATATCAAATGAATCTAAATATACAGCTACCGTGCTGTGGGTATCGTCGCCACCTAGTTTTTAACTTCTTGATTAGTAAACCCTTTATATGTTTAAGTGTTATATAGATAAGATGTCCCTTAATTACTCTGTTTTAATTAAATCTATATTTAAATTCGCTTTAAGCAGTACATGAAAATTACGCTGAGCAGGCATTAAAGGATCAGGGGGTATAAAAATGTCCTATGAAATCATCAATCTTATAGATATATCAAAAACTTTTGACGACACTCCTGTGTTGGAAAACATAAACCTTAATATAAGGCGGAATGAGTTTTTGACACTACTTGGCCCTAGCGGTTGTGGTAAAACTACCACCCTTAGGATCATCGGTGGATTTGAAGAGCCCACTAGGGGTAAAGTTTTATTTGAAGGAGAAGATATTACCCATTTGCCTCCTTACAAAAGGAAACTCAATACTGTATTCCAAAAATATGCTCTTTTCCCTCATATGGATGTTTTTGATAATATCGCCTTCGGGCTTAAGATAAGAAAAATGGATAAAGAGCTTGTTGAAGAGAAAGTAAAAAATATGCTTAACCTGGTAAATATGCGGGGTTTTGAGAATCGCTCTGTGGAGTCTCTGAGTGGAGGTCAGCAACAACGGGTGGCTATTGCCAGAGCCCTAGTAAACGAGCCGGATGTTCTTCTTTTAGATGAGCCTCTAGGAGCCTTGGATTTGAAGCTGCGCAAAGGTATGCAGATAGAGCTTAAGAATATCCAGCAAAAGCTGGGCATCACCTTTGTATATGTAACCCATGATCAGGAAGAAGCACTGACCATGTCCGATACTATCGTAGTTATGAACGATGGGATTATACAGCAAATTGGTAGCCCTATCGATATTTATAACGAGCCTAAAAATGCTTTTGTTGCTGATTTTATTGGTGAAAGCAATATCGTAGATGGAGCTATGATAGAGGATTATTTAGTAGACTTTGCAGGACATAGATTCAAATGCTTGGATAGGGGTTTTGCTCCTAATGAAGAGGTGGATGTGGTGGTTCGTCCCGAGGATATTAAATTGGTGTCTAGGGGCCAAGGTATGCTTGAAGGTAGAGTAGTATCCGTCATCTTCAAAGGAGTTCACTATGAAATGATGGTGGAATCCAATGGTGTTAGATGGATAGTTCATAGTACCCTTATGGAGCCTGAAGATACAGTTGTAGGAATTAATATTCTCCCTGATGATATTCATATTATGAAGAAGATGAGGGTGAAATAGTTATGAAAAAAAGTATGATTGCCTATCCTTATCTAGTGTGGATGATAATCTTTATCCTGGTACCTCTTCTGCTAATAGTATTCTATGGCTTCACCAAAACAACAGATCAGGGCATAGTCTTTACACTGGATCACTTTAAAAGGTTCTTTGAGCCTATATATATAATGGTCTTATTAAGGTCTCTATACTTAGCTTTGATATGTACTGTCATATGCCTGCTATTGGGTTATCCCCTATCCTTGATTCTGGCAAGTAAAGAATATAGGCATAAAAGGGTGTTAGTATTATTAGTAGTTATCCCTATGTGGATGAACTTTTTGCTTAGAACCTACGCATGGCTGACACTCCTTGAAAAAAATGGAGTGATTAACACATTTATTTCCTTTTTTGGCTTGCCTAAGATGGAGCTACTTTACAATCAAGGAGCTGTAGTGCTGGGTATGGTTTATAATTTTCTTCCCTTTATGGTTCTCCCTATCTACTCTGTGCTTATAAAAATTGATAAAAGTATCATAGAAGCTGCAGAGGACTTAGGGGCTGACTCCAAAACAATCTTTGGGAAGATCATCCTACCTCTCAGCTTGCCAGGGATTGTATCTGGCATTACCATGGTGTATATGCCCGCAGTGACCACCTTCGTCATATCAAGACTCTTAGGTGGCGGACAGTTTACCCTTATAGGTAACCTAATAGAGCAGCAGTTTGTATATACAGGAGAATGGGGCTTTGGGTCAGCACTATCTATTGTCATGATGATATTAATTCTATTTAGCATGGCAATAATGTCTAGATATGAAAAGGAAAGAGAAGGAGGGGGATTGTTTTGATGCGCTTTCTAAAGAGATTCTATCTCGGTTTAATTTTTCTTTTTTTATATGCTCCCATACTCATATTAATGGTTTTTTCCTTTAATGATTCAAAGTCTAGAGGTAACTGGGGCGGCTTTACTTTGAGATGGTACGCTGAGTTGTTTAGGGATAGAGAAATTATGTCGGCCCTCTACTACACAATTGTTATCGCAATATTGTCTGCCCTTATAGCTACGGCAATTGGGATGGTAGCAGCTTTGGGGATTCATAATATGAATAGGTTTGGCAAGGGCTTGGTCATAAATATTACCTACTTGCCCATGCTAAATCCCGATATTGTAACGGGTATATCCCTTATGATACTCTTTGTTTTTGTTAATATGGAAAGAGGATTTATATCCCTTTTGATAGCCCACATAACCTTTAATATACCCTACGTCATATTCTCTATAATGCCCAAACTCAAGCAGATGAATCAACATCTCTATGAGGCAGCATTGGATCTAGGTGCCACCCCCTTCTATGCTTTTAGAAAGGTGATCCTGCCTGAGATAATGCCAGGGGTAATTACTGGCTTGATTTTCGCCTTTACCCTGTCCATAGATGACTTTGTCATCAGCTACTTCACTACAGGAGCAGGGGTATCTAACCTATCCATAGTTATTCATTCTATGGCAAGGCGAGGTATAAATCCAACCATCAATGCTTTATCTACTCTTATGTTCATCACAGTCCTCTTATTGCTAATCATCGTCAATAAAAGGACTGCAAACAATTCCGGGAAGGAGAATGTTATATGAAACAAAAACTTAATGCTAAGTTATCCTTGCTAGTGATAGTATCCACTCTTTTGGTCCTATTGCTCACTGCTTGCGGACAATCGGATCGAGTAACCCTCAAGGTTTTTAACTGGGGTGATTACATGGATACCAGTATCATAGCGGACTTTGAAAAAGAGTATAATATAAAGGTTATATACAGTACTTTCGCTACAAATGAAGATATGTATGTAAGCCTTAAGTCTGGAGGAAACAGTTATGATGTGGCATTTCCTTCTGATTATATGATCAGCAGGATGATTAATGAAGATATGCTCCATACAATCGACATGAACAATATACCTAACTATAAGTATATTGATGATAAATTTAAGAATCTGCCCTTTGATTCAAATAATGAGTATTCCGTTCCCTATTTATGGGGTACTCTTGGCATCGTCTATAACAAGACAATGGTAGATGATCCTGTAGATAGCTGGGAAATCTTATGGAATGAAAAATACTCAAAGCAAATCCTCATGCTTGATAGCCAGCGAGATTCTATAGGCATTACCCTCAAGATGCTAGGCTATTCCATGAATACCAAGGAAGAAGATCAGCTAGAAGAGGCCAAGCAAAAGCTAATAGAACAAAAACCCCTAGTCTTGGCCTACGTCGGCGATGAGGTAAAGGATAAGATGGTGGGCGGGGAAGCAGCACTAGCCGTAGTTTGGTCTGGAGATGCTGTGGCCATGAAATGGGAGAATCCAGATTTGGAATATGTTATACCCAAAGAAGGTAGCAACCTGTGGTTTGATTCAGCTGTAATTCCCAAGAGTAGTAAACACAAAAAGGAAGCCGAGATGTTTATTAATTACCTATCCGAGCCAGAGGTCGCTTTCCGAAACACTGACTATATAGGCTATTCTACCCCCAATAAAGAAACTATGGGAATGCTGGATCAGGAACTCATAGAGGATAGTACTGCATATCCCAGTGATGCAGAAATAGAGAACTGCGAGGTCTTTGAGGATCTAAGCGATACCCTACAGATTTATGATAGAATATGGACGGAAATAAAATCCAGTTAAGATCAGTGTTTTAATAATACTTATTGGCATCAAGAGTAAACTACCATAGACCATAATTATACAAGGAGCAACAGAGGATTCAATACCCTGTTGCTCTTTCTATCCCTATTACTTATCTTGATTATTCACTTCATTATAATATTGGTCATTCTATACAAGCAATACAACTGACTGCATATCTATACATTATTCTAATCAATTATTAATCTATTTGATCTATTATAGCGATTTAGTATTTTACTTTGATAAGATATATAGTATAATGTTCTTATATATTTAGCCGATTAAGTATTTGGTTCTAATTTATGCTATATTTATGTTATATTATCGAATTGGATTGATTATAAGGATGCAGTTTACTCTAGTCAATTACTTTTCATCACGCATTCTTAAAAATTATAAGTGTTTATAGGAGGATCTTTATGAAACGAGTGTATAATTTTTCGCCAGGCCCATCTATGCTCCCTTTACCTGTACTAGAAAAAGCACAAAAAGAGCTGTTGGATTACCAAGGCACTGGTATGTCAGTTATGGAACTAAGCCACCGTTCACAATTATTTCAAGGGATCTTTGATTGTGCCCAGCAACTACTTATTGAATTAATGGATATACCACAAAATTATAAGGTTCTATTTCTACAAGGCGGAGCAACCACCCAATTTTCTGCGGTACCCCTGAACTTATTGAGCAAATACAAAAAAGCAGATTATGCTATCACAGGTTCCTTTGCTGAAAAAGCAGCTCAAGAAGCCAAGCGCTATGGCATAGTTAACCATGCCGCCTCTTCGGAGGACAAGAACTTTAGCTATATACCAGATGTTGACAAGATGAAAATCAGCCCTGATGCGGATTATTTTCACATAACCACCAATAACACCATCTATGGAACCAAGTATAGCAAGCTACCCGATACAGGAGATATTCCTCTAGTAGCGGATATGTCGTCAAACATACTTTCCCAAGTTTACGATGTATCAAAATTTGGCCTCATATATGCAGGTGCACAAAAGAACATGGCTCCCTCAGGGCTAACTGTTGTCATAGTGCGGGAAGATTTGATAGGAAAAGCCATGGATATTACTCCTGTCATGCTGGACTATAAGGTTCAATCTGACAAGAATTCCATGTACAATACCCCTACTACCTTCAGTATCTATATGGCCAAGCTGGTTTTTGAATGGCTAAAGGAACTAGGCGGAATTACTGAAATAGAGAAAATTAATATTGAAAAAGCAAATAGCCTCTATGACTTCATTGATAATTCAAGCCTGTATAAAGGGACCGCTAACCCCAAAGATCGATCCATAATGAATGTAACCTTTACACTGCCCAATGAAGATTTAACAGCCAAATTTGTCAAGGAAGCAAGCCAAGCGGGATTGACCAACTTGAAAGGCCATAGATCCGTGGGAGGTATTAGAGTTAGTATCTACAATGCAATGCCCATAGAAGGCGTAAAAGCTTTGGTAGACTTTATGAAAGATTTTGAACTCGAGAACAAGTAGTGAAAGTATAGAAAGAGGATGGATATGTATAAAATAAAAGTTTTCAACAATATATCAGAGAAGGGACTAAACCTTCTTCCTGAAAATCTATATGAAGTATCAGCGGACATAGGCGATCCTCACGGGATTCTGCTGCGAAGCTATAACATGCATGATATGGATGTGCCCGATTCTTTGTTGGCCGTGGCCCGGGCAGGAGCTGGGGTAAACAACATCCCTATCGATAAGTATGCTGAAAAGGGTATAGTGGTATTTAATACCCCCGGGGCTAACGCCAATGCTGTAAAGGAATTGGTCCTAACGGGAATACTCCTATCCTCCAGAAGGGTTATCGAAGGCATCCACTGGGTTAATTCCCTTAAAGACAATGGAGCAAATGTAACAGCCCTGGTGGAAAAGAAGAAATCCAACTTCGCAGGTCCTGAAATAAAGGGTAAAAAACTAGGTGTCATAGGATTGGGTGCTATTGGGGTTATGGTAGCCAACGATGCCCATGCTATAGGCATGGAGGTTACGGGCTATGATCCTTTCATCTCAGTTCGATCGGCATGGAAACTATCAAGAGGTATACATAGGGCTGAAACTTTGGATGAACTTTTAGCTGACTCAGATTATATTTCTATCCATGTTCCCTTGGTGGAGCAAACTAGGGATATGATAAATGAGGAAGCCATATCTAAAATGAAGAGAGGCGTCCGACTCCTTAATTTCTCTCGTGGACAACTTGTAAATGACCAAGATCTAGTAAAGGCTCTGGAAGATGGACAGGTTAGCAAATATGTCACTGATTTTCCCAACCAAGAGCTCTTAGGGATAGAAAATGTTATTGCAATCCCCCATCTTGGTGCCTCCACCCCTGAATCCGAGGAGAACTGCGCCTATATGGCCGTTAGCGAGCTTAGGAATTATCTGGAATTCGGGAATATCCGAAATTCTGTCAACTTTCCCGAATGTGAGCTTCCCCCTTCCCCTGATACAGCCCAAAGAATAACTATAGCTCATAAAAATGTTCCTAATATGGTTGGCCAAATAGCTTCATGCCTAGCCACTGAGCATATAAATATCAACAACATGATAAACAAGAGCAAGGGCAACTATGCCTATACAATCATTGACCTGGAAACCAAGGTCAAGGATGAAATCTTGAATCAGCTATCTAAAATAGCTGGTGTAATCAAGCTTCGAGCCATATAGATTTCATTCCATAAACTTATTTCACTGGTGTGGCAATGATCGTAAAGTGTGTTTCCAAATTCTTTGAAACGGAAGTCTAATTTGATAAGATAGGTTTTAGGCTGTTGGTTATATAACCAACAGCCCTTTTCATAATTTTAATATCCAATTTAGTCCTTCCCGCTAGATTAATGCCATGGTAAACAGTCTGCTCCCAGCTCTAAGGCATCAAGGGAAGGAACCATTGACTTGGCTAGTTTGACTGGGGCTGCTTGTCTTCCCTGGAAAATAAGTTAATGTGTTAATAAGGCTTAATTAGCTAATTTGCACAAGGCTAAAGGAAATAGTAGAATATTAACAAAATAATCTTATGGCGGTGGTTTTTGATGAGTTATAACTTCGATAAGCCCGTGAATCGTAGTAATACCCATAGCATTAAATGGGACAAGCTGCATAAAACCTTTGGTCTAGATGACGTCCTGCCCATGTGGGTAGCAGATATGGATTTTACCTGCCCAAAGGCTATTTTAGACAGCATTGAGAAACGCAATAAGCATGGAATTTTTGGCTATACTAGCCAACCTGAATCCCTCCATGAATCGATTATTGGATGGATGAAGAAAAAGCATGGATGGGATATAAAAAAAGAATGGCTTGTTTACTCCCCCGGTGTGGTGACTTCGTTAAACTTGGCTACCATATCCTTTACCCAGCCTGGTGACTCTGTAGTCATTCAAGTTCCTGTCTATCCTCCTTTTTTCTCGGCAATTAAGGGGCACGACAGAGTAGTGGCCCCGAATTCTCTGCTAGAGAATCAAGGATATTACTCCATAGATTTTGACGACTTGGAAGAAAAAATGGCTTCAGGATCCAAGATGATGATACTATGTAGTCCCCACAATCCTGTGGGTAGAGTATGGACTAAGGATGAGCTTGAAAAAATAGCAAACCTATGTGAGAAATATGACGTATTGATGGTGTCAGATGATATTCACTCGGACTTAATTTTGCCAGGGCATGACCATATACCAATAGCTACTGTTTCAAAATATATGAAGGAAAACTCCATTACCTGTATTGCACCCAGCAAGACCTTTAATATTCCCGGACTTATGGCCTCGGTAGCTATTATCCCCAACCCCAGACTTAGAAGGCAGTTTGAGAAAACCATTAGTAGGATAGGAATAGGCATGATAAATGTCTTTGGAATGGTTGCCATGGAAGCGGCCTATAGTCATGGGGAACCATGGTTGGATGCTTTGATTAGCTACCTTGATGACAATCTTTCCTATTGTATGGAATACTTCAAAAGCTATATTCCCGAGATTAAGGTAAGAAAGCCCCAAGGCACCTATCTCGTTTGGCTGGACTGCAGGTCTCTTAATATGGAGGGAAAAGCCCTTCATAAATTTATGACTGCCCAGGGTAAGATAGGCTTAAACAATGGAATGGACTTCGGTCCGGGAGGCCAAGGATTTCTTAGGATTAATATAGCTTGTCCCCGCAGTACCCTTAAAGAAGGCCTTCATAGGATAAAGAGGGCAGTAGATATATGGAGAAAGCTCTAGCATCCAAAGATGTTCCAAGGATATATTTGCTGAGGGGAGCTGGAAAAGGTCATAGTTTCCTTTAATGTAGGATGTATTAGACCAATCTCCCTAGACCAAAGGGCAATCTGCTGCCCCGGCTGGTTTAGCTGCCTCCCATACTTTTGATCTCCAAATAATGGATGGCCAATTTCAGCAAACTGTACCCGAATCTGATGGGGACGTCCAGTATGAAGGTCTATCTCAACTAGAGATAAACCCGATGATCGACCAATAAGCTTATAATCCAATATGGCTTTCTGGGCCCCCTCTACACTGCTATCTACAGCTCTTACCATATTTCTACGCCTATCTTTGATAAGGTAGTGGACAAGATTCTTCTTAGATTTAACTGGCGGTACCCCGTGGATTACCGCCAGATATTTTTTGTCAAATTGTCTAGTTCGTATTTGCTCAGATAGGCGAGAAGCTGCCTTAGAGGTTTTGGCAAAAACCATCACCCCACCTACAGGTCGGTCCAGCCGGTGAACTAGGCCTAGATATACATTACCAGGCTTATCATACTTCACCTTTATGTATTCCTTCAAAAGTGTCAACATATCCTTATCCCCTGACCTATCCTGCTGGGACGGTATATTTACCGGCTTTTCTACAACTAACAGATGATTGTCTTCGTATATGATCTCTATGTCAGAATAATGTATATGACTCAATGATCTTCCTCCGTTATATTAAACACCAGCTCGTACATCATCTACAGTTCGATGCTCCATACTAAAGTGCATAAAGTCAACATCAAGCCCTTGACCCACAGGACACTGTGCTTCCATTCCTGCCTGAATTGTCTCAGGAACATCTAAGGTAAAATAACGCACCATGTTCCAAGTTTTACCGTCAGGACCATAATGCATGCCAAAAAGATTTCCCTTCCTTACTATCTGAAGCCACACACTAGGCCAGTGGTAGTTTACACCATTGGCATCATCGGATAGACCATTATCCGTAACAACACTTACTATTGCTTGAGTTCCAAAGTCAGAACCTTCGAAACACAATTTGGCCCAGCGGTCGCTATCCTCCCTTATCATCAAGACTGCGGCATCCCACTTGTTTTTGAAAGGAGGGGAAACATGAGCCTTCATAACAAAATCGCCCTTTACACTTAAATATAAAAAAGGTGCTGACTCCTGTTTACTAGTCCCGTCAGGATTGGAGAAAAAATCCGTTTCTGCCGGTGCATATATTCGTATACCACCTTCAGGCAAAAGGGTGTAGCTAGACTCGTTCATCCATTCAAATGAACCCCTATTTTCTTCCGTTAATTGTAACAATAGATTTTTATCCATTTTGCTATCTTCCTTCCTTTTTTTATTTTTTACTCTTTTTTCTAACAAGAGATATACTGCCAAATCCGCCTATAATGGCAATATAAAAACCAAAATCATAAGTCCAACCATTATTAAAAATCTCGTATACCCGAATCTTACTATCAAATATTCCTATTAATAGAGATATTGGGGCCATCCAACCATGCCAAATTCCCCAGAAAAAGCCTGCTGGCTTATCAGCGGTATTGTGCCCATCACCAGGTACACATCCAGCTAGAAGTATTGCCACAGCTGTTACCAATATAAGAATAAGCAAAAGGGTAAAACGTCCTATTTTCAACACAATCTCCCCCTCAGATCAAGATTTTCATACAAACCCTTGTACCATTATATTATAACAGTACAAACCTTTGATCTAGCATTAGGCATAAACTTATTGACCTATGAAAACCCACTGCCGTCTCCTAATATATTAACTATTAGAGCTTTATATGACAATAGCCATTGGGATTCTTTTTGAGATATCTTTGGTGGTATTCCTCTGCTTCATAAAAGCAGGTCAAAGGCTCCACTTCCGTTAGAATAGGTTTTGAATACTTGGCCTGCTCCCTGTCTAAGCTGTCCTTTATAGTGTCTAAATCCTGGGCATCCATATAATATATACCAGTTCGGTACTGGCTTCCTATATCGTTGCCCTGTCTATTCAAGATAGTAGGATCAATAACGCTCCAAAACTTGTCAAGTAGCTCCTCAAGGCTAAGCAGGTTTTCATCATATTTTACATAGCATACCTCTGCATGCCCTGTTGTTCCGGTACATACATCCTCATAGCTTGGATGTGCCTTGGTTCCGTTGGCATACCCAACCTTGGTAGCCACCACTCCCGGGATCCTTGACATATACTCCTCTACTCCCCAAAAACACCCTCCTGCTAACACTATCTCCTTCATCTTTTGCCTCCCAAATTACCATAATCTCCGAATGTACCTTTGTGCCAACAAATACTATAATCCTTCTAAAAGGTTATTTAGTCCTTTAATCGTTAGCCCTTTTATAAATAGCCCAT
Source organism: Clostridiales bacterium (assembly GCA_012518075.1). Taxonomy (GTDB): domain Bacteria; phylum Bacillota; class Clostridia; order Caldicoprobacterales; family UBA3941; genus JAAYTG01. The sequence goes on along the minus strand of JAAYTG010000080.1, from coordinate 9,013 downwards.
TAAACTATATTATATAGCCTGTAGGCCTAAACATTACACCTGCTTTAGTCATAATAGCTAACTTGTCAATAAGCCTCTCTCTGCGAAGCTGGTATACCTATCGCCTGCAACAATAATATGATCCAAAACCTTTATTGAAATGCTCTCAAGAGCCACAAGGATTTTATTAGTGACGTTAATATCTGCTACCGAAGGTCGAACACTTCCTCCCGGATGATTGTGAGCCAATATCACACTACTTGCCTGATGTCTAAGAGCTGTCTCCACAATCAGCCTTGGATAGATTGCTGCTTCATTGATAGTTCCTTCATGGACCATATCAGCATAGTTTACCCGATTCTGGGTGTCTAAACATATTACATAGAACACCTCATATATCCTCCCGGCTAGGAGGGAAACAGCATATTCCCCTGCCTTGGAGGAACTATTGATAACCGGCTTTTCTCCCCATTTGCCTAAAAAGTATCTCCTTGAAAGGGATGGGATAAGGGATATCAATATGGCAGTATGTTCGGATACACCGCATCTTCTGGATATATCCTTTGCATCAGCTTCAAATAGTCCTGCCAGAGAGCCAAACTCCTTGATCATCCTATGAGCCAGTTCATTAGTATCCCTTCTGGGTACTGAATAAAACAACAATAATTCCAATACCTGATGGTCTTCAAAGGCATCCAATCCTTCGGACAGGTATCTTGCCTTTACCCTCTGCCTATGACCTGCATGAACATTTCTACTCATATCCAAAATAGATCCTTTCCATAGTATATAGTATTAGAAATATCTGCGACTATGGAAATAGTTCTACAGGATTAGGAAAAATCCTTCAAAAATCTACTAATTTCTATATTCGACTATGCTTTGGCTTTGATATTTGTATGGTAGCCCTCCGCCCTGAAAGAATCTTGCCGGAACAATGCTGTAATATTGGTCTAACTACATCCTTATTTACATTGACAAATGAAAATTTCTTCATAATATCTATATCCCCAATGGACTTACTGCTTATCTGAGCATTGCTACATAAAAACCGAACCAATACCTTGGGTTTTAACCTATCCATTTGACCCACAGAGATAAATAATCTAGTATAGTCATTGGAGAAAGATCCAATATCGTTCTTAGAATAATCAAAGGATATTTCCTTGTGGTAGAGCAGATTCATCAAAGCTGCCGATATATCCACCAAACTATAATCTTCATCTAGTTTGGACACCAAAGGAACAAATTTCTTATAGTCGTCCTTTTCCAATGCTTCCTTTGCCCGATTGACTATGCTTCGATATTTTGAATGAAATATATCATCGATGGTAGGAATCTCCTTCCGCTTTATCTTGGACTTAGTAGTCCTTTGTATAAGCTTTAGCATAGGATATTCCTTAGATGTAACCAAGCTATAGGCTACACCCTCTTTCTTTGCCCGTCCGGTTCTGCCTATTCTATGAACATAGGATTCTGTATCCTGAGGAAGATCATAATTGATAACATGGGAAACATCCTCTATATCGATACCTCTTGCGGCCACATCGGTTGCTACCAGCAGTTCTATACTGCCCTCCTTGAATCTATTTAGAGTTTGAAGCCTTTGATTTTGATTCATATCACCATGCATACCTTCTGCGTTATAACCACGGGCTTGTAGAGCCTGAGCCAGCTCATCCACTCCTCTTTTTGTCTTGCAAAATATTATAGAACTCAAAGGTTCCTCAACATCTAGTATTCTACATAAAGATTCAAATCTGTCTCTATGCTTAATTTCATAATAGTACTGCTCTACAGTGGATACAGTCATAACATTTCTAACCACTGATATATGCTTAGCATCAGGTTTCATATACCTCTTTGCTAATTTTTTTATGGCATTAGGCATAGTGGCCGAGAAAAGCATGGTCTGCCTATTATTATTTGAAGCTTTTATTATAGCTTCAATATCACCGATAAATCCCATATCCAACATCTGGTCTCCCTCATCAAGGATGAGAAATTTTATATGCTTAAGGTTAATAACTTTTCTTTTGATTAAGTCTAGTACCCTACCGGGAGTTCCTACTATTATATCAACACCCCTTCTTATTGCTCTTATCTGTCTCTCAATGGGCTGTCCTCCATATACAGGCAATAGCTTTGCACTAGTATATTTGGCAATACGAACCAATTCATCGTTTACCTGTACAGCCAGCTCCCTAGTGGGGGTCAGTATCAAGCTATTGATATTCCCAGTTTTCTCCATCTTATTCAATATAGGAGCACCAAAAGCAAGAGTTTTGCCTGTTCCCGTTTGAGCCTGACCTATTGCGTCATACCCCTCAAGTAATACAGGTATGACCTCTGCCTGGATCTTAGAGGGTTCTTCAAACCCCATATCATCTATGGCTTTTAATACATTTTTATCTAAATTCAAATCGCTAAATCTAACTGTCTTCAATTCTTATTCATCCTCTTTCTTTGTTTCATATTCACTTTATCTTATTATTACCCAAGCCCATTTAAATTTTCCATAACCAACACAAACCCTATAGGAAAAATCCCTATAGGGTTTAAAATAAAATAATATTCTCTTTGTATACTCAAGTTTCTTGATATCTAAAAGCGTATATATTATTTTAAAATCTCCCTTAACTAAACCACTTAGATCGAAAACTAAACCAATCTTTGCCAAGCTGTATTTATACTACCACAGTCATATGGAATAAGCAAACATTATTAACCCATGGGCTTTGAGAATTTTTTGCTTGGCCCTAACTATTCTTTCTTCTTTCGGCTCATCCATATCCCCAATCCTGACAAAACACCACTTATACCATAGAATATCATGGCGTTTTTATCCCCGGTTTTTGGAATAGTTATATCCTCCGGATCTGGCCTGTGGGGATCAGGGAATTTTTCTTTATCGGTCTGGGCTGTAAAAATCCATTTTACATCTAGTTTTTTGTCTTGAAACTCATTCCCTGTCTCAGGTCCGGGCAGATGTACTATTGCTCTTAATGTCTTTGCATCATCTCTATCAAAATTACCTAAACTGATATTAGACGTGGCATAATCCATCATAGATCCTGAAAAGATTTCGCTTTCCTCTAGGTAAACTGTCAATAGGAGTTGTTTAAACAGATCAGCCTCCCCTCCCTTAGGGATATCACCCATCCGCTCTGTTCTCATAAAAAGTTCAAAAGGGGCAGTGTGCTTATTGGCTATATTAAGGTTGGCTTCAAAAGTGTCTCCAGGATTTAAGTTAGTTAGATCAAATAATCTCCTAGATTCTGGAATTATTTCTAAGCCTATATTCTTACCCACTAATTTCAAATCCTCGGCATAGCTTATATTCATACCATAGGAAATAAGGTCTCCTATAATAAATGAAATAATACCAAGCAATAAAATAATTTTTGGCATTTTCCCTTTCATGTTCTGCCCTCCTTTGAAGGGGTATTAGGGGGGCGTAGCCCCCCTGGTTTGTACACATTGTATAGTACTACAAATTTGTATATTTTATAATACTTGCACTTTATCGACAATAGCACGAGTGCTCTATTACATTATATTCTTTTTTCTCTTCCACTATTTCTCCCATGGAAGCTTTTCTAAACCCCATTCATATAATGCAGCATCTCTAACCCCTTGAACCGCCTCAGCCTCTATTGTTAGAGTAAATTCGCCGTCTTGGTAATCGTTACCTATACTGTCGCCATCAAAGCAAACCTTTTTAATTAGGTTATTTGTTGGTTCCCCACTCTTCACTTTTTCTTTATAGTAGTACCAGCCATCTCCTCCATCTACCCATTTAGATTTTTTACCACCAGGACCACCAGGACCACCAGGACCGCCAGGACCACCAGGACCGCCAGGACCACCAGGACCGCCAGGACCACCAGGACCACCAGGACCGCCAGGACCGCCAGGACCCTTAAAGGCCTCTAATGGTTGAACATTGCCTCTACCATACACAGTAGCCTTTTCCTCATCTAAATCAACTACAAGATCTGTGTATAAGCCACCTTCCCAAGCAGGGATTAATTTAACCCTTACATAGACATCGGTTGTTTGACTAATGTTCTTAACACGTACTTTTTTGTCTTTGCATTGTCCCGGATAAACATTAGTCATAGGCCCATCAAACTCTTCTTCAATTGTAATTCTAACATTTCCTGTCTGAAAAGTGTTAGTCACTGGATCGGCCTCAGCCGTAAACCAAGCCATAGTTCCTCCAGCTACCAGTAGTGCAACCAAGGCAAATGCTGTTAGTAATACAACTTTCCTTTTCATATTTGTTCCTCCTAGATTTTATTTATTTCCTATAGGCATTACCTATGGATTACATCTTTTATTGGCGATCTCACCCTAAATTAACCTTATAGGGTTATGCTCTAGTTAACCCACTCTGATTCTTCCTTTTCTGCGGTTTTGGTTTTAGAAGAGTCTACCATTTCAGTATCTTTCTCTGTTTCATCACTACTAACTGTTTTAGTATCATTAGTTTTCCCAGAGCCATTTATTATTTCGGTATCGCTTATTACTGTAGAATCATTTGGTGCATCGGTTTCTTCTAATATTTGACTATCTTTTATTGTTTTTGGACTATTTGCATCTTGAGTTTCATTAGCATCTTGGGCTTGACCTGATTCTTCAGCGGTGTTTGTCTCTTCGACTTCATGTGCTTCTTCAATAGCATTTATCTCTTGGGCTTCATCTGCTTCCTCTGCAGCATTTACCGCTAGGGCTTCATCTACCTCTGCAGTGCCATCTTTCGTTTTAAACTTATTCGCCATTTCAAACTTATTGTTGATGCTTCTATTATCTGAAAACCAAGCTCCAGTCCCACCTGCTACCATCAGTGAAATCAAAATAAAAGTAGTTATTAATATAAATTTCTTTTTCATAGACCTCTTCCTCCATAATTTCCTCCACAAAATATTTTAACTATTAATGTGGATCGTTGAGTTCAACTGTCTGGCTCTTGCGTCCACTGTGCTTTACTCTTTTAGTAAATATCTTGGGTGCAATAAGCCAGATAGCTCCTACAAGAGCCAAGGAAATAATGCCTTGGATAGTACTTAGAAATCTAAACATCATCCCTATAAAGGGTATAGTGAATACCACTTTTCCTATAACTCTTTGGCCTTCAAGGGGCATGGGATCATTTGTCTCGTTGGCATCACCCTTGGTTATAAAGGACTGGCCTTGCCCTTGAACTTCCATTACCCGGTGAGTGACTTTTACAGAATTATTAGAACCATAATATGTTATTATGTCCCCTTCTTTTATTTGTTGAGGTGCTAACTCCTTCACCACTATCATTGAGTCAATGTTTATAGTTGGACTCATACTCCCGCTATCCACGATGTATAACCTGTGACTAAATAACGAGGGCTCCATGCCTGTAAACCTTGATTGGGCAGTAATAAATATCAGACCGATCATAATTATCATAAATAAGGTAAAAAGTATATTGCCCAGTATCTTCATTAGCCTATTGATTATTTTAGCTTTATGCCCACCAGATTTTTTCATCTTAAGATCCCACCTCAAAGGTATATTTTAATAAGCTGTTGAGCCTGTAGCTCTTGGTCCGCGAGCTCTGGTTCTTGATATATTTGCTTGCTAGAAGGAAGTTACACTAATAGATAGGAGCATGTTCCCAATCTCCAAATTTTTGGTAATACCCTTAAGATAATTATAAAGAAATGAAATCTTTCTTTCCTCACTCTGAGGTATAGTAGAATGGCTACTAAAAGCTAATTTGGGATCGGTGCTATAGACCCAATCATTGTATGCTTTGGTTCCATATATATCCACTTTTGCTATGTTAGTCTAATACTTTCGTAGCATAGGTAGTAAACTTTTGTACCATAGACAATAGTTTAGAATTGAGAGATCAGGGTTTCCCTAAAGACATAAAAAATCGACGATTTTCTCGTCGATTAGAGCTAACCCATATGGAATATTTTATGATTGTAAATCTACACTACTTGATGTGTATTAGCATATAGTGCAGCTTGTGTCCTGTCAGACACATCAAGCTTAGCCAATATTTGACTTACATGCTTTTTAACTGTATATTCAGTAATAAAGAGTTGCTTCCCAATTTCTTTGTTACTCTTCCCTTTTCCCAGTTCCCTCAGGACATCCCTCTCTCTTGCAGTCAGTTCCTCAATGGGGCCTTTATTTTGCTGCCTGAGCACTATTTCAAGAATGCTGGGATCATAATACTTTCTTCCACGACTGACCAATTTTATTCCTAACAATATTTCTTCAGGGTAAGCAGTCTTTAAAATATATCCGTCTACACCCAGGCTTTCTGCTCTCTTGAAGTCATATTGATCCGATGAGCAGGTAAGAACTACAAACTTACAATTGCTTCCCTTATCTCTCACCTTTGGAATCATGTCCAATCCACACTCTTTACCTAACCTTAAATCCAGTAAGACTAAATTTGGATTTGAACTCAGTATCCTTTTTATTGCTTCTCTTGAGTTCCCTGCTTGTTCTATAGTGCTAATAGATGATTCGGTAGAAAGTATAGCAAGCAGCCCTTCTCTCACTAAAGGATGGTCGTCCACTACCAGTATTTTCATATGGCTGCTCCCTCCACATCATTATATTGTCTATTAGTAGGAATGCTTATTAAAATTCTAGTATTTCTACTTGCCTGGCTATCTATATCTATATGACCATTAAAGCTTAGTACCAAATTCCTCATGTTCCATAATCCCAATCCTGAACCATTAATTGTTTGAAGATCATTTACATTAAACCCTTGGCCATCGTCCTCTAGACTTAGGACTATATTAGGTAGTTCAAGTTTTAAAACTAGCCTTATATTCCGACATTTACCGTGCTGAACTGCATTAGCTGTACCTTCTCTAATAATTCGATATAAAGCTCTTTTTAAATTGCTTGAAATAAGTTCTTCATCTCCAGTCACGGAGTAAGATATTTTAATGGAGTGTAATAAGGCAAAATTCTCCAGATATTCTTTTATCATGTGAACAAAAGGCTTCTCTCCTTTTTTTCTAGAACTGAGGCTATAGATTGAAGATTGAAGCTCGCTTATAGCTAGATAGGCTTCTTGTCTAATAATTTGAAAATCATCCTGTATATCCTGCTTGTTGTTGTATTTCTTTGAGATGGCAGTAATTCCACATACAATACTAAATAGTCTTTGGGATACACTATCATGTATTTCGTTGGCAATTCGGTTTTGCTCCTCTATGATCATCAATTGATTATCTAATTCCCTTAGCTGCTGGCCTTCCAATCTTCTTGCTAAGAGACTAGACAAAAAAGATAGCTGCTTCTGATAAAGCTCATCGTATTGACTATCCCTGTCAACTAGTATCCCTATCAAACCATAATATCTTGATGAAGATTTAATACTTATAACTAGATGCTTGGATCCTTCAAAGCTTAGCAGTATAGGTTTATCCTTACTTCGGATACTTCTCCATTGCTTAGCTATATGGATAGCAAGATTATCTTCTATATCGACCATTGGATTACTATATATCCAAATTCCGCCTCCACCCTCTTTATCAGATCTTTTCCACACAAATGCTAGATGGGATTTTGTGAGCTTTGAGGCATAATAGGCAAATGTATTACATAGACTCTCTAGATTATTGTCCAGACCAAAAGTATCCACTATCTGATACAAGGACATTATGTGATCTAATAATTCTTTATACATATTATTGCTGTTTTGCAAAGTCTCTTTCGCAGTTTCAAGCTCTTGAGCAGATTTTTGCATAGCATCTTTTGTTGGAATATGATTAATTTCTGGTGTACTCATAAACCTCTCCTCTTTTCCCAATATGCTATACTTTCTTGCAAATATATTACTTCAGTAGATAATAGTTGAAGATGAAATTTTACCACTTTATTCATCTCTTTATCATTATTCCACTGATTAGGTTATTTATGCCAAAAAAACAACTGCCACCAATAAACATTGCGGCAGTCGGACCATCATAACATAAAATGTTTTAGACTCCTGACTTTGCGCCCTACCCTTTCGAGTAGTTTGCCTTTTCCATTTGTTTTCCTTTAATTATTAAACATTCAAGCAATGTTTTCCTTCATTTCCTATATTATTTCCTGAAAGAATCCTTTTACTATATACCCTTAAATGTTACACCATTTCATTTCTACAGTACAAAGGATGTCATATTTTATGGAATTATAAGGGCCTATTCTATTATTGACTTGATTTATCATAGGATTAGTCAATTATTTTTTGAATTGAAGCCTGAATTGAAAATACAAAAAGTTGGCAGGTAAATAAGCACCTGCCAATTTTTTAGAAACAAATTTTTTACCCCTATATTTTCCTAATCCTTATTGCCATATACTCCCGTCCTGGAAGCTTAATAGTAAATTTACCCTGATGGATTCCTGCATCTTCTATAGTCATATTCCATGTATCTATAACATCAACCTGGTATTTGCTTGTATCATCAAAATAGAAATCCCTAAAACTAGGCCTGCTAAGACCATAGTAATCTAAATAGTATTGGCCCCGGTAATTGGGGGACTCAGGTACTCCTGTAACAGAATCCCATGAAAGGTTTTCTTCTTTCAATCCAACTCCTGGAACATCAGACAGTATCTCGTGCAGGAATTTAAATCGCTCAGGACTTTCACCATGGAGCTCCCCACCATGACTCCACCATAATATGTCTTCAGGATGGAAATAGGTCTCTCCGTGGCCGGCATATCCACCACGGCATGTTGCTTCCCAGAAACGTCTTACAAGTTCTTTGCCGCCAATGTTGCCCCATCCATGTTCAATATTTCCTTCATAACATATCTCATCCAAAACAACAGGCTTATTATATCTTTGCCGCCATTCAGACACTAATTCTCCCGACTTGTATAAATCGACTCTTTGAATGCTACAGTGAGTTATCCAAGGTCTGGTAAAGTCATAAAGTAGGGTACAATTATGGATGGATCTTAGATGGTTATATGGATCTTTCTCACAAATAATAGAGGCATAACGCTCCCAATCCTTGAGAGTTTT
>JAAYTG010000079.1 GCA_012518075.1 Clostridiales bacterium | reverse complement strand
GCTTAATGCTGGCGATTATTCATAAAAGGCGCAGATCATAATATTTTATAAAATCATGTATCTTTATTACAAATATATTTCTAGGAAGGATTTTGAATAGAAATGTAGAATAGTATTCGGTAATAAATGGTAGTAGGGATGAGATCCTGTGGATAAGTTTATTTGGGGAGGGTGTCAGCATGGACAATAATTCTGATTATAGAACAAACATTATAGGCGCTGGCAAGGTTGGTTGTGCCATCTCGGTCGACATGGACGAGAATGCTGTTCATAAAACTAACAGCTTCTTTTGGGACACCAAAGGAAATGACGTTTTAGAGGCAACCGTACCACCTTTATATGGGGCAGCTGGACTACCGACCTTGAGGGGACTTTTAGCCGAATCACTTCTTATCTTAAAAAAGACGGCTTTTTTATTTTCAGTTGGTCTCACCCTATACACAAATGTGTTACTCCAGAAAAAGATATGCTTGAATTAAAAATGTTATTTCGATGAATCATGGTATTCAGTATCTCTTGATGGAGGTATGTTATCATTATCGGATCGTAAACTATCAACCTATGTGAATGCGTTGGCAAAGGCTGGATTTGTCATTGAGCAAATGATTGAGGAATCTGATGATTACAATATGCGGAACAAAAACAGCGATTTTGCCAAAAAAGCTAAGATGCTTCCTGTAACTTTTGTAATCAAAGCAAGAAAACTTTAATGGTTCTTTAATTGTTTTAATAGCTTTCATTAAAAACTGTACAAAATTTTGAAGGTGCGCCTCATCTGTGACGGCATGCTTTGTGGGGCGATGTGGCTTCAGATGACAGTAAGGGGTTGAGCGATGAAGAATTGATGGATTTAGGAAATTCTTTGCAATGGCTCTAGGATTATCAGTTAGTGCCTTATAAAGAAACAGGGAAGATCCAATATGACTTTCCTTGGTGAAGTCGTAGACAAAACCCAAATCCAGCAACTCAAGTTATAGGCTAACTAAGATTTGATGGATTCTGGGAATACCGTGAACGTTATACAAAACTCATCTAAGGGGGTGATATTGATTAATAAGAGAAAAACGAATTTAGCTATAAGAAATATATTAAAATTAATAGGAAGTCCTCGGTCACAATATGTATTTATTTATACCTCAAAAGGTAAATACAAATTTGCTAAGCTAATTTATGATAATCTTAATATACACGGCTTTAAGGGACAGTTATATGTTTTAGACGATGTTTTAATTCAAGAAGGTATCAACACATTTAGAGAGCAATTAATAAGGATAAGTGAGGATAATGGTATATTGTTTTTTATTGAGCCTAAGTATGGAAAGCATTATTTTGATATTTTTGGACGTCGAATGTGCTCGGGGGACATGTCATTTTGGATTCGGCCATAACATTGAATATGGTGGTAACAATAAAAGTTCATATCATTTTGATTTAGTTATTAAGGATCCGACTATTATAGTAGATGGTAAAAAGATATGTAATACTGGAAAATACTTTCTAGGATAAAGCAGGCCAGTATCGTATAACAAAATATTGCCGAATTCAATAGGTAGTAATCAAAGAGCAGGTATCATAATTGTAGCAAGTAAGTAATGTCATGAATTAGATGTGATCATCTATTGGATAACCCAGTCGGCCAAGGGGCAGAGTGAAAGAAGAAGGGGCCGTTTGCAAGTGCTACAAAAGATAAGGGATTCACTGGTTATGTTGGTCGGCGACTGCAAAGGGGAACCTTATAAGAAACATGGATCAAAAATCAAATGTGTCTTTTGTACAGGTCTAAATATATAAAAAATATGTATTTGTGGAGTGGGAAATAATGAAGAGAGGGGATAGATAGAGATGGGAGAGATATTATCAAAAGCTCATAGATTCATACTTAACAATGCAAGACTCTTAGAACGAAGGCTCTATGAGGTACATTTTGGGAATGTATCACCTGTTTATGTAGGACAAGTTGTCCGTGCATATCAAAATCCAGATGGAGGTTTAGGGCATGGTTTGGAACCGGATGTTCGATGTAGCGAAAGTCAGCCACTTTTTGTAAGCCAGGGCTTAGCGGTCCTAGAAGAAGTTGGATATCGAGACATAGAATTTGCTACCTCATTATGTGATTATCTTGAATCAGTTTCAGATACTAATGGTTTATTACCGATCATTATCGATAGTGCATACCAGTCCCCAATAGCAAGCCATTGGTATGAATCGAAAATAACTCCTGGTCTTAATCCTACAATAGAAATATGTGGATTACTTCATTTTCAGGGTGTCCAGCATGATTGGCTTACTTTAGCTACTGACACTTGTTGTAATTTCTTGTTTGAAAATCCACCTCGGGAAGCACATACTCTCTATTGTGTTAGCCGACTGGCAGAATATATACCTGATAGAAAAATCGCAATGAACATTTTGGATGTAATAGATAAATATCTTCCTCAGTCAGGTTATTATATACCTGAAGTACCTGTAGAAATATATGGATTGACACCACTACATTTTGCACCTAAACCAGATTCTATGTGTAGAAAAATATTTACCCAAAGTCAGATTGACGATCATCTTGATGATCTTATAGGAAAGCAGCTTCCAGATGGTGGCTGGTCTATAAGTTGGGAAGCACCAGGAGCGGCGTCTAAGTTGGAATGGAGAGGACGTTGGACTTTAGATGCATTAATTCGACTATCTGCATATGATAGGTTATGATTAACGTTAATGTAAATACTTTACGGGGCTTGGCGCTACATTTTATAACAATATATTGCCGCCCTTATTTCATGTGTCATTTCACCTAAATCAAACAGCTGAAGCCAAGAACTATCTAAGATTGAAAGCAATTGTGAGTGAGACATTGTGGGACACGTAAGTTAAGGATATAACTAATCCTTGATTAATATTAGGAGGATATAGGTATGATTAAATATTTGACCCACTACTATAATGCTAAAACTATTCCTTTTAGGAGTTTATCTGCATTACCGGAGGCGGAAGCAATTCAAATAATGGAAGAATTATATGTTGACGATGCAATATGGGGACGTTTTAAGGATCCAGCTTGGTATATACGAGCGAGAAGAGAAACAGAACTGTGGTTAAGACAAGAATTTATTTTAAAAGGAGGGCGTCCTGAAGAAGAATACCCGATTTATATGATTATTGGAACATGTGATCAGCTGGAAAAAGCTATACCATATGGACAATTAGCTAAAATTCAAATACCAATTTCATATTTTATAGAAGAAGAAGTGAGTTTTACCTATATAGATAGTATGTTTTCATTTCAATTAGGTAAAGATAAATCTTCAGAGTATTATCAACCAGAATACCATGGAAAAGTATTTTTACTGTCCGAGATACTTTCAATAATAAAGGAAAAGGGAGAGCCTGTTGAAGACTGGTGGGGAAAACTTCCCGCTGATTTTTTCCCTTATATTGAAGCACAAGTCTGGAATCACAAGCGACTTAGGCAATTTTTGCAAAAAAATGATCGAGTTCAAGTTTAGAATGATTGGGTCCAAGTTTAGATATAGCTAGTCATGAAGTTAGCGTATAAGTGTGGACACAAAAATAGATTTTCTATATTCCGAAAACCAGGAAGGACGTGTCCATGAATGTCCAAAAGAAAAACCTATACAGATGAATCCAAAATAATGATCCCAGAGTTAGTGCTATAAAGAAAATCAGTCGAAGAAGTATCAGACGAATATAGCCTAAAGCAAACTGCAATATGAAATTGGGTACACAAGAATGCTCCTATTGATGTAAAGGGAGATATCACAAACCTTGAAGTGACCCTATTTCTTTTTATAGCTCGTCAATACCTGCCCTCTATGTTATAATACTTTTGATAAAGTGTAAATATTTATCAATACATAAGACTTGGGGGACTGGTTATATATGGAGAAGAGAAGGTTTAGAGGTAAGCTGCAAGAAGTGGGGAATGCCTTGAGGAGCCTGGAGGGAAATGCCAAAGCATGTGTTGTAGTTGAACCTTTGTTTATCATTCCTCATAATTTGTTTATCACCTATACTTCTGTATATATGGTAGCTCTAGGATGTACAGAGAAGCAAATCGGACTAATAGCTTCAATTTCTCTAGTATTTCAAATGTTTTTTTCATTAATTGGTGGGTATGTAACTGATAAGTTAGGTAGGAAACGCACTAGCCTAATTTTTGACCTAATTAGTTGGTGCATTCCAACACTCATTTGGGCTGTTGCACAGAACTTTTATTATTTTCTTGTTGCAGCCATTATTAATAGTATGGTAAGGATTGTTCATACATCATGGACCTGCCTTTTTGTTGAAGATACAGAGCCTGAAGATAGGGTTCATGTTTTTAGCTGGCTACAAGTAGCTGGTATATTGGCGGGATTCGTTGCACCTATTGGTGGGCTTCTAGTAAAAAGGTATGAGTTAATACCCGCAGTAAGAGGGATCTATTTTTTTGCTTTTATTTCTATGACCACCATGGTTTTCCTAAGGAATCATCTGGCAAGGGAAACGAAACAGGGGATAGTGAGAATGGAAGAGACCAAAAATGAAAGCTTTCTTAGTAGCCTAAAGGACTACAAAAATGCCTTAGTGCAGTTGGTATCTACACCATTTACTATGGTGGCTTTCTTATTATCCATTTTTACTAACATCAATAATATTATTAGAATGAACTTTTTTGCTATCGTATTAACTCAAAAATTAGGCTTTAGCCAACAGAGCTTATCTTTCTTCCCAGTTGTACAGGCAGCTATTATGCTACTGGTATATGTCTTCGTGATGCCTACTCTGGGAAAACTGAAATTTAAGATGCCCTTGATGAGTGCCTTTGCTGCTATGGTACTTAGTAACTTACTATTGGTCATTTCACCGAATCAAAGTTTCTTTATGATTATTTTATCAACAGCTTTGACTGCTTATGGCACAGCGGTATCCTTTCCCTTTGTTGAATCTATACTAGCTAATTCTATTGATGACAACGATAGAGCGAAGACTATGTCTATTCTATTTGTTATTCTTTTTGGCATAACGGCTCCCTTTGGATATATAGGGGGAATCTTATCTTCTATATCAGAGGAACTTCCCTTTGTTATGATGACCGTTGTGTTTGTAATTTGCATATTGTTAGTGGGAGTATTGAACAGACTAGATAAAGGTCAGGTAACATTGGAAAGTGAGAGAGCAGAACAGATTTAATGAGTATGGTGTAACTTATATGGTGAAAGCAATAGCAAATCACAAACTGACGATCGCCAGATTAATGCTGGCATGAGTGGCTGTCTGTTAAGCTGAGCCATAATTAGCAATTGCTCTGGCATTATATGAATATAGTAGCCAGACCCTGGGATATAAGTACATGATAAGATATGACCATATTGGAATTGTTTCTTAGAGGTCTGTTTGAAAAAAAGAGGCTACGCAATAGTAGAAAAAGCAGATTAAGATAATTATATTATAAGAGGGATAAGACTATGAAGAGCATAATAACAATTCAACATACACAGTCTGTTCACCATACGAATGGTATGGTTGGCTCATGGACAGACTGGGATCTAACTGATTTGGGGAAAAAGCAGGCGGACAAAATAGGAGTGAAACTTGCTGAGGAATTAAAAGACAAAGAGTACAAATTGTATTCATCAGATTTGTTGCGTGCTAAGCATACAGCAGAAATTGTTGCCAAACATTTTGGTATTACCCCCATTTTTGTTGAAGAACTAAGAGAAAGAAATTTAGGGAAAGCAGTAGGCAAACCAGTACAATGGCTAAGAGAAAACATTGAGTCCCAAGAAAAAACAGTAGATGATAGAATGTTCCATGATGCAGAATCACGAAGGGATGTATGGAATAGGTTAACACACTTTTATGAAAGAATAATGACGGAAGAACATGAAAATATTATTATAGTTTCTCATGGAGATACATTAAGTATATTTCATGCTATGTGGCTAGGATTAGATATTGAGATGCTAAATAAATGCGATTTGTATGGTATGGCTGGTGGAGTTTCTTTTTTAAATGAAAATCATGATGGCAAGCACATTATTAGACGATTGAGTGATATGTCATATGTGAAATAATGAGGTTTTTTCTTATATATACACTTTATACAAAAGGCAAAGATGGACGATTGCAATGTTAGGGCTATCCAAAGATTAAGTGTTTACGTATCGAGCTGATGAATAAAAACTGCCTTTCGCCCTGATTGGCACAGAAATAAAATATAAATAGAAATGAGGGTTCTCAATGAATGGGAGAGTAAGAAATATAAAATTCGATGAACTTAACCAATTACTTGAACTTTATAAACATTTAAATCCAGATGACCCAGAGCTTACAATAGATGAAGGATTAAAAAAGCTATGGTATGAAATTATGGACAACCCTAATCATTTTTGTCTAGTAATAGAGGATGAAGGAACTATCGTTTCTTCATGTATTTTAGTAATTGTAAAGAATTTGACAAGGAATGCACGACCATATGCCTTAATAGAAAATGTAGTAACTCATGAGGATTATAGAAAAAAAGGTTATGGAACAGCCATACTGAAGAGAGCAATGGAAATAGCAAAAGAAGAAAACTGCTATAAGGTAATGCTTATGACAAGTAGCAAAGAAGAACAAATCTTTAGATTCTATGAAAAGTCAGGTTTTGATAGCGAAGAAAAAACTGCATTCATTAAAAGAATGTAAATTTTGGTAAAAAACTCTGAAAAAGTAACACTTCTTGCACAGAGTAAAGCTCATATAAAATAAAAGGACTTTGGTTCTGCAATAAACACAAAGATATAACTGACATGACTTTTGCTAAGCCCTATAGAAAGCTTAAGAGATAAAATCATATTTAATAAATTGATTTAACAATCATCATAAAATGTAGGAGGAAATGAATTGAAGTATAAAAAGATTCTATTTGATTTAGATGGCACAATAATCGATTCTCAAGCTGGCATCACAAAGTCAGCCCAATATGCATTAAAGAGGTTTGGTATCATAGTAGACGACTTGGAAGAGTTAATTCCCTTTATAGGTCCCCCATTAAAGGATTCCTTTATGGATAGGTATGGTTTCTCAGAGCAAGATGCTATTCAAGCGGTAAAATACTACAGAGAATATTTCGCTGATCATGGGGTTTTCGCTAATACATTGTACCCTGGAATAGAGGATCTGCTAAGAAGGCTGCATTCTGAAGGTCGCTTGCTCTTTATAGCTACTACAAAGCCTACTATTTATACTGAGCAGATATTAGATGAGTATAAGCTAAGTCACTTATTTAGCTATGTTTGTGGTGCTAATCTAGATGGCACTCGGACGGACAAAAGTGAAATCATTAAAACAGTAATTGATGAGAGCAAGATTAGTATTGAGGATACAGTGATGATAGGCGACCGCAAGTATGACATAATAGGTGCCTACAATAACAAAATAGATTCTATAGCAGTGGGCTATGGCTTTGGTAGTGAAGAGGAGCTCAGAGCTACTAATCCAACACAGTATGTAAAAACAGTAAAAGACCTATATGCAGCCTTGTAGACAGAAGAGAAACTAAATTATTTATAATAATAGAATACCACATGTTCCGCTAATGCCGCCAAATTAATAGATATTGCCGAACCTAGGGATCAGGGTTATCCTAGTTAGGTGTCATATCAATCTGAGTAGGGCTCTGGGCTTTTGATTTGATACGCTATTGGTGACGAATGCGAAGTAGGAAATATATGTAATTGGCGGTGGTTGAAATTTATTTATATCATTATTTTGATAAAACAATCGGACCATTTGTCAGCTTGTCAGACTTGCCGATTGATGAAGCAAAATCTCTTTTAGAAACGATAAAAGAAACAAGACCAAATTCCCAAAGTGCACAAAGACACGATAAATATGTGGAGTATAGGCGTAATTGCGAGAATATAATCCGTTTAGAGTTTGCTAAAAAAGGGGGTGTTATAAATAGGATATCACCGCATTATCTGGTAGTTGAACATAGCCCGTGGTTAAGCACTTGGTTTGAAAACAGCACCTTCATAAAAATCCCTATTGAAGAATTTGATATAAGAACTATATCATTTACTTACGGTGATTCAATGCCAACATTTAGTCCGACGATTAATGATGGCAAGGAATATCGGAAAAAGCTTTATACATATGATGAAATACTAAAAATTATTGATAAGTATGGAATACCCCAGGATTGGAATGATGATGGGAAATACGGTCCGGAGCGATATATTGAAGCTCATGTATGGAGCGATGAAACAATTAATAAGTACCGCTAATGAGTAAAACCTATAACTTAATAGAACTGAATCTATATTAACAGTTTGGCTGTAGGTATCAGGTATTTTATTAAGAGCAAACTTGCTTCGACTGCAACAAATATCTTTTTATTAAAATCAATGTTGTTTGGAAACATGGTTTATTCTGGCATCCCCGAAAATCCATGGGGAAGTAGCTTTGTACGTCCTATTTTTGTCGGATTATTACATGCTCTACCCTTAGCGGTCTTACTTTTAAAGCAGGTGGAGGCTATCTCCACAATTCTATTTTCCTACTACAAATAGAGCTTATATAGTGAGATTAAACTTTCATATGTTTGGGAATTCCCATGGAAGGAAAAGGCAATATGTAAAGCTAACATAGCACAAAATTCACTTGAGTTTCCATCACTATTCTGCTATGATTATATAAAATAAATCTATGGCTAGCATTCCTATGAAGTTAGACCATAGGGTAAAACAATCTTATATGTTGATGCTGTCAG
>JAAYTG010000078.1 GCA_012518075.1 Clostridiales bacterium | reverse complement strand
GAAAATGGTGTTATTGAAGGAGCAAAAGAAGGGCTAATTCTAGTTGACATGAGCTCTATAGCACCTATTGCAGCTCAGGAGATCGCGGCTGCAGTTGAAGAAAAAGGTATAATTATGTTAGATGCACCTGTAAGTGGTGGAGAACCAAAAGCCATCGACGGGACTCTATCTATAATGGTAGGTGGAGATAAGGATGCATTTAATGAAGTTGAAGACATATTGAAGAAGATGGGCTCTTCAGCTGTACTGATCGGAGATATTGGTAGTGGTAACACCACCAAGCTTGCAAATCAGATTATCGTAGCCCTAAATATTGCTGCCATGTCAGAGGCTATGGTACTAGCTACAAAGGCAGGCGTAGATCCTGAGAAGGTATATGAGGCTATTAGAGGCGGCTTGGCAGGCAGCACCGTACTAGATGCAAAGATGCCACTGGTGCTAGATAGAAACTTCAAGCCTGGATTTAGAATCGAACTTCATATTAAGGACTTGATGAATGCGCTAGAGACAGGCCATGGATTGGATGTACCTCTACCATTAACTAGCCAAATTCTTGAGGTCATGTATGCTCTCAAGGTTGATGGCAAACAAGGAGACGACCACGGCGGACTTATTCAATACTTCGAAAAACTTGCAGGAGTGGAAGTAAAGTAATAAGACTAAAGCCTATAAAGAAAAAAGGAGCTATTGCTAGACTAGCTAGGCTATTCTAGCAGTAGCTCTTTTAGTATAATTGACTTTTACAATAGTGAGATCATACAGGCCACTTTCTTATCAGAGCTTAGATAATATAAAGGTGTTTTAGTCATTATAGATATTGGTATAATTAATGAGAAGGAACTGAGAGCTAATCATAATTACTGATTATAGAGGGAATTACTGATTATAGAAGGAGGGCTTGAAAATGAAAAGGATTATGCTAAATAATACTGATCTTAGTGTATCACCCTTGTGTATGGGTACTGTACATTATGGAACAGCCGTAAACTCTGAGGATGCAAAGGAGCAGCTCAGTAGATTTATTGAATTGGGTGGAAATTTTATAGATACAGCCCACATTTATGGTGACTGGGTTCGTGGCCTAAGAGGAAGAAGTGAAAGAGTAATAGGAGAGTGGATTAAGGAGACCCGGCGCCGTAGTGATATTATAATCAGTACCAAGGGTGCCCATCCCGATATATTATTGGATCCAAGCATTCCTAGGGTTAATCCTGAGGCGATAGAGAATGATCTAGATGAGAGTCTTGATTTTTTAAATACTGACTACATAGACTTATATTTTCTGCACCGGGATGATCCAAGTGTTCCTGTTGAAGAGATTTTGGATACTTTAGAAAAGGCCAGGTCAGAAGGGAAAATCCGCTACTATGGCTGCTCAAACTGGACCCTTCCACGAATAATAGAGGCTAGCAATTATGCTAGGGAGCAGAATATACCCGGCTTTGTTTGCAATCAGCTTATGTGGAGTCTGGCCGACATTAACTCTAGAGGGGTAACAGACAAGACCCTGGTTATAATGGATGAGGAGATATATGACTATCATAAGAAAACCGGAATGAATGCCATGGCCTATACTTCTGCCGCAAGAGGATATTTTTCTAAACTGAAACAAGGAGGGCAGATAGCCCAAGACATACAGGCAGCCTATGATACGGCTTCAAATATGCAAATCTTTGAAGAACTGGTAAATACTGCAGATGAGCTAAATGCAGATATTATCCAAGTTGAAATAGCTTTTTTGATGAATCAAGAGTTCCCATCTATTCCCCTAGTCTCCTTTAGCAGTATAGGACAATTAGAACAAGGCATGGGAAGCTGTCAGCTAGAGCTGGATGAGGACACGGTAAATAGACTGTGCAATTTGAAGGAGTATGTGATAGAATAGGAAATATGAGGAACAGGTCCACTATAGATAGACAATAAGCAATAGGCAGGACCTGTCTAGACGTAGCTTATAGGAGGATGGACATGAAGAAGAAAAAAATTTTAATATTAACAATGCTAGTGGTCATATCTTTAATGATTATTACAGCTTGTAGTGGTGCTCAGAGTGGTGGTAAGCCTGAGACTATTAGGGTAGCAGCCCTAAATGGACCTACTGGTATGGGTATGGTAAAGATGATGGAGGAAGCTCAGGATGATGAGGAACAAAACTATGAGTTCTCTACCTCTGGAGCTCCTGATGAGCTTGTTGCCAAAGTCATCAATGGTGAGATAGATATTGCTGCACTGCCTACTAATATGGCATCGGTTATCTATAATAAAACTGAAGGGCAGATACAATTAGCTGCCATCAACACCCTAGGGGTCTTGTATGTATTGGAAGATGGCAATGAGATAAATAGCATAGCTGACTTAAAG
>JAAYTG010000077.1 GCA_012518075.1 Clostridiales bacterium | reverse complement strand
TATAGCATTAGCCCTACCATGGGGAATATGAAACTCTCCACCTAGTTTGTGTGCCAAGCTGTGATTTATCCCCAAGAAAGCGTTAGTAAAGGCCATACCTGCAATACAGGAGGCATTGTGCATCTTTTCCCTAGCTAGCTTATCAGAGCCATCCTTGTAGGCCCTTGGCAGGTATTCAAATACCAGCTGGATAGCCTTCATGGCAAGCCCATCAGTGTAGTCTGATGCCATAACTGATACATAAGCCTCTATAGCATGAGTCAAAACATCCAGGCCAGTATCCGCAGTGGTACGTGGAGGTACCGTCATAACAAAATCGGGATCTATTATAGCTACATCAGGTGTAAGCTCATAGTCGGCCAAAGGATACTTGGTATTCTTCTCATTATCGGTAATAACGGTAAAGGAAGTAACCTCAGACCCTGTTCCCGATGTAGTGGGTATAGCCACCATTTGAGCCTTCTGCCCTAGCTTTGGAAACTTGAAGGCACGCTTTCTAATATCCATGAATTTGAGTCTCAATGCAGTAAAGTCAGTCTCTGGATATTCGTAGAATAACCACATAGCCTTGGCAGCATCCATAGCAGAACCTCCACCTAGAGCTATAATTACGTCAGGCTTAAAATCGTTCATAGCAGCAGTTCCCCGTTCCACGGTCTCTATGGAGGGATCCGGCTCTACCTGTGAGAATATCTTTGAATGAACATAATCCCTTCTCTTTCTCAGATAGTATAGTATCCTGTCAACATAGCCTAGCTCTACCATATAGGGATCGGTTACTATAAAAGCACGGCTAATATCCGGCATCTTCTCCAAGTATTGGATGGAGCCTGGTTCAAAATAAATTCTATTGGGTATCTTAAACCACTGCATATTTACTCTCCTCCTGGCCACTCTCTTTTTGTTTATAAGGTTTACTGCAGAAACATTGGATGTAGTTGAGTTACGACCAAAGGAACCGCAGCCCAGGGTTAGAGAAGGCATGTTGGTATTGTATATATCTCCAATAGCTCCATGGGTTGAAGGAGAGTTGATTATAAGTCGTCCTGCCTTGATACGCTCCGAAAACTCCTGTATTACCTTTTCATCCTCGGAATGGATTACCGCCGAGTGACCCATACCACCAAAGGCTACCATTTCCTCGGCCCTCTTTATTCCCTCTTCATGTCCGTCTACTATATAAAGAGCTAATACAGGGCTTAGCTTTTCTCTGGATAGGGGATACTTGGCTCCTACTCCTTCAATCTGAGCAACCAATATTTTGGTGTCTACCGGTACATCCACACCTGCCATTCTGGCTATCTCATAAGCTGATTGACCTACTATAGCGGGGTTTACAGCACCTTTTTCCTTGTTGATTACGGTTTCTTCTACCCTCTTAAGCTCTTCTCCATATAGGAAGTAGCAGCTGTTGTCCTTCATGAACTCAATTACCTCATCAGCAATTTCTTTATCCAATATAACTGCCTGCTCGGAAGCACAAATCATACCGTTATCAAAGCTTTTCGAGAGGATAAGGTCGGTAGTAGCTCTTTTGATATCAGCAGTCTTTTCTATATAGCAGGGAACATTACCCGGTCCAACACCCAGAGCAGGTTTCCCTGTACTATATGCGGATTTTACCATTCCTGATCCACCTGTTGCTAGTATCAATGCCACTCCAGGATGTGCCATTAGGCCTTGAGTAGCCTCTAGAGCAGGCTGCTCTATCCATTGAATACAATCTTTTGGTGCTCCTTCTCCTATAGCAGCCTCTAACATTACCTTGGCCGCCTCTCTGCTGCACTTTTGGGCAGATGGGTGGAAGGCAAAGATTATAGGATTTCGAGTCTTTATGGAGATAAGGGCCTTAAACATGGTGGTAGAAGTAGGATTGGTCACTGGAGTAACCCCTGCTATTATACCTACCGGCTCAGCTACCTCTACATAGCCCTCTAAATCATTCTCGTCTATGGCGCCCACTGTCTTTTCATATTTTATACTATGATAGATATATTCAGTTGCAAATAGGTTCTTTATGATCTTATCCTCATAAACACCTCTTTTGGTCTCCTCTACTGCCATCTTGGCTAGCTTCATGTGTTGGTCTATACCAGCCAGTGTCATAGCCTTTACAATACGGTCCACCTG
>JAAYTG010000076.1 GCA_012518075.1 Clostridiales bacterium | reverse complement strand
CTGCCAAAATCCGTACCTGACTATTCTCCAAAATCTATATACAAATTTGCATCCAGAGGAATTCCTTCCTATCATGGCAAGATGGCCATGCTGGTGGAGGATTTAGAGTTTTGGCACCAAAAAAAATACTCTGTTATCCTATTTGCAGGCAGCGATTCTAGAGCTCATAGCCTAGTTTCACACCTCTATGACCGAGGGATTGAAGCGGTTTTTAGCCCCAATTTAGAGGGGGGTATTCCTCAGGGACAGATTCTAGTAGTGCCCACAAGTATTAGCGCAGGCTTTGAATATCCGGAAGCTAGGTTTGCTCTAATAAGTGATCAGGAGATTTATGGGGTAGGCAAGGGCAAAAAACAAGGTCCGGCTCCTTCCATGAAGAAGAGCAAGCTAGATCCTTTTACCGATCTTAAGGTGGGGGATTATGTGGTTCATGAAACCCATGGTATAGGTAAATACCTGGGCATAGAAACCTTGGTGGTCAATGATCAGAAGCGGGATTATCTAAACATAAAATACGGTGGCACCGATAGGCTCTATATACCTACTGACCAGGTTGACATAATTCAGCCCTACATCGGTGTGGATGATAAGCCTCCCAGGTTATCCAAACTAGGAGGTTCTGAATGGCAAAAGATCAAGAGCAGAGCCCGTAAATCGGTACAGAAGTTAGCCATGGATCTAGTGGAGCTGTATGCAGCCCGGGAGGCAAGCCAGGGCTATCAGTTTTCTCCCGATACTCCATGGCAAGACCAGTTTGAAGATATGTTTCCCTATGAGGAGACCCCTGACCAGACAAGGGCTATAAAGGATATAAAAAGGGATATGGAAAGCAGTAGGGTAATGGATAGACTGCTTTGCGGTGATGTAGGTTATGGTAAAACTGAAGTGGCCATAAGGGCCGCCTTCAAGGCAGTAATGGATGGCAAACAAGTAGCCTTGCTAGCCCCTACCACTATTTTAGCTCAGCAGCACTTCAATACCTTTGCCAGCAGATTCCAGGATTTTCCGATAAAGGTTCAGGTAATCAGCCGTTTTAGAACCCCAGCCCAGCAAAGGGATATACTAAAAGCCCTGAAGCAAGGAAATGTAGACATCATCATAGGTACTCACAGACTTTTAAGCAAGGATGTAATTTTCAAGGATCTGGGGCTTTTAATAGTGGATGAGGAGCAGCGATTTGGGGTAGGGCACAAGGAAAGCATAAAGGATCTAAAAAAAGACTTAGATGTCCTCACCCTTACAGCTACGCCAATACCCCGTACCCTTCATATGTCTTTGATAGGCATCCGGGATATAAGCACTATAGAAACACCACCGGAAGATAGGCTGCCAGTACAGACCTATGTGGTGGAATACAATGATGCCCTAATCAGAGATGCTATTATCAGGGAAGTCCAGAGAGGCGGGCAGGTATACTTTGTATATAATCGGGTCAGAAGCATGGAGTCTATGGCAGAAAGACTTAGAAAGCTAGTGCCTGAGATTAAGATCAGGATGGGGCATGGCCAGATGAGCGAATCCGTCCTAGAAAAGGTTATGCTTGATTTCTACGATAAAAAGTTTGATGTCCTATTGTGCTCTACCATAATCGAAAGCGGCCTGGATATACCAAATGTCAACACCATAATTGTCTATGATGCGGATCACTACGGCTTGTCCCAGCTTTACCAATTAAGAGGAAGGGTAGGGCGTTCCAATCGGATGGCATACGCCTATCTCACCTATAGAAGGGATAAAATATTATCCGAAGTAGCAGAAAAAAGGCTACGGACAATAAAGGAATTTACCGAGTTTGGATCCGGCTTCAAGATAGCCATGCGTGACTTGGAGATACGGGGTGCAGGCAACATACTAGGGCCCCAGCAGCACGGGCACATGGCCGCCGTAGGCTACGAACTCTACTGCAAGCTACTGGACGAATCCATAAGGAAACTTCAAGGGGAGGAGCCTGAAAAACCCATTGAAGTAACCATAGATATAAAGGTAAATGGCTATATTGAGGATGATTACATTCCCCTTGAAGGGCAGAAGATTGAAATATACAAAAAGATAGCTGCCATAGAGAATTTGCAGGATAAGTATGACATTGAGGAAGAACTGGAGGACAGATTTGGGGATATACCTGAATCGGTTGCTAATCTGGTGGATATAGCCTATATAAAAGCCTTGGCAGGCAGGTTTGGCATAGTAGAAGCATTCCATAAGGATAAAGAACTAATACTGAGATTATCAAGAACCAAGCCCCTGGATTCAAGGCACTTGATGATTATCCTAAACGAGAACCGAAATAAGCTAATATATGATGGTTCCAGGCTACCCATGCTAAGGATGATACTGGACAATTCCAACCCATCCACGGCATTGATAGCTGCAAAGGATATTTTAGAGCAGCTTCAGGCATTGCAAGAGGATGGATAATACTGACAATAGCTAGTCAATCTTCATTTCATCACTGATTTTATAATTGGTGCTAATATATAGAACGGCAAATAATCTATGTAAACGAAGGGAAGAAGTAGAATGAAAAAGATAAGAAAGATAAGCATGTTCCTGGCAATAGCTTCTATACTAGGAATACTAGGCGGTTGCGGCATAGTCCAGGTCAATCCTGAAAAGGATAGGGCCCAGGTGGTGGCCGAGGTAAATGGAGAAGAGATCTTAAAAGGCGAGATTTTGGATCGTTTGGACAGAGATAAAGCCTTTTACAACCTAACGGAAGAAGCTATTAATAACAAGAATAATAAGGAACAGGTCCAGGAGATCAAAGAGCTCATCTTAGACCAAATTGCAACGGAAAAACTTCTAAACCAAAAAGCCAAGGAAGCCGGCTTTATAGTAACCGATGAGTTAAGGGAAGAGGCCAGAAGAGAGCTGGAAGATGTCAAGAAGAATATAGAAGAGGAATTGAAAGAAGCCTATGAGGCGGATGAAGATAGGGATGAAGGTCAAGAGGACGCTGAAGAGATGGATTTTGCCAAGGAAGCTGAGGATTATATAAACAGCCAAATAGATCTACTGGGCATGACTGAAGAGGAGTATATAGAATTTTTGGCAGAACAGAAATGTATAGAAAAGCTCTATGAGCAAACCGTAGAGGGTGTACAAGTATCCCAGGAAGATATAGACAAATACTACAATGAAGAACT
>JAAYTG010000075.1 GCA_012518075.1 Clostridiales bacterium | reverse complement strand
TTATTTCTAAATCTGCCACCTTTTATATAGTGCATAAACCGCTCTTCAAGCATATCTTCCCTAAAGTCAAGTGATAATACAAATTATAACATATATTGATATAAAGGGGCGAGATGATTTCCTTCTGTCCGCACTAATACCACAATGGAGTTTAGATTCTTCAAAGATTTATCTTAATTTATAAAAAGTGATTTCGTTCATAAAAAATTTGTTACCCTGACGTAAAAGATGTTAGGGGAATAAAAATCAGGTTATTTATAAACCATAATTTAAACTAAGGTCTTAAGGAGCGTAGATATAAATGAAAAAAATACTCATGTTCACCATGGAACGCTGTCCTTATTGTAAAAAAGCTAGAAGCTATATGGATGAGCTCTTTGAAGAGTATCCTAAATATAAAGAACTTGATATTGAAATTATTGATGAAGTAGAAGAGCCTGATATTGCCAATCAATACGATTATTATTATGTCCCAACCTATTACCTGGAGGGAGAAAAGTTCCATGAAGGGGTACCCAGCCGCGAAATGGTAGCCCAGTTATTCAATAAAGCCTACGACAATGAGCAGCAACCTTAATATAAGGTTGCTGTTATTTGTCTCCACGTCCTTTATAATCTCTCTCAATCTCATCCTTCCAGTCTTCAGGCAATGCTGAGGTATGACGGTAGGCTGTGATTGTTTCGCCCATGACTCGGAAGTTCAGCTCAATTCCATCACTGTCTGCGTGGTAATTTTGAGCCCTATCCCGGCTGATCCCAAAATGCCGGGCTGTTTCTACCGCATCAATGTTGGCAGCTAGAAAAATAAACTCCCATCCGTATTTATCCTTTTGCTGCTGGACTAATGATCTAACCTTTTCGGCCGAATACTCACGGCTAGAGTTTTCATAACCATCGGTTATGATGACGACCATCACCTTTTCGGCTCTATAAGCCTCATCAGTATTCTTTTGCACGTTGATTATTTTATGGATGGTTCTGCCCATAGCGTCAAGAAGTGCGGTGGTTCCACCTACAGAGTACTCTTTTTCGGTTATTGGTCTGACTGCTCTTATGTCAATACGATCATGCAGCAGTTCATAGTTGTTGTCAAAAAGCACCGTGGTGATGCGGCATTCTCCCTCAACATCCTGCTGCTTTTTCAGCATTGCATTATAGCCCCCGATGGTGTCTGTTTCAAGTCCTGCCATAGATCCGCTCTTGTCTAGTATAAAAACCAGTTCCGTTAATCCCTTTTTCATTGTTACATCCTCCCTAAGTTTTATTGTGACTTAAGGATAACATCTTCAAAAGGGTATTTGGTCGCTTGATAAGCGACATTTTTGTATACTTCTTATCCGCCCAACAGGGGCTGATCATAGTTAAATAACACTTCGTTAATTTCAAAGATGTCGTATTTTCTATTTATAATGAAGTATTGTATAATTACATCAAACTTCTGACTCTCGGAAAGGGCATAGCCCGCCCTCCTCAAAAGGTCATCGGTTTCATCAAGGGTTAATTCCAGTGCCACTGCAAGAGCGATGGCAGTGCGCTTGCTGGGCATATAATCTTTTTTATTCCGGATTTTGGAAAACAGCCTCCGGTCTAGGTTGGCACGTTTGTAGACCTCAACATCAGTCATACCTTTGGCATCAATCAGACGAAAAAGTGTAGCAGCAAAAGGCTCATCCAGATTCCCTACCAGACGATCGATGCCGCTGTGGGATATCCTCTCGGACTCCCCATATACAACTCTAGAGGCATCCATTAACTTTATTGCATCTACCTCTGCATTTAGCAGCCGTCGACTAGTTTGGAGATCCTCAAAATCCTCTATATAGTTCTCATCAATGAAGGCTTCAACCTCACCCAAGAGATCCTGACTTATAACAAAAGCCTCCTTGTCAAAGACCACTAGAGATATATCCATATCATGGTCTTGAAGAAAATCCTTAATAGCCACGGTGGCAACCCGCAGCGCATCTCTTTTGGGATAGCCATAGATACCGCTTGATATTAAGGGAAAAGCTATACTCTCGCATTTATTCTCTACGGCTCGTTTAAGGGAATTGATGTAGCAGCTGCGGAGCAATTCTTCCTCCCCCTGCTTTCCACCGCGGTAAACCGGACCTGCGGTATGGATTATATATTTGGCCGGCAGACTAAAGCCTGGCGTGATAACCGCTTCCCCTATCTTGATAGGCGAGAGTTTGTCGCAGGCAAATCTAAGTTTAGCCTCACCTGCAGCCTTGAATATGGCTCCGCACACTCCACCGCCCATCAAAAGCTTGGTGTTGGCAGCATTTACTATGGCGTCAACCTTCATCTTGGTTATATCGTTTCGGATAATGGTAAATGGCATAAGATATCTCCCTTACAAAAACCATAGTATTATTTCTTATTACAAGAACCATAGAACAGCTTCCTTGGCTTCCGACTCCTTAGCTCATCAAGCTTAAATCGCGGTTCTCATTTATTGGGGCCTTAGCACTTATTTACTGTAGGGAACAATCGGGATTTCATCTAATACTATGCGCCTTAAATGTTCATAGTTCTCTTTGGTATTTGCACAAATCAATGGTATGGGACGGCTGAAAGTGATTTTTTCTTGCCCTATGGTACCGACATATCCGCCCGCTTCTCTGACTATTATTTGGGCAGCGGCAAAGTCCCATGGAAAAATGCGCATTTCAAAGAATAAATCGACCCGACCACAGGCCAGATAAACAAGTTCTAGGGCCGCAGAACCTATTCGGCGAATATCCTCACACTGAGCATAGACTTTCTCCATTATATTGAGACAGGGCTTAGCATAATCCTTATTATATAAACTCAAAGCCGTGCAAAAAAGTGATCGGTCAAAACTTCGATCGGACACCCTAATTGGGTCATTATTCAGGAAAGCGCCCTTCCCCGCTTCCGCATAGAACATCTCGTCTCTGTAAGGGTTATATACAACACCCAAGACCGGTCTTCCATCCTTTATAAGCGCAACTGATATGACGCTAAAAGCCATATCGCGGATAAAATTGGCCGTACCGTCTATTGGATCCACTATCCACCGGCAACCATCTGATTTTAATAGTTCTTCGTCATAGTTTTCTTCTCCAACAAATACACATCCTTCTATCAAAGGAACAAGCCGGCTTTTTAAATACTCCTGTACAGCAAAATCCACTGTCGTCACATTATCTGACACACTTCCTTTGCTTGCCACTTCAAAATCCCTATTTTGCATGAGACTACCGGCTTCACGTACGATTTCAATAACTTTTTTTGTCATAATTTTGATCCTCTCCTATAGGGAACATGATTACAATTAGATCTATTAGTAGTACCATTATAAACCATACATCAGTAGAATTCCACCTTAATACAGAGAGGGATAAATCAGCAGACTATCCCATATGTTAAGGTGCCTGTTAAAAAATAGGCGTATTTAATTTTACAATTTATGGCATGTGTTCAGCTTATCTGCAATATCCCACGATTTCCTCAATCATTTTTAGAATATGCATAAAAAGATTGCTTATCTACACATGCCTTGTTATACAGTACACTAGCTATCTAGTATTGATAGCAGTCCTTCTATTAGCTGTAAAAGAAAATATCTTCAAATCCTTTGTCTCTGGGTTCCTTCTCAGCATAATAATATACCAGGCAGTCAAGAATATGCCTTTTAGTATACTGGAAATACTGATAGCCCACCAGACACCGTTTAAACCAAGGGCGGTTGCAGATAGTATAAGGGCTATGGGTATTCTCAGTGCATTTAGGCTTATGCCAACAACTGATGGTGGGATGGTTCTTCCTAAACCATTGAAGGCTCCTGCCGTTACTGCTTCTATGCACATAAAGAGCTGTGAGAACCCTAGTATTTTGAGATAAGTTACTCCATACCTAATTGCCTCTTCTTCAGCTACAAATATAGAAAAAATAGGCCTGCCGGCAAAGATTAATAGACCGGTGGCAATTAAACCTATTACTGATATAATTGCCATACCAATAAAATATCCCTTGAAAACCCTTGACCATTTTTTCGCACCGAAATTCTGTCCTACAAAAGCGCTCATGGCTGTTTGAAATCCTCCGCTGGTCATCCAGGATATTGATTCTATCTGTGAACCTACCTTCTCAACTGCAATGGGTATAGGACCCCAGCGAGCAATTATCCTGGCAGTAATCATGGCAAAACCGGTAAACAATCCACTTTGCAAAGCCACCGGTAGGCCCAGCTTTGTGATCTTCTTTACATGGTCTGTATCCGGAGTCGTAAAAAGAAATAAGCCAGAAAAGAGTTCAGTCTTTCTTATAGCAGCTATAATGAAAATAAGAGTAACTGCTACTTGGCCCAGTACGGTTGCTAAGGCAGCACCGGCTACCTCCATCCTTGGAAAGGGCCCTATCCCAAATATTAGCAAGGGATCTAAGATCATGTTAACGATAAGCCCTATTGAGTTTATGATAAAGGGTGTCCTACTTTCCCCGTAACCATTAAATATGCCCGAAAAAACTGGATTTATACAGAAAAACACCATCCCAAAAGATATAATCACGAGGTATATGATGGCATCATTTATGATATCTTTTTCACCTAGATTAAAAAAACCAATTAAGGGCTTTCTGAATATTATTAGTATAGCCCCATAAAGCAGGGCAAGAAATACAATCATCTGGATACTATGTTTTATATATACCTTGGCTTCTTTCATATCCTGCCTGCCCACTGATTGAGCAACTCCTACCTCTGCACCTATTTTAGGGATTAGGATAAAAGCCATGGCCAGCCAAAAGAAAAAACCGGCTGTTCCTACAGCGGCAACAGCCCTGCTTCCCAGTCTGCCCACCCAAATCATGTCAGTCATATTATAGGCCATCTGAACAAAGGATGTTCCCATAATGGGAAGGGCCAGTCTAAAGAGTGTTTTAAAGATACTTCCTTGTGTCAAACTATTTTGCTTGGTCACTACAGTGTTTGCCTCCTTGCTCCATTCACTTAAATAGCTCTTTATAGTCCTTTATTATCATTTTGGAAAATTTTCAATTACACCTATTATACATCATAGAGCTAGTGAAATACAGATGGATAATATCCATTAATAAAGAATCGTGTCAGAAATAATAAAAGACAGTTCTACCACGGCATGGCAGGGTTTATAAGTGTATACCACACAATTAAAATTGTTAATACAGAAATCAGTAGTGCAGCATCAGCACCGATACCCACAAAAGGAAACCTGCCAAATCTGCGGCTCCCTAATTCATTAAGATTTCCATTAGTCTGGTATAGTCCAGATCTGACGGCCTTGCCTAGATGGCGGGTAGCCTTAGCCAAAGAACCATAGAACTTCGCCCCTATACTCCAAATAATAGAGACTCCATCTACTACCAGCTTAGCCAAGCCCTCCAAGGTTAGCCATAGAGGTGGATGCCAGTGGAAGACCCCACTTTTGAGTCCAAGCCAGCAGACCAAGATACCAAGGATTAAGGTGATGATCATGCTTAGGATATCGCCAGAATTCCAAAAAGAGATATGGGTCAGGGCTGCGGTAGCATTGTCCATACCCAATGATTGGGCCGCCGGTATTGCAGCTATATTGGGGAAAATCTTTGGTCCAAGTCCTATTCCCACCATAACAATTGCCAATAGGATCATAGCCAGCTGTAAACTGGGTGACCTGTCGTCAGAAAGCTTAATCTTAGTAGGCTTTCCAAGGAATATGAGATAGTATAGCTTACTAAAGGAGGCAGCTGTCCCTACCCCCACCAATAAAAACAGCCTCTCTGCCCATAGAGCCCAAGCTTCCCCGGTTTTGGCAGCCAAACTGATCCCATGGTGGAGCAAAGTCTTACTGGCATAGCCATTTAAACCCGGTGCACCAGTGATACCCAAAACAGCCAGTAACATAAGTAGGGCGGTTGTTGGAAAATGACGCCAGAGTCCACCAAGCTTGTACAAATTGGTTTCTTTTGTACGAATATATATAACACCAACGCCTAGAAAGAGTGTAGCTTTAAACAAAGCATGATTTACGATGTGATAAAGGGCTCCCAAGAAAGCAAGATCCCCATCGGATCCTAAATAAAGACCTATACCTATTCCAAGGATGATATAGCCCATCTGGCTGACACTATGGTAGGCCAAAAGCCTTTTGGCATCACTTTGCAAAAGCGCTGCTACAACACCGGTCAGCATTGTACAGACACCGAGCACAGCCAGGGCGGGTCCAAGCCATGTAGCTCCAATTCCGGACTCCATGCCCCAGCCAGCAAATTCCCCCACCCTAATGAAGCCGTAGGCACCAACCTTGATAAGCAGTCCGGATAAAAGTGCACTACCAGGAGTGGGCGCTGCAGAGTGGGCATGGGGCAACCAAATATGCAAGGGTGCCATGCCCGCCTTAATGCCAAATCCCATAAGAAATAGGATAAGACTCCAAGCAAAGATTTTAGAATCCAAAGGAATGACAGGCCCTAAACCAATGGAGGGCAGCACATCAGTGGCCGCACCCAAAAGCACAATCCCCAAAGCCAGAAAAAGACCACCTAGGATACTAAAGAACAAGTAGAAGTAGCCAGCTCTAATGGCGCCTTTATTCCACCTGTGAACAACCCAGAAGTAGGAGGAGATTGTCATGATTTCAAAGAAAAGTAACATGGTAAACAAATCCCCGGCCAGAAAAACTCCCAGCACCGACCATAGGGTTAGTAATGAGCAAATCTCATAAAGCCTGGATTTCCCTTCATGCTCCATATATTTGGGTGTATATATTGAAACTACCAACCAAAGAAAGGCAGCTAGTATCACGAAGATGGCGGATAAGGGAGCAACTCGGAAACTAGGAAGAAATGGGCCGGATAATGGTATTTTACAGCTTAATGGCACTCCCTCAAATACATTCTTTAGTCCAAAGCCTCCTAGTACAAGAACAATACCACTAGCAATAAGAGGCATGTTTATAGACCTGCTTCGTATAAAAAGACTTATTATTACCCCTATAAGGGGAATAGCCATTAGTAGCATAAGTAGCATTCTCTGACCTCCATTCATTAGGAAAGGTGTATCACTGTTATTAGGTAAATATTATTTCCAAATACTAATATCCTTTTAAAAAAACCAGTTGACCACAAGCTCTACTTTGGGCCAAAGGATTCCAGGCCATAGGCCTATAAAAAGTGCAAGACCTACTAAAAGCATAGTTGGAACAAGCATAAGCTTAAGTCTTGTACCCACTTCAATATTCTGCCCTCTCCTTTCCCCGCGGAAGGCATTGACCACAGTAGGTATGAAGCAAATTGCATTGATGATGCCACTAGTGATTAGTACCAGAGCAAGGGGCCATACCCCTCCTGCTACACTACCCTTCATTAAGTAATACTTGCTCCAAAAGGTATTTAGAGGCAGCATACCAATCATCCCCAGACTAGCGATGCCGAAAGCAGCCAAAGTCTTAGGAAGCCTCCAACCCACCCCTACCATTGTGCTAACCTTGGTCTCTCCTGTCTGCTCTGCAATAATCCCTGCACAAAAGAAGAGAGTGATTTTTAGTATAGAATAATTGATCATATGAAGTATTGCCCCGGCCAATCCCCAAGGCTGCAAGGTAAAGGTACCTAATAGGATATAGGCGAGCTGGCTAATGGTATGATAAGCCAATCTACGTTTCAAAAGGTCCTGTTGGGTGGCAATGATTACCCCTGCCAAAATAGTGAAAGCCGCAATCCAGGGTAGGATACTTCCAGCCCACAATTGGCCTATAAGTTCATGACCAAAGATAGAATAAACTACTCGTAAAATTCCATAGACACCGGAGTAAACCACCGCTACTGCATG
>JAAYTG010000074.1 GCA_012518075.1 Clostridiales bacterium | reverse complement strand
CGGAAATAGGCTGATAAGAAAACTCCGGATTCTCCATTACCATGCTAGAGGTTCGGCGTTCAAATCCATGTTTGGAATCATCGGTTAGCTCCCTTACCCGCTTGACGAGTAATTCTAAGTCAAAAGGTTTTACAATGTAGTAATCAGCTCCCAAAATTATAGCCCTTTGGGTTATCTTGTCCTGTCCTACTGCTGAAAGTATAATAATCTTAGGATATGATTCCAACCTTTTTTCATTCAATTTCTCAAGTACCCCTAAACCATCCAGGTGGGGCATGATAATGTCTAGTATTACTAGGTCAGGCTTTAGGCTAAATATCATATCGATGGCTTCAAGCCCATCATTTGCTACCCCTACTACTTGTATATTGCCCTGTTTTTCCAGATATTCACTCACGATTTCGCAAAAGTCCTTGTTGTCATCAGCAATTAATACTGAAATATTCTTTGACATTTTGTCAACCCCCTTAAATCATTCTTACACTTTAGAATCAATCAAATGAGAATTTAAAGCTCTCTTTCCTTTCCTAGATTGATTACACGGATAACTTAGTTATATATCTAGTTCTATCTGTTATCCAAGGATTTAATATAATAGATAGATCCTTCTCCTCCTTTCCTAGATTAGCCTTTGCATATAGTCATTTTAGCTAGCCATTTATTACAGGTGGTTATGGTCACACTCTCATGATTAAAAGCAAAGACAATTTCTTCTTTATTAAAAACTAATAATTGCAGGCTATCCTACACCTTTTATGGTTAATTTTATTAAGTTGACCATTTATATCCTCTTTTAGTTATATTCGACAATGGATTGGATATTCCTTCCTTAAGATATCAAAAACATTAGCTTTATAGCATTGTTAACAATTTTGATAGGGGCTTTTTTACTGGATTATTTTATTGACTTCCTCCATCATCCATTCTATAAAGATAGCATAGCCTTTTTTAGGATCATTGACGAATACATGGGTTATAGCACCAATTATTTTCCCGTCCTGAATAATAGGGCTACCGCTCATCCCCTGTACTATCCCTCCGGTGCGCTCTATCAATAATGGATCTATAATTTCCACCACCATGCCTTTAGCGCTTGCGTGATTTTGATGATTTATCTTTATAATTTCAACATCAAACTCCCTAATTCCCTCTTCATCGATGGTAGATAGAATTTTTGCCGGACCTAGTTTTACACCATGTTGATAGCAAATGGGAAAAGGCTTCCCTAATTGGCTGGGATCAAAAGGTGTTTTCATCTTTCCATATATACCATATGGAGAGTTCTTAAGTATATCCCCTATGACCTTCTGCTTATCGGAGAAGGCGGCTTTTAATTCTCCTGGATTCCCTTTTTTTCCTTGCTTGATGTCGATAATCTTGGATTGCATTATTTCACCATTTTTAATAGATAGCATGGTTCCGGTATCCACATCAGTAATGGCATGGCCTAAGGCAGCAAATGTGTTTTTTTCAGGATCATAAAAAGTTAAAGTCCCTACACCTGCAGTGCTATCCCTAACCCATATACCCAACCTATACTTTCCATCATGATAATCTTTAACAGGAATAATTCTTGTAGTAAAAATATTATTACCTCTTATAATTCTCAGTTCTAGTCCTTCATGTTTTCCATGATTGACCAAATCTGAAAGATGCTGAGCATTCATTACCTCTATTCCATTAACCTGGTCTATCACATCTCCAGGTCTTAGTCCAGCATCCAAGGCTGGATTATGAACTACACCCTCCTTATCGTATACTTCTGATATTCCAACCAATAAAGCCCCTTTGGTATATAAAGACACCCCTATAGAGCTTCCACCAGCATATAAACTCTTTGCCGGATTAACCTTTACCTGCATTCGCTTAATAGAAATTAGGCCGAAGAGTTTAAAATCCAAGGAGACATCCCCTTGATTTATAGGTTCTAAGGCTAAAGGCTCTCCTGATTCAAATATATATTTATCCTTTAATGATTCTCCATTAAAATTTAGTACATTTACCTTATCCCCTTCTATTTCTATTGGCAGGGGTAATCTTAAATCTAAGTTTTTAGTATCGCCTTCAAAGATTTGTAGTTGTTCTGGCAGCTGCTTAATACTCTGAACGTAAGGGGAATAATTAACCATTAAAAATAATAAGGCCAATATCACACCGCATACTTTCCTGAACCTTGACTTCACCATATCCCAGTATTCTCCTGTCTTAGCTATAATGTTTGATAATTAGTTACCCTGTGCCCTTAAGCCTTGGAACATATTGTCTATTGAATATTAACTCATCAATAGAGAACCATCTTGGTCTATCTACAACTATTGAACTAGCACAAGAGCTTAAGTTTAGTTTTATATAAATAAGGTAACCCGAGAAAGGTGATTTATACTAGTCAAGAATGCGTAAAAATTGATAAAAAAAGAAAAGGAAGTCACCCTTTTCCAAATGCTTATAGTTTTTATATAATTATTGAAGGCTGTTGACTATAAATAAAAGCTAAAGCAGTTTTAATAAGACTTGTTCTGCAATTACCAATTGATAGAATCATCAATGCCTTTTTGTGTTTAGCATAATGGGCTAAACAAGTTTGCTTTTATATTCCTGAGCCATATTAATAAGCTCTATAGAATGCTCTAAATTAGCCTTTGATAAGTTCTTACCCCCTGTCATATTAGCTATCTCCTCCACTCGTTTACTATCATCTAGCTTCCTAACGGTTGTTCTTGTATGCTGATCAATATAGCGCTTTTCAATTTTATAGTGGATATCAGCCATTGCAGCTATCTGGGGAAGGTGGGTAATACAAATTACCTGCCTGGAGTGAGCTATGCTACCCATCTTTTCTCCCACTACATGGGCAATCCGTCCTCCTATTCCTACATCTATCTCATCAAATATGAGGGTAGGTATATTATCCACCTGAGCAAATATGGTCTTAAAGGCTAGCATAATACGGGACATCTCACCACCGGAAATTATTTTGGATAATGGCTTAACAGGTTCTCCTGGATTAGTCGAAATCATAAACTCAACTGAATCATATCCCTTGGCCGTCAACCGCCTCTTAATTTTAGAAGTGTCCAATATGTCATCTGGCCTTTCTATATTTACACTAAAAGAGGATTTATCCATTCCTAGCTCTTTAAGCTGACTGTGCAATTCTTTTTCAAAAAGCTTGGCAGTCTCTTTTCGAAGATCCGACAGTGTGCCACAGGTTTCTAATAGCTGACTTAAGGCTTTCTCTTCTTCCTTAATCAATTCATCAAGAAGCTCCTGACTATTTTCTAATACCTCAAGTTCTTCTTTAATATTCTTTAAATAAAGGAATATCTCACTTATGCTTGAACCATATTTTCGCTTTAAGGCTCTTATAATGTCTAAACGTTTGTCAACCTCATCCAGTCTGTAAGGATCGTAGTGGAAGCTATCTCTATAATCCCTTATTTCAAATATTATATCTTCCAATTGGTATTGTAGAGACTCCAGCCTATGGCTAAGTTCACTTAGTTCAGTGTCTAACTCTGCAATCTTCATCAGGTCCGATGAAGATCTGGCCATAAGATCGGAAACCGAAGGGTAGGTATTTGATCCCGAGTATAAATCATGATAAGCTGAGTTAAGTATATTAATGATTTTTTCTCCATTTGCCAGTTTAGATCGTTCACTAACCAATTCCTCTTCTTCTCCGGGACTCAAGTTGACACTTTCAATTTCATTGATCTGATAGGTTAAAATATCCTTGCGTCTCTCGCCATCCATCCCTATGCCAGAAATCTTATCAATTTCCTTCTGGATTTTTTTCCATCTGTTATACTGATGTCGCACTTCTTCCTTGGTCTTTGCAATTGCCTCCCCACCTAACATATCCAGCAATTCTCTGTGCTGCTCAATGCTTAACAGGGATTGATGCTGATGCTGTCCATGTATATCGACCAGATGTCTGCTGACACTTTTCAATACAGACAAAGTAACTATCCTGCCGTTGATTCTACAAACATTCTTACCGCTGACAGATAACTCTCTCATCAATAATAGAGTTTCGTCCTCTTCAGATTCTATGCCATATTCTTCTAATAATCCATTGATTTGCTGTAGATTTGTAACATCGAATAAAGCTTCTACCAAGGCATAATCTTTACCAGTTTGTATTAAATCCCTGTCGGCCCTCTCCCCCAAGACAAGATTAACAGCATCGATAATAATAGATTTACCTGCTCCGGTTTCGCCAGTTAGGATATTTAAGCCCTCCGAAAAATCTATATTAATTTGGTCTATCAATGCAATGTTTCTCACCGATAAATGCATGAGCATATGAAAGTCCCCCCTTATACTCATACTCCTTGTTTATCATTGAAGAATATTGACCTAACCTATCATTTGTCTAAAACGATCTACAATATCCTCTACGGATTCATTCTCTCGAATAACCACCATTATGGTATCATCACCTGCGATACATCCTACAACTTCTTTCCAATTTAGTGCATCTATAGCAGATGCAGCTACATGAGCACTGCCTGAAATAGTCTTAATAACAATTATATTGTTGGCTTTATCTATTGACAATACAGACTCTGTAAATACCCGAATTAATCTTGGAGAGATATCAGTATCCCTGTTGTCAATAACAGCGTACTTGTAGACACCAGAGCGGGCCATTACTTTTACCAAGCGAAGTTCTTTGATATCCCTAGAAACGGTTGCTTGAGTTACATTAATCCCTTCCTTACCTAATTCTTCAGCCAACTCCTCCTGGGTTTCAATATCCTTATTTTTAATAATCTCCAAAATCTTGGAATGGCGGTTGTGCTTCATTCTGGATTATACCTCCATTATTTTTTATACTCTAGGCTAGTATTCCATAGATCATTATATTGTAATCTTCTCATGGAGCAGATCAAAAAAGTTCTGTTCTTTGGTTCGTAGCAATTCAACATATATGTCAGCCTTACTAACCAAAATCTTATCACCGGCACATAAGGTTGTTTCGGCCTGCCCGTCCGCTGTTAGGGTGATATTGCGATCCTGGCTCATGATCTCAATTTCTATTGCGTCATTACTACTAGTAACAATAGACCGTGCATTCAAGGAATGGGGACAAATTGGCGTAAGTAGAAGACATTCTAGGCTAGGGTTAATAATGGGACCACCCGCTGAAAGAGAATAGGCGGTAGAACCGGTAGGACTTGAAACTAGTAAGCCATCCCCCGAATAGCTGTTTATCTCATGGCTATTAATACTTGCTTTGAGATGAATTATTCTGGAAACCAAAGATTTCATTATGCCTATGTCATTAAAGGCAAAAAAAGATGGAGACTCTACCTTATCTCTAACAACCGTACCTCTAAGCATCATACGTTTTTCTATGAAGTAAGACTTTTCCTTCAAGGCTAGCAATGCTCTCTCTGCATGGTTTAAATCTGTATCGGTCAAAAATCCTAAAGTGCCCATATTTATGCCCAAAATTGGCTTTTTGCATAAGGCTGCCTTACGTGCTGCCTGAAGTAAAGTACCGTCTCCTCCCAAAGACATAATAATGTCGGATAGTAAAAATAATTCATCCTGGTCAGCTACAGTGCCTTTTCCTATTAGTTTATATATATGAGGCGCTACTAAAACTTCTATCCCCAATTTAATTGCCTCTTCAACTATCCGTTCGGTCTTTGAGCCATCGGGATCTTTGGATAGATTAGTGATAAGTCCCACTCGTTTCAAGAGAATTCCTCCTATATCATCAGTTCCCTATGGGCAGAGTCTACTACTTTGTCAATCATGCACCAAATCTTTTCTCTCCCATCATGAGAGAGCCCTTCACCTTCAAAACCCTTATATAGATGGATAAGAAATTCAATATTACCTTTAGGGCCTTTAATAGGTGAAAAATCAATGTTCTTTATAATAAAGCCTAACTGGTTAGATGCTAAAACAATGTTTTGTAAGACTTCTTTATGAGTTTCAGGGGATCTTACTACACCTTTCTTGCCTACCTTTTCACGTCCTGCTTCAAATTGAGGTTTTATCAAGGCTATAACATGACTATCAGGAAGGATAATCTCTTTGATAACAGGCAAAACCATTGTTAGTGAGATAAAGGCAACATCAATTACTGACCCTTCAGGTAATTCTACAAAATCGTCCTTGCTTACATTTCGGATATTGGTTCTCTCCATTACCACCACCCTGTCATCTTGCCTTAGGCTCCATGCCAATTGCCCGTACCCTACATCGACAGAATAGACTTTCCTAGCACCGTATTGTAATAGACAATCGGTAAATCCCCCCGTTGAAGCTCCAACGTCTATGTATACCCTATCACGGACAGGTGGATTGAACCGATCTAGAGCCTTTTGAAGCTTTAGTCCTCCCCTGCTTACAAAGGGGATTGGATTACCCGCTATATTTATTTCATCTTGGGAAGAAACCTGGGTCCCAGCCTTATCTACCTTCTGCCCTTCTACATATACTGTGCCAGACAATATCACGGCTTTTGCTTTTTCCCTGGATTCGACCAGACCTTTTTTCACCATCATCACATCAAGCCTGTGTCTTGAAGCTGTGGACATATCCATTCTCCTTATCAGTCTTCAAAAAATTATAAATCCTATGGGCTACACCTTTAGCATCAAGAGATATCAGTTCAAGCAGCTCTTCCACCCTACCTTGAGCTACAAAATCATCCGGGATTCCTAGATTCATAATGTCTACATCAAGACCCTGGCAAAGGGCATATTCATTGACAGCACTCCCAAATCCCCCAGTCAATACATTATCTTCCAAAGTAATCCAATGAGTACTGTTCTTAGATATGGACTCTAACATTAACTTATCCAGAGGCTTTATGGATCTTGTATTGATAACCTGAGCATTAATCCCTAACTCGGATAGGATCCCCGCTGCATCAACTGCTACCTCTATCATCTTACCAAAGGATAGGATAGAGCAATCTGTACCCTTAACCAATATCTCCCATTCCAGTGGGTTAAAAGATTTATCAGAATCTTTGGCAGGCAAATTAGAAAGCTCTATAGAGCCTTTAGGATACCGTATGGCCACAGGACCATCGTGGTTTAAAGTATAATCCATTATTTGCCCTAACTCATCAATGTCTTTCGGGGAAAATATAGTCATATTGGGAATATGGCTCAAATAACTTATGTCAAATACCCCCTGATGAGTCTCCCCGTCTTCACCAACTAGACCAGCGCGATCAATGGCAAATCTAACGGGTAGATTTTGTATACAAACATCATGTACTATTTGATCATAAGCCCTCTGTAGGAAAGTAGAGTATATTGCCACATAGGGCTTTAACCCACTACTTGCTAATCCTGCTGCCATAGTCACCGCATGTTGCTCCGCTATCCCAACGTCGAAGAATCGATTGGGGAACCGGTCTTTAAACTTCAATAAACCAGTAGAATCCGGCATTGCAGCTGTAATAGCTACTACCCTATTATCCCGCTGGCCTAACTCCACCAATTTATCCCCAAAGGCAGTAGAGAAAGTTACTTTGCCTTTACTATGAGTCTTGCCTGTTTCCAATATAAAAGGAGGGACACCATGAAAAAATTCGGGGTTTTCCTCAGCAAATTCGTATCCCTTTCCTTTTTGTGTAGCCACGTGAATAAATACAGGACCCTCCATTTTTGAAGCTTGTTCCATAACCTTTATTAGGCTGCCAATATTGTGACCATCAATAGGTCCCAGATATTTAAATCCCATTTCTTCAAATATCATACCATGGACCAGGAGCGATTTAAAGCTCCTCTTGGCTAACTCCATGCCCCTGGCTATAGGCTTACCCAGCTTTGGTATTTTATCTAATAGGCTGTGCATACCTTTTTTAACCCAATCATACTCAGAGCTTGTCCTCACCTTGGACAGATGACCAGCCAAAGCACCTACATTATGGGAAATGGACATTTCATTATCGTTTAATATAACAATTAGATTGGTTTTTGAGTGACCTGCATCATTTAAGGCCTCAAAGGCCATCCCTCCCGTTAGGGCACCATCACCAACAATTGCAATCACATGGTAATCATCCTGGCCTTTTATATCTCGCGCCCTGGCCATTCCAAGAGCTGCGGATATGGAAGTACTGCTATGCCCGGTTTCAAAAACATCATGGCTGCTCTCCTTGCGTTTTGGAAAGCCACTTAATCCTCCTATTTTTCTCAAGGAATCAAATTTATCCTTTCTTCCTGTAAGTAACTTATGAATATATGTTTGGTGTCCCACATCCCATATCATTTTGTCCTTAGGACTGTCAAAGACGTAATGAAGAGCAATAGTTAGCTCAACTACTCCCAAATTGGAAGCTAAATGACCCCCCGTCTGTGATAGGCTAGTCAAAATAAATTCCCGTATTTCACGAGATAGTTCTTTCATATCTTCTATTGTCATTGCTTTCAGGTCCTGTGGAGCATGGATTGAATCAAGCAAAATATATTCCATCATTATGCCTCTTTCCTTTTAGCTACTCCCTTAATGCCTCTTAAATCCTTTGTAAAAATATAGAATATTATGCCCCCTTATAGGCTATTAACTATCCCCTCTTTGTATAAGATTCTTACAAAGTCTTACCTACCGCTATCGTAGATATTGCAATAAACAGCTTTCTAAAGTAGTAGTGATTAAGTATTCCTCATGTCCGGATGCACAATTATAGCACAGATAAAAACTAGTTACAAACCTAGCAAAATAACTTTGAAACAATGAATCCTAGCAATGCGCCGGCAATAACTTCAACAGGAGTATGTCCTATGAGTTCTTTCAGCTTTTCCTCAGGAATACTTCTCTTTGTGTGTATTTGGTCTAATATTTCATTAAGCACAGCAGCCTGTTTGCCTGCAGCCCTTCTTACACCTGCCGCATCATACATAACTATGAGAGAGAAAGTAAAAGCAAGAGCAAAAATAGGTGAATCATATCCTTCTAAGCTACCAACGGAAGTAGCTAAAGATACAACCAATGCCGAGTGAGAACTTGGCATTCCCCCCGCACCAACCAGTCGTCGAATATCAAGTTTTTTCTTAAAGATTAATGTCAAGATGACCTTTAATAGCTGTGCTATAAACCAGGCCAATAGACTAACCCAAATTATATTATTGTACAATAACTGAGTGTAGGAATTCATGGTAATCCTCCTAGTTGTGGCGCTCTACAATAAATTTGGCCAATTTTCTTAAGAATTCGGCCTCTAGCCCAAATATATCAAGTTGTCCTATTGCACCTTCGATAAGCTCACTTGCAATAGACCATGATCTTTCCAGTCCATATTTTTCTACGTAGGTAGCCTTTCCCTTATCCTTATCTCTACCCGTATTTTTGCCTAGTTTCTTATTATCCCCTACAACATCAAGGATATCATCCTTAACTTGAAAAGCTAAGCCTAAAGATCTTCCATACTCTATAAGGGCGTTTGAAATTTGATCCGATGGCTCTTCCAGCATAATACTAGCCGTTATAGAAGCCCTAAAGAGAGCACCAGTCTTATGATCATGGATATACTGTAAGGTGTCTGGATTAATGTCCTTGCCCTCATTCTCTAGATCAACTACTTGACCCCCAACCATACCCTTTATACCTGCAGCCTTGGCGATGGTCTCTATAGCCCTTACATGGTTAAGAATCTTTTCTGGATACAATAGGGCATTATCAAGCATGGTTTCGTATGCAAAATTCAGAAGGGCATCCCCAGAGAGTATGGCAATGCCCTCACCAAACACCCTATGATTAGTGGGTATTCCCCTTCTAAAATCATCATTATCCATGGCAGGCAGGTCGTCATGGATTAAGGAATAGGTGTGAATCATTTCCAATCCACCTGCCAGTGGCAATGATTCCCTCATATCTCCCCCTAATAGACTATGGGTTGCTAGCAAGATTACTGGACGTAGACGTTTACCCCCCGCAAAAAGGCTATACTCCATGGAATCAAAAATAATCTTGGGGTACTTTTCCATATTATCCAGCCTATTATGTAAATAGTCATTTGTTTTTGCTACTAATTCTAGGTATTGGCTTTTAAACTTATCCATTTCATTCCTCTATGAAAGTTATTTCTTCCAAGTCTCCATCTTCATTTTTTGTTAGTATTTTGATTTCCTGTTGAGCCTTCTCTAGTTTTTCTTTACAGTGCTGAGATAATAGGATACCTCTTTTGTAAAGATCTACGGTTTCTTCAAGGGTCAGAGATGAATCTCCACTCTCCAGCCTATGGATTATATTTTCCAACTCAACAATCGCTTCTTCAAACTTTAGTGAGGAAATGTTTCCATCAGTAGTAGTTTTCATTTCCTTACTTCCTTTCTTTGCTAATTATGTTACAGGTAGCACTACCATCTGTCAAGCGGATTTTAACCGACATATCCTTTTGTAACTTATCAATAGTCCCTATAATACTCCCTTTTTCTATATCCGTTAGAATACAGAATCCTCTCATCATTACAGAAAGAGGATTTAAGGCTTCTAAATTGGATATCAATCTAGCAAACCTTTCAGATTCAGTATTTATAATGCTATCCATATAGGTATTTATCTTATCTATGTTAGAGTCCAGTCTCTGCTCATGAGAAATAAATAGGCGTTCCCCATATTTTAGAACATAGCTATTGGATAGACTTCTAACCTTACTATACTGATCTTTTAAATATGCAGACATAGAATTGTTTAGTCTCTTTTTGACTGCCTCTAAAGTATCATATATGCTATATATTTCGGGAACTGCTATCTCACCTGCCGCAGAGGGTGTAGCAGCCCTCACATCTGCCACTAGGTCAGCTATAGTAAAATCTGTTTCGTGACCAACAGCCGATATTATGGGAATGGTCGAGCCAAATATGGCTCGAGCAACCTTTTCTTCATTAAATGCCCATAACTCTTCTATGGAACCTCCACCCCTCCCGACAATTAAGAGATCAATATCTTGAAGGGAATTAGCATATTCAATTGCAGCACTTATCTCATCCTTGGCCAATTCTCCTTGTACTGCTACTGGTATTACCAAAATATCCACTGCTGGGTTTCTCTTGCTTATAACTTTTATCATGTCATGAACCGCAGCACCAGTATGGGAGGTTATAACTGCAATCTTATTAGGGAAGGGAGGTAATGGTCTCTTGTA
Organism: Clostridiales bacterium; assembly: GCA_012518075.1. GTDB lineage: Bacteria > Bacillota > Clostridia > Caldicoprobacterales > UBA3941 > JAAYTG01. Next base: position 7,050 of record JAAYTG010000074.1, on the reverse strand, counting down.
TTCTTGCCTAAATAGTCCTTCTTCCTTTAATTTGTCCTTCAAAGCCTCTAAAGCTAGATGAAGCTGCCCCACACCATCCTTCTCCATATGCTCTACATAGAATTGATATTGACCATCCTTCATGTATAGGGATATGTTGCCCCTAAGCATAACGCCCATGCCATCTGACGGAAGAAAGTTCAAGCCCTTACTATAGTATTTGAAGAATACACATCTGATACGTGCTTGATGGTCTTTAAGGGTAAAATACATATGCCCTGAGCTGTGGAGTTTAAAGTTGGATATTTCACCTCTTATCCATAGATTTTGAAGGATAGGATCCTTGTCCATAAGGCCTTTTACATATTTATTAACCTGTTCTACTGAAAAAATGGGTCTATTCACTTTGATAAGCTGCCTGCACCGTATTCTTCAAAAGCATGGTTATGGTCATGGGCCCAACACCACCGGGAACAGGAGTAATCCAACCTGCCTTATGAACCACCTTATCAAATACAACATCTCCCTTTAGTTTCCCGTCAACTCTTGAAGTACCAACATCTATAACAATAGCCCCTTCTTTTATGTATTCATCATCTATAAATTCAGGTTGACCCATGGCAACTACCAATATATCAGCCCTGCTTGCCACATCCTTTAGATTGCTAGTTTTAGAATGACATATGGTAACCGTTGCATTCTCCTTAAGGAGCATAATGGATACTGGCTTTCCTACTATATTACTACGACCTATTATAACTGCATGCTTACCAGATATATCCTGACCTGTTTCCTTTATTAAGGTAATGATACCCTTTGGGGTACAGGGTTCAAAACCACTCTCCCCAACAAAGAGCTTACCTACAGTTATAGGATGAAATCCGTCTACATCCTTCCTAGGATCAATAGCATTAATGACAGCTGCTTCATCAATATGAGAAGGTAAAGGTAGCTGTACTAAAATACCATGGGTTTCTTTGTCTTGGTTTAGCCTATAAATCTCTTGAAGTAGATCATCTTGTGATACTCCTTGGTCCATATAGATGACTTTGGATCGGATCCCTACTTCCATACAAGCTCTTTCCTTATTTCTTACGTAAACTTGAGAAGCCGGATCCTTACCTACTAGAATTACTGTAAGTCCTGGTACAATTCCCTTCTTAGCATTTAATCTTTGGATATCATCCTTTAAGGATTGTCTAATCCTATCAGCTATGGCTTTTCCATCAATTATATTCGCTGCCACTTTGATAACCTCCCTCACTAATCAAACATAGAAAGCGCCAAGAAAATCAATAGTTTTATTTCTTCTATCCCAAAAAAGTTATAAGTCATGCCCAGCCTGATATTTTTCTAAGCCCAAGAGGGCAACCCCCACAGCATTATCCTTAGATAAGCTTGGTTGAGCATAGTATAGATTTATTGATCTGTCATACTTGCTAATCCTTGATTCAAGATGCCTGCGAACTATGCTATTGGAGGCAACTCCTCCCACCAGCAAAATATCCTTTATCTTGGTCTTTTCCGTTGCCCTTCTAATCCATTTTTCTAGAGTCTTAACCAAGCACATAAATACTGCTAATGCAATATCTTCGGGGTTTTCACCCTTCTCTCTTAGCCTTAAGGCATGGGTCTCCGCTCCTGAAAATCCAACTTCCATTCCTCTCGCAAAGGAAGGAATTATTATCTTCCCCTGTTGACCCTCCAGGGCCAATCTTTCCAGGGCAGGTCCCGCTGGAAAAGGAAGTCCCAATGCAACTCCTACCCGATCCACAAACTGGCCCGCATGAAGATCCTGTGTCCACCCTATAATAGAAATATCAAATCCAGTCCCCTTTCTTTGAACCTCCAGCATCTCTGTGGTACCTCCAGAAAGCTGAATAGCTAGGAATCTATCATCATTAAGGCCTTCAACTGATGAGAGGCCTGCCATAATATGCCCTTCCTGATGACTGGTTTCATAAAAAGGGACCTTTAGCAGATTAGCCATGGATTTGCCAATCAGGCTTGACACCTTAAAAACCGGCATATAGGAATCTTTAGACGGCCTTGGCTTTATACTACTGCATATAGCTACAATATCCAAGTTCTGACCCGCTTGGGAAATTAATTCCGTTATATGAGGTAAATTATGTAGATGCTGGAATAATGCCTTGGATTGACTCAATCCACGATTCCCTTTATCTACTTTCAGTAATGTTTGATTGCTAAAAATTAAGTTTCTCTCCAAATCGACCATAGCCATTGAGGTAGTATAGCAGCTGGTATCAAAACCTAATATTACCTTCATCCTTAATCTTTCCCCTTACTATCCTCAATGGATTCTAATCTGATGAAATTGCCTAATATCCCATTAATAAAGGAACTTGACTTTTCGTTTCCATATTTCTTTGCTAATTCCACGGCCTCATTAATGGATACCCCAAGGGGGATATCGTGTTTGTACAATATTTCATACATAGCCAGACGAATAATGGCAAGATCCACTTTAGCCATCCTATCTACCGTCCAGTCTTTTGCATATTTTTCAATATAGGCATCTATTTTTGCCTGTTCTGCATCCATAGAGAAAAGGATTTCTTTAATATATTCTTGATTCTTTTGATCCAATTTTGACTCATCAACAAGGCTTGCTAGGGATTCCTCATGATGTTCCCTAGCCAAATCTTTTTCATATAAAAGTTTCATAAGTACTTCCCTTGCTACTTTTCTAGACATCTACTCCTCCGAAGAAATTTATCATAATATTGTTATTGCTCTTTCTAGTATTTTGCCCAAAAAGGGATAAAGCTTTCCTTATTGAACTTTTGGCCGCTGTTGAGTAGCAGTCAAGTTGTCTATGTATATAAAGACCTCTTTTACCAAAATACCTGAATAGCTCTGAATATACTCCTGTACTTTTTGCTGTATAGAAGGGGATATGTCAGGTAATACTACTTCCGGCATCATCAATAATTTGAGCTGTATTTTTATGCCATCCTCTTGGGTTAGGATGTTTATTTTTACATCCTTGACTTCATCAAAGCTTCGTACTGCCTTCTGGGCCATGATCTCCAGTGCAGTTACTGATACACGAATAGCACCTAGCTCAGTGTTTCTCAACAGGCTACTGCTTAAGGCCTTGGGTCTTGTCCTTAAAAATAGTAGTTTAATGCTTACTGTTAGAAATAGAAGGGAAATTAGTGCAGCAATTAAAACATGCTTCCAATTTAGTTGAAGATTACTAAGGCTAGCATTTACTGCATCTAAGGAAAAAACATCAATCCCTATAGCAATGGAAGCTACCAATATAAGAGCAGAAGCAAATATAATGATAAGGGTATATACAGTTAATAACAACCGATCTATAAGCTTAACTTTCACCTGATGGACCTCCTTTGTATTGCCTTTTTTGTAAAATTAATACATGCAATAACCCTCTGATATTAGTCAGAGGGTTTATAGCTTCATTTATCCATGTCCCCAGAGTCATTTTCTTTAGATCTATTGTGAAATTCAATGCCTTGTATGTAGATGTTGACCTCAACAACTGATAAACCAGTCATGTTTTCAATGGACTTCTTTACATTCTCTTGAACATTCCAGGCAACCTCTGGAATCTGCACCCCATAGTCTACAATCATGTATAAATCAACCGCAGCTTCTTTTTCGCCAACCTCAACTTTTACTCCTCTAGTAGGGGTCTTCTTGCCAAACTTCTCCACAATCCCAGCACTCATAGAAGCTACACCCTCTACTTCAAGGGCCGCTAGGCCAGCAATAGTAGCTACTACATCATCAGCAAAAGTAATTTTTCCACGATCTTCATTGGCTGTCTTAACGGATTCATCCATCAACTTATTCACCTCCATATTTACTAAAGCATTCAAAACCAAATAATGTATAAAGCATTAAGTATTATATATTATAGCAAAATAAATGTTCTTTTACAAATAGTTAATATAAAATCCCTTAAGGGATTTTATATTAATCTTCTTGAACTTTTTTCTCATTATTTTTAATGCTTTTCTGTCCTTTTAAACCAAACTCTTCCCGAACTTTTACCTCAATTTCGTCTCTTAATTCTTCATTTTCCTTTAAAAACTGTTTGGCATTTTCTCTTCCCTGACCTAAGCGTAAATCACCATAGGAATACCAGGATCCACTTTTGTTAACGATGTCTTTAGAAGCAGCCAAATCCAATATAGAGCCTTCCTTAGATATACCTTCACCATACATAATGTCAAACTCAGCTTGTTTAAAAGGTGGCGCTACTTTATTTTTTACAACCCTTACCCTTGTACGGTTTCCTACCATATCAGTACCCTGTTTTAAGGTCTCTATTCTACGAACATCCAGTCGTACCGATGAATAAAACTTTAATGCACGACCTCCAGGAGTAACTTCCGGGTTTCCAAACATTACCCCTACCTTTTCCCTTAGCTGATTTATAAATATAGCTATGGTATTGGATTTGCTGATTATCCCGGACAGCTTACGAAGAGCCTGAGACATTAAACGAGCTTGAAGCCCAACATGGGAATCCCCCATTTCACCCTCTATCTCGGCTTTGGGAACTAAGGCAGCTACTGAGTCTATAACTACAACATCTATAGCCCCGCTTCTCACTAATGCCTCAGTTATCTCCAAGGCCTGTTCTCCTGTATCGGGCTGGGAAACCAATAGATTGTCTAAATTGACCCCAAGTTTTGCCGAATAGCTTGGATCCAGAGCATGCTCTGCATCAATAAACGCAGCTGTTCCACCAAGCCTCTGAGCCTCTGCAATAACATGAAGAGCTACGGTTGTCTTACCAGAGGATTCCGGTCCAAATATCTCTATAACTCTGCCTCTTGGTAAGCCTCCAACCCCTAATGCCACGTCTAAATCCAAGCAGCCAGTGGGTATTACATCTACATTTAGATGAGTATCCTCACCTAGCCTCATAATAGAGCCTTTACCAAACTGTTTTTCAATTTGGGTTAAGGCCATGTCCAGAGCTTTTTGCTTTGCCATAATCATTCCCTCGATTCTTTATCGAGGTTCACCGCCTTTCCCTAAAAATAAACCATACCCAGTCGAACATTTGTTCTCTTGTGGTTATTATACTATATCACCAGACCTTAGTCAACGTCTTATCAATCATTTTTTCCTAGGTTTCCAAGGTTAAAAGTCTCCGTCTTATAGAGTCCAAGGCCATAGAAGCCGCCATCTCCTGGACCTTTTTTCTTCCTCCTAAGAAATTATAGCTATTGACCGTAAAATGCCCCTCTTTATCTCCTATTCCAATGTATACAAGACCCACGGGCTTGTTCGCAGTTCCCCCACCCGGTCCTGCGATTCCGGTTACAGCTGCACCTAAATCAGCACCTGTAGTTTCTAATATGCCTCTTACCATTTCTTCAGCTGTTTCCGGGCTAACCGCCCCATATTTGGCCAGGGTAGCTTCAGATACCCCTAAACGCTCTATTTTCGACTGGTTACTATAGCTTACAACACCCTCGATAAAGGCTTGGGAGGCCCCTGGAATACTAGTTATTCTCTTAGCTATTAAGCCACCAGTGCAGGATTCAGCAGTTGCTATGGTTTTTTTAGATTCAACTAGCAGTCTAAGAACTACACTTTCCAAGGTGTCGTCATCAACACCGTACACTAAGTCCCCTAGTCTTTGCCTTACTTTCTCCTCTAGAGGTTGGATTAATTTATAGGGATCCTCACCTCGTGCTGTTTTAGCAGTTATCCTGATGGTTAGTTCTGAGGAACCTGCCAGTGGAGCTATAGTAGGATTGCTCTGATTAATAATCAAATCCTTTATCTTCTCCTCCATAACTGATTCGCCCATGCCATATACCTTGAGAACCCTGGATGTGATTTGCTCCTTGCTTTTCCTCTCCAAATAGGGAATAACATAATCTTCAAACATAGGCTGCAATTCCCCGGGAGGACCAGGAAGGATTATAAATACTTTACCCTTATTCTCAACTATTGCTCCAGGAGCAGTACCATGATTATTAGGCATGATTTTTGCCCCTTCCGGGAAGCATGCCTGCTTGTTGTTGTTCTGACTCATAGTTCTTCCTCTTTTGGCAAAGTATCCTTTAATAGCCTCAATACTTTCTTCATGTAAGAACATATTTAGCCCCAAAAAATCTGCAATGGTTTCTTTAGTCAGATCGTCCATGGTTGGGCCTAGCCCTCCGGTAGTAAATATCAAGTCTGCCCTCCGGCTTGCAATTTCCAGGGCTTCTTTTAGCCGGTTTTTGTTATCCCCGACCACTGTATGATAAAAAACATTTATGCCCAATTGGGAGAGCTTCTGGGAAATATACTGGGCATCTGTATTAGATATTTGTCCTAAAAGGAGTTCGCTACCTACTCCAATAATTTCAGCATCCATTGTAACCTCCTACTTGCAAAAGCCAAAATATTACTTAAGCATTTTCTTTTAATAGTTTGCGATTTTTGTAGATATAGTCTATCCCCGATAATATGGTTATAATCGTTGCTAAATATAAGGATATAGTATCAAAGGAGAAGCCAATAAGTTGAAATGGGAAATTGTCTAGGAGGATTGAAACTATGGCTACGATTTGTACTATAGTCTTAATCTTACCCAGCCAACTGGCGGCGATAACAATTCCTTTGGAAGCAGCTACTACACGAAAACCGGTAACAATAAATTCCCGACTAATGATAATTATAGCCACAATAGAAGAAATTCGCCCCATCTCCACCAATACCACCAAGGCAGAGGTAATCAAGAGTTTATCAGCCAAGGGATCCAAGAATTTTCCCAAATTGGTAATCTCATTCCTTTTTCGTGCTATATAGCCATCCATACTATCGGTACTAGCTGCTAAGATGAATATAAAAGCCGCTATGTATTGACTATATGGAAAATTGCTTAGCAAGGATATTATAAACAATGGAATAATGAGTATTCTGGTAATAGTAATTTTATTCGCTAAATTCATAGTGATCCCCCAATAAATCATAATCATAAGCTCTAGTAATCTTTACCGGGACTATATGGCCAGGTTTCAGAATCTTTTTGCTAGCTACATAGACATGGCCATCTATCTCTGGAGCTTG
>JAAYTG010000073.1 GCA_012518075.1 Clostridiales bacterium | reverse complement strand
TGCCAGTCTATGGGACTCAACTCCTAGAATTACAATTGGTATAATAAGTAATAAAAAGGAGGCAATAAGCTTAAGACGAATACTGTAAATCCCAGCTCTTTTCACCCTAATATTAGTAGACTCATCCTTTCGTTTTTTTGAAAGGAAATTTTTTATAGCTTTTATTTTACTGTTTTTCATTTCGATTCCCCCCTGTTAAAATGACCCTTAATAAGCATGATGACACTGATATTATTCTACATATTTTGACTTAATCCTTCTTTTTAGTAATAATTTATGGTAGCAAAGGGTAAAGAATATAACTTATTTCCATATCATATCTTACTAAATGGGTTTTCAAAGCAGGGCTTTATCGATATAATGAAAAAGAGAATGGCTAAATCCAGAAAGGGGTTAAAAAGGATGGCTAAGTCCAGTACAAGAATTATGATTGTAGATGATGATGCAAATATTGGTCAATTGATAGAACTGTATCTGCAAAAGGAAGGGTATACAACAGAATACTATATGGATGGTCTTTCAAGCCTAGAAGCCTTTAGACGGAACCCTCCTAATCTGGTTATACTAGACATAATGCTGCCAGGCATGGATGGTTGGGAGGTTTGTAAGAATATTAGGAAGATAAGTGAAATCCCCATAATAATGCTTACTGCTAAAGGGGAAACTTTTGATAAGGTTTTAGGCCTAGAATTGGGTGCAGATGATTATATTGTCAAGCCCTTTGACCCCAAGGAACTAATGGCTAGGGTAAAGGCTGTATTGCGGAGGGCCAAGGGTGCTGAGAGTGATGAACATATAGTATCCTACCCAAATCTTACTATTAATATAACGGATTATACAGTTATATTTAAAGGACAGCATATAGAGTGTCCTCCAAAAGAACTGGAGCTACTTTACTTTCTGGCGTCAAATCCTAACAAGGTCTTTACAAGGGAGCAGCTTTTAGAGCAAGTATGGGGTTATGATTTCTATGGCGATTCAAGAACTGTTGACGTACACATTAAGCGACTTAGGGAAAAGTTAAAGTTGGATCAAGGAAGTTGGAGCATTAAGACCGTATGGGGTGTGGGCTATAAGTTTGAGGTGAAATGATGTTTCGTTCATTATTTTCTCGTTTAATGGTTACTTACCTGATTATTATGCTAATTACTCTAATAACCCTAGGATTATTCCTATCCGGAGCTTTTCAAAGGTATGTGGTCAGAACAACGGAAGAGGAATTGATTCGGGAAGCTAGAGAGCTAAATAGACATTACGAGCTATATGATAAGGGATGGGTTTCTCGTGAATATATGGAGCTTATGAGTGATGGAATAACCAGCTATGATAATACCAGTATATGGGTCGTAAGGGTAGTAGGTGACATTGGACTTTTACAATTCCAATATGATCCTCATGGCGTAAATGAAGAAATGGAGGTAGCCCCTTTTTCCAAGGAGGAGCTTGTAAACGTTTTAAGGGGAAATATTATTAAAAATATTGGTAGATTTGGTGAACGCTTTTCCGTTCCTGTTCTTACAGTGGGCATCCCATTGAAGTTAGATCAGAGAATAAAAGGAGCTATCTTCTTTCATACCCCTATTGAAGAGATAGATCTGATTCTCTACGATATCTATACTGATATTTGGAAAGCCACACTTTTTTCGGCTGCACTTTCCATTGTGCTTTTGTATTGGATATCTAGAAGAATCTCCAAGCCCCTGAGCCAAATGAGTGAGGTATCTAGGGGAATCGCCAGCGGGAATTATAATGAGAGGGTAAAGGTATCCAGTAAGGATGAAACTGGACAATTAGCCCTTAGCTTTAATGCTATGGCAGATTCCTTAGAGAGATTGGAAGAGATGAGGCGGAGCTTTGTAGCCAATGTATCTCATGAACTGAGATCTCCACTAACTTCCATAAGGGGCTATATTCAAGGTGTCATAGACAAAACCTTTGACCCTCAGGAACAAGAGAAGTATCTCAATATAGCCTTGGAAGAGACCCAGAGATTGAATAAGCTTATAAATGAGCTTCTAAATCTCTCTCAGATAGAGTCAGGGCAATTCCCCTTAACCTTTACAGATTTTGATATAAACGAGCAAATTAGACGCCTGATTATAGCTAGGGAAGAAGAAATCAACATAAAGGATATAAGTGTAGAAATAGATTTTGGGGCCAATAAACTCCTAGTAAATGCCGATCCGGATCGTATCCAACAGGTAGTAATAAACCTATTGGATAATGCTATAAAATTCAATAAAGAGGCTGGAGGTCTTCTCATCAAAACCTGGAAGAGGAAAGGGAAGGTATATGTAAAAATCCAAGATCAGGGGATTGGGATCTCAAAAGATGAAATCCCTAAGATATGGGATAGATTTTATCAGGTAGAGAAATCCCGAAGTGGTATAGAGCGGGGTACGGGCTTAGGACTTTCCATTGTTAAGAAGATAATAGATGAGCATGATGAGGAAATTTGGGTAAATAGCCAGCTAGGTCAAGGTACAGCTTTTATTTTTTCTTTAAAGGCTTCCCCCTAATTTATTTTTAATTGTTTACAACAAGTTCACATTTTCTTCAAAAAATCAATTTATAATTAAATTATAAAGAAAAGGAGGCGGGGTTGATGAGTGAATTTTACGAGTTTGATGAGAGATCTTACCAGAAAAAAGGTGGGTTTTGGAAATATATAGCGGTGGCTTTGGTTTTTCTACTAATCGGTGCTATTGGCACCTATTATATAGCTCCTGTATTTTTGGAGTCAGGAACTAATTTGGCTGGGGAAGATGCTGGCGCGGAGGATAAGACCACCATTGAGGAGACTCCAGAAGAGGAAAAGTCCGATGAGCTGCCATCCTTAGGTTCAAAAGGGGATTTATTTATTAAATCCGATAACCCGGTTGTGGAGATTTCGGAGAAAGTGGGCCCGGCAATAGTAGGCATAACCAATAAAAGTACCATAAGACAAAGACATCCTTTATGGGGTGATACTTATGAAGAAGAATCAGAGGGATACGGCTCTGGGATTATCATTAGTGAAGACGGCTATATTGTTACCAACAATCATGTAATAGAAAATGCTGATGAGCTAATAGTCATCTTAAAAGGTGGAAAAGAGGTAAAGGCAACTCTAATTGGCAAGGATTCTGTTACCGATGTAGCAGTAATAAAAATCGAAGAACCAGATTTGACAGTAGCTAAAATCGGAGATTCTGACCAGGTTCGTCAGGGGGAGCTGGCTATAGCCATTGGAAATCCCCTGGGTCATGCTTTGGCTGGGACCGTTACAGTAGGAGTAGTTAGTGCGGTGGACAGGGAGATTACTCACGGTCAACAACAGTTTACTATGATTCAAACGGACGCAGCTATCAACCCTGGTAATAGCGGTGGTGCATTGGTGAATTCCAAAGGGGAAGTAATAGGTATGAATACCCTTAAAACACGGGCGGAAGGACTGGGATTTGCCATACCCACCAACGAGTTTATGCCCATAGCTCAGGAGCTAATAGAAAAAGGTGATATTGAGAGGCCAGGCATAGGGGTGCTTATTTCTGAGGTAACAGATGACATGATAGAAACCTATGGATTCCCTAAGGGAGTAGCTATTGTAGAGATAGCCCCTGACGGAGCTGCAGATAAAGCAGGATTACTGCCTAGAGATATAATAGTTAGCGTGGAAGACAAAAGGGTAGAGACAATTGACGAGCTTAAAGAGGAGATTAACAAGCACAAGGTAGGGGATATAGTTAAATTTACTATATGGCGCAACGAAAAGAAGTTTATAGCACCCGTAAAGCTTCAGCAATTAGGTGGATAAAAAAAAGCCAGATTATAATCTGGCTTTTTTTATCCCTCATATATATATTTAGCTAAGAATCTAGGAATACCATCCTTGTTTCCCCAACGGTTGCCAAAAACTCTGATTTGATCGCCGGTACTATAGTCAAAGCTTCCCCAGTATTCCACATAGAATAACTGCTCTGGCTCTGATTGTGATGACAGGCTGACGGTAAAGACATTTTTATCCCCAGTTTCCAGTATATCCTTAATCCTTCCTCTAAAGACGAAGTGCCTACCATTACTTAGTTGGTCGTTCTGTTGAAGCTGGCTATACTCAGGCTGCCAAGCAGTAGAAGTATAGGTATCTACACTTGTTTCACGCTCAAGTATAATCTCAACAGATGATTCCAGACCATTTACTTTAGCAGTTAATGTACAGGGCGTATATCCTGGACGTTCAGCTTGAACATAGAGGGTAAAGTCACCAGTATCTCTATCGATATCCGGTTCTTCAAAGATTTCCAGACTGGCCTCTATAGTTGCTTCAGGGTGGACTGTTCCACTTACCTTTACCCATTGTTCATTAGAACTTATAGGCGATTGTTCATTTATGCTGATGGGAACATCCATGACGGATTTTCTAAGGATAACCTGTTGTATATTATCCAAATAACCAGGGGTAGATACTCGTATATTCAGAATTAATTCATCATGCTGAGAAGGCAGGGTAAATAATTTTTCAAATCTGCCATCAGGAGATACAAAGGCCGTATGATCTTCTTCATTTATAAAGACAGTTGAATCTGATTCTACCTCAAAGGAAACCTTCGAGCTATCTCCTTCAAATTCTGTTTCAGCTGATGAGGGTTGAAGTAGCTTAAAAGGAGCATAGTCATAAGGAGGCGAGAGGGTTATGGTTACTCTTTCGATAGAATCGGCCAAGTTAGGCGCTGATATAATAGCATCAACATTGACCTCATATTCTCCTTCCTCAGTCAACTCCGGATTGTAGGTATAAAGTAGAGCTTCTTGAACAACAAACTCAGCACGTCCGTTCTCTACATCTTTAATATCCCCCAAAAAGCTTACTTCTTTGCCGTTAACAGTATTAAAGACTATCTTATAGGCTTTTTCATCATCTTTTGTTATTTCTTCTACAGATGAGGAAACAGCAATAAGCTGAGGTATATTGGAAGAGCTGGGAGTTCTATTGCTGAAGTGTCGTATCCCTGCAAATATAAGCAAACCTGCCAATGCTATTAGGACAAAACTTGATAGCAGTCCACTAAAAACCTTCTTACCTTTTGAGGAGGATTTGTCTTTTTGATAGCGGCGTAAAGGCATATGGGTACTTAGATCGAACTCTGATGATTTGTCTAAATCGAAAAAATCATCTCCAAGTAAATCATTTTTTTCTAAAAAAAGATCGTAAGTATCATTAGAATACTGGTCTATAGAGGGCTCCTTTTTCTCTTTCTCATCAATGAACAGATCTTCCAATTCTGGGCCGATCTCCAGATCATCTAAGTCTGGTTTGGGTTCCAAAAACTCTCTATCTGGGCTGGTCTCTAAATCTTCTGAGATATATGTATCTAACTCATCCTTATCAACGTGATTATCTGAGCTCTCTAGGATAGAATCATTATCTTTTAATTTTTCACCGCAGAAATAGCAGTAATTATTATAAAATTGGTTTTTTGTCTGACATGACGGACAAAACATAGTTCATCTTCCTCCTTCAATATATAGTATAGATTCGCATTTTTCTTACAAATTCCTTCTTTTATATGAAATATTTTGTAGTAAATATGGGCAAAATTTCATTACTAGCCCTTTTACTAGCCTCCTAAACATGTTAGAATAATATATAAGATGCAATAACTGAAAATGGTGATATAATTATAGTATTATATCATAAAATGGATTTTTTGAGGAGCTGATATTCTTGGATAACTTTCGTGAAGAGTCAGTAAGCAAAGTGAATTCTGGCTTAACTACTCTGGTATATGTTTTGGCCTTTGCAGGTATGGTCTTTTTTGGTTTTTTTGCACTTATGTTTTTAATGTCAATACTTAATGGAAATCTCCAAATCCCCACTATCGTTTTCACCCTAGTCTTCGGCGGTCTTGCCTATGGCTGCTTTGTAATCAGAAACAACCAACGCGTAGAATACGACTATACATTCACCAATGGAACTTTAGATATTGCCAAGGTAATAAACAACAGCAAAAGAAAAAGACTTTTATCAACGGATATTAGGGAGTTTGAAATTCTAGCACCCACCAGCGATGAAGGATTTCAAAGAATGTTAAATCATAAGGGGATAGAAAAGAAGTTTAATTACTTTTTAAACCGTGGAGGCGGCCTATACTACGGGGTCTTTATGCATGAAGAAAAGAAATCCCTATTGGTCTTTGAGCCTAGCGATGAGATGGTTGAGATGTTCAAAATATATAATCCTAGGAACGTAAAGGTAAGGTAATAAACCTATCCCCCTATACAGCTAGGGGGATTTCCTATTTATCATTCTAGATATTAAGACTAGGGGTCAAGAGACTGTTTTTAGCACTAACTAAGGATATTATATAATTTGTAATATTATTATGGAAAGGGTACAATATGAAATAGAATAAATGTGATATATTGTGAACTGATTAATAGATAATTATTCTTATATAATATAAACTCTTAAGTTAGCATAAGGGATGAAATTCCTATGCTAGATATTAGTAAGTAAGGAGTACTTAGATGGAGCAAGAGATATATTTAGATAATGCAGCCACTACGCCGGTGTTGCCAGAGGTAGTGGATGATATGGTTAGATCTTTGACCCAGGATTTTGGTAACCCATCCTCTTTGCACCGGCTAGGCCTAGAGTCCGAGCGACAAATGAAGCAGGCACGAGGTAGGGTAGCAGGGCTGATACAGGTGCCTGCTGAAGACATAATCTTTACTTCAGGGGGGACCGAATCCAATAATCTGGCCATATTGGGAACTGCCAGAGCACGGAAAAGATACGGAAACCATTGTATAACCACCCAAATAGAACATCCTTCCGTACTTAACAGCTTTAAGTATTTAGAAGAGAAAGGCTGGGATATAACTTATTTACCGGTAGATAAAGAGGGTGTCATTGATATAGAAGAGTTCAAAAAGACTGTAAGGGACGATACTGTTCTAGTTAGCATGGCCCATGTTAATAATGAGATTGGATCTATCCAGCCTATAAGAGAGATAGGATTGTTTTTAAAGAACAATTATCCCCAAATCCTTTTCCACACCGATGCAGTCCAATCCTTCGGTCGGATTCAAATTAGGCCCTTTGAATGGGGCATTGATCTTTTGAGTGCCAGTGGCCATAAGGTTCATGGACCAAAAGGTATAGGAGCCCTATATATAAAAAAAGGGACAGCTCTAGCTGCTCAGCAATGGGGAGGCGGACAGGAGCTTGGGATACGGAGTGGAACAGAAAATCTACCTGGTATAGTTGGCTTTGGCAGAGCAGCCCAATGGGTTGGTCAAGTCATGTCTAAGGATGAGGCTTGTATAAGTAGGATCAAGCTTAAGCTAACCCAGGAGATTGCCCAGGTGGTTCCTGAAGCAGTGTTTCTTGGTCCCAGACCCGAAGAGGGAGCACCCCATATCCTGGGACTGAGTATACCAGGAGTCAGGGGAGAGACCTTGCTTCATGTGCTGGAATCCCAAGGGGTATATGTTAGTACAGGATCGGCCTGCTCTTCTCGAAACGTTAAGACAAGCTATGTACTTGGGGCAATTGGTGTTTCGAATCAAGTAGCGGAAGGTGCAATAAGGCTTAGCTTTTCCTACTTAAATACCAGTGATGAATTGTCTCAAGTTCCAAATATATTGCGGAAATCCGTGGATCAGGTTAAAAGATTTACTAGGAGGTAAAAAGGATGGATAGATTAGTCCTAATAAGATATGGTGAGATATATCTGAAGGGTCAAAACAGACCCTTTTTTGAAAAAATGTTGGTTAACAATATTAAGAAAGCTACTGAGCCTTTCGGGCAGGCAAAGGTCTATAGAGCCCAGGGCAGGATATATGTAGAGAACATTGAGGTAGAAAGAATAGTTCTTGAACGATTAGCCAAAGTCTTTGGCGCCATTGGTATTAATCCGGCTTGGAAGACTGACAAGGATCTAGATTCTATAAAAGCCATGGTAAAGGCCACAATGGAAGATGCTTTAGAAAAGTCGCCGGAAGAGGGCTTAACCTTCAAGGTAGAATCTCGGCGGGCTGATAAGACCTTTCCCATAGGATCTATGGACTTAAGTCGAGATATGGGAGCTTTTATACTTCAGAACTTTCCTGGGTTGAAAGTTGATGTCCACAATCCGGATATAAAGATAAACTTAGAGATTAGAGAGCATGCCTATGCCTACCATGAAAATATTCCTGGAGCAGGAGGAATGCCGGTGGGCACCAATGGAAAGACAACCTTGTTATTATCCGGAGGTATAGATAGCCCTGTTGCTGGATGGATGATTGCTAAAAGAGGAGTACGGTTGACAGCCGTCCATTACCACAGTTTCCCATACACCAGCGATAAAGCCAAGGAGAAGGTTATAGATTTGGCAAAGCTAATGACCCAGTATTGCGGTCCTATCAGGCTGCATGTAGTGCCTTTTACCGAAATTCAGCAGGAGCTCTATGAAAAATGCCCCGATGGCCTTCTTACTATATTGATGAGAAGATTTATGATGAGGATTGCGGAAATAATCGCCGAAAAGGATGGGGCTCAAGCTCTGGTCACTGGGGAGAGTATAGGCCAGGTGGCCAGTCAGACTCTTGAGGCATTGGCCTCTACTGACGATGTAGTATCCATGCCGGTATTTAGACCCCTTATTGGACTGGATAAAAATGAAATAGTGGAAATAGCAGAGAAGATAAATACTTACGAAACCTCAATATTGCCCTATGAGGACTGCTGCACCGTATTCGTCCCAAGACACCCCGTTACTAGACCAAAGCTAGACAGGGTGAGACAGGCCGAAACTGTACTGGACAGTGAGGCATTGATTGAAAGGGCATTAGAGGGTGTAGAAGTTTATGATATATAGTTTAATCCCTCTAGCCAGTTGAATATCGACTAGTTGTATATATTAATAATGTCTATTGACAGTTGATTTCATTACTTATCAATAGATTATTATGCTCATATAATGACAAATATTGAACTAGTACAATGAAAAAGCCCCACATTAAGATCCTCGTTTCTGTTAATCAATAGAAATAAGGATTTTTTGCATCCCTTGGAATATAGAGGATTTTCCCCATTTTTGAAGGGAAATAGAATCTTATGGAGAATCTTGAAATATT
>JAAYTG010000072.1 GCA_012518075.1 Clostridiales bacterium | reverse complement strand
TAGATATACAGAAGGTATTCAAAGTGCAACAATTATGGTTGTAATGGTTCCGGTTATGTGCTTCTTCCCATTCCTACAAAAATATTTTGTGAAGGGTATAATGATCGGTGCCGTTAAGGCTTAAGGACTATCTTGTCCATTTATGCCAAAGGATTGACAGACTTTAGTCTCCTTTATCAACAAAACATGAAGTAGTCTGCCTTATGCACAGCATTTACATTGCATGTTTATGAATATGCAATAATACATTGCCGGCTATGCGCAGACTATCAATGTCTTGTTGACTACTATTATAGGGAAAGAGCTTCTGCTCTGAATTTAATGCTACTATTAAATAAAAGCAACTTAACTACTTTCTTTTGTCGATAATTCTACCACCCATAAATATGGATGGTATGATTTAGTCAAAGCAGAAGAGGAATTTCAGATATATTATCATAGTATGGTCTCTTTTATTACTTACATAAATATCCACATATAAGTTCAATAATAGGATGTTGATATTTTACTACCTCTCTTGATTAATGCACTTATTCCAATTAAAATATAGATAAGTTAAGTTTTATTTACTGGCTATCATATGGGGATTTATCATTAGTAGAATAGTTACCTATATTATAGAGGGTATAGAAAAAGCCTTGTGTGCTAGTGTATATTGTTATTGATTTCAAGCAAGCTAATCTTGATGAGAGTTGAAAACAAATCAAAATTATTTAGGGAGGGAATTAATATGGTTCAGATGACATTAGAAACAGGCAAGAAATTAGCCAAGATTAACAAAAATATCTATGGACATTTTTCTGAGCATCTTGGACGATGCATATATGAAGGGATATGGGTTGGAAGTGAATCTACCATTCCCAACACTGATGGGATTAGAAATGATGTGGTTGAGGCACTGAAGAAGATTCAGATACCGGTTTTACGTTGGCCGGGAGGGTGTTTTGCAGACACATATCATTGGAGAGATGGGGTAGGCCCATATGATCAAAGGCCGGCCATGATCAACACACACTGGGGTGGTGTAGTGGAAAACAACCACTTTGGCACCCATGAGTTTTTCCGGCTATGTGAATTGATTGGAGCAGAGCCATATATTTGCGGGAATTTAGGAAGTGGGACAGTACAGGAAATGCAAGAATGGGTGGAGTATATGACCTTTGATGGAGAGTCCCCCATGGCTAATATGAGAAAGGAAAATGGTCGGGCCGAACCATGGAAGCTGACCTACTTTGGTGTAGGCAACGAAAACTGGGGTTGCGGTGGAAATATGCGACCAGAATACTATGCAGATGAATACCGAAGATATGCCACATATGTTAGAAACTATGGAGAGAATCAAATTTATAAGGTAGCGGGCGGCGCATCTGTAGATGATTATCACTGGACGGAAGTAATGATGCGAGAAGCTGCTAACCAGATGGATGGTTTGAGCCTTCATTACTATACCCGGGTCTCAAAAGATGACTGGTCTATTAAGGGTTCGGCTACCAATTTTACGGAGGATGAATGGTTTTCAGTAATGAAGAGTGCCCTTTTTATGGAGGAATTGGTAGTTAAGCATTCTCGTATAATGGATAAATATGATCCTGATAAAAAAGTTGCTTTAATTGTGGATGAATGGGGGACATGGTTTGATGTGGAGCCGGACACAAATCCAGGCTTCCTGTACCAGCAAAATACATTAAGGGATGCATTGGTAGCTGGTATTCATTTTAATCTATTCAATAATCACTGTGATAGAGTTCAAATGGCAAACTTGGCCCAGACCATTAATGTACTTCAGGCAGTTATTTTGACAGAAGGGGAAAAAATGATTCTGACGCCTACCTACCATGTATTTGATATGTTCAAGGTGCATCAGGATGCAGAGCTTCTACCTCTCCATGTGGATTGTGGTGAATATAGGTTCAATGATGAGGCCATACCTCAAATTAGTGCGTCTGCTTCTATAAATGAAGAGGGCAAGGTTCATATTTCTATCTGTAATTTGGACCCTAAGGAATCTGCCGAAATTAGCTGTTTAATAAGAGATGGACACTATACAAAAGTTAGTGGACTTATCTTGACTGACTCAGAGATGAATGCTCACAATACATTCGATAATCCTGATAATATTAAACCAGAGTTATACAAGGAAGCAGTACTGGAAAATGGCAAATTACATACATTGTTACCGCCTAAGTCAGTTGTTGTATTGTCACTAGAGTAATTAGGGGATTAATGCTTAAAAAGGGACTTGAACCCATTGTAGGTATCAGCTATTATAGAGTTGAGTCCAATTACTAGACATCTTTTTGACTCTATTAGAAACAAGGGAAAATGTCCACAAAACATAATTTAGTTATGTTAAATGCTATAATCTTATAGGCATTTAATCATATAAGGGGTTTGGGGTTAGAAAAGATTTAAGAGAAAGGTGGCAAGTAGCAAAGTAGATTCAATTCTTGATTAAATTAAAGCATGTGACTTTGTAACAAAAACACTATATCGGGAGGAAATAATATGAAAATATCTGCAGGAAATTATACTATGCGGTTTCAAAATGGCGGTGTTGAAGTTTTAAAAGATGACTCCCTGCTTTATTATAATAAGCGGCCTATGTATGCTTTTATAAAAACAAAACTTTCAATTACCGAATTCTACGATGCAGCATACGAAGATATTACTGAAGAAGAGGGAAGAATTACCGCCAAAGGTGTCTTAAAATCTCCTACAGGCTCGGAACTGGCATTCACCGACATCTATGAAAGCATTGACTCTGATTTTAAGGTCAGTCGGACTGTTACTGTACTTAAAAACGTAGATGACTTAGGATTTGCCTCAAAGATCGCATTTGTCATGGCGGCCTCCGACAATGTGCGTGACTATAATTGTTTTGCACCAGCCAATTGGTATCGTCAAAATGAATTTACCGCTCCCCATGTTATGGGCTATGATCTAGATTGTGAGTATTTCTGGCGCAATGAGGTCAATTATACTTTGCCGCTCTTTGCAGCCCAAAACAAGGAATCAGGTGAGATGGTTATGTTGTCACGCTGGGCAGCTGATATCGGTATGCGAGACCATAACTTTGTGAAATCTGAACATATTGTAGACCCGAAATTCACCATTGGTTCTATTGGAATTAGTAGACCTGAAAGCAAAACCTTGAATTATCTATACTACGGTTACCCCTTGCGTAAAGAGATAGATACAGTCCGTGACGGACTCACTATTGATTATGTATACCCTGGAACAGATGGTGAGATGCCAAGAAACAGAAGGTATAATGTCGATTATAATATGGATACGAAAAACATGACTAGGACCTTCCATCCAATCGATGAAGGCTTCAGCCATAATTATGCCATTGCTGTAAACTTTGGGCAATATAATGATTTTTACTCCATGATGCGTGATGCCTGGAGAACCGTATATGCGAGATTGAGAGAACCTGTTTATGAAGTAGATCATGAGCTTCACTATCGCAACAACATGGAATCTCTTACAAAACTTACAAAACAATACGGAGATTCTTGGGGTATGCCTTTCTCCTGCCAGTTACCTCAGATGGATATTTCCAGCATATCTTTCCAGTTCGGTTTTGTAGGGCAGCAGCCAGGAATTGGCTACCAGCTTATCCGTTATGGTGATATGGAAAATAGGCCTGAATCTTATGAAAAAGGCATAAACATCATTGATTTCTGGGTAAGAACAGCCATGACTGACATAGGAGCGCCTAATGTATGCTACAATCCTACAATCGAAGGATTTGAACCAATGCCCTTCTGGACCAGAATGATCGCAGATGGTCTTGAAAATATCTTGGATGCCTATGTCTACATGAAGAAAAAAGGTGAAGAGCGTCCTGAGTGGCTAGAGTTTTGTCGAAAGGCAGCGGATTGGCTAGTTAGGATCCAAAATGAAGACGGTAGCTATTATCGAGCTTACAATACAGATGATGGTTCTATGCGCATGGATTCCAAGGCAAATACCATTAGTGTTGTACGGTTCTTGATTCAATTTCATTTGGTTACTGGCGATGAAAAATACAAGGAAGCTGCACTCCGTGCTGGAGAATGGGCCTATGACAATACCTATAAGAATATGGAATATCGAGGCTCCACCTGTGACAACGCTGACATTATAGATAATGAGTCTGGTATTTACGCAATGTTTGGCTTCCTAGCTCTCTATGACCTGACTGAGGACGAAAAGTGGCTAGAAGCTCTCATCGGTGCTGCAGATTACACGGAAACTTGGACCTATGTATGGTCTTTCCCCATTGAGGTTCCATGGCCAAATCATCCATTTACTAAAAACTCCTTCAGTGGACAGAGTCCTGTTACCATAGGCGGTGGCGGTGGAGACATGTACATGGCGGCTTGCGCATATATCTACTATAGACTTTATGTAATCACAGGAGATGACCATTACAGGGATTATGCTGAGTTCATCCATAACAATACTCGTCAGGCCAATGATGTGGATGGTAGTTTTGGATATGCTCTACCAGGATTGTCCCATGAGGGTGCTAGATTTGCTGATCAGGTATTAACAGGTCATTTTCACTGGCTACCTTGGGTTACATATGTAGAGATTGATCCTGTATCCCGTCTATATGACACCTTCGGTTCATATGACATTGCCGGCGCCGAAAAGCTTAGCCCGGAAGAGCGAGCTGCTAGAAATCGTATTTATGATACATTTGCTAAGTTCTAGTAAGACCTTACCTTACTATTTACAATTAAAGAATTGAGCCATTAATAAGAAAATCGGTTATGGAAATTTCCATGACCGATTTTCTTAAAAGAAAAAAACTACTTGCCTTTTTTCTATATTTATAATACAATGTTTAGTAATTATAATTTGTATAAGGAAACTACATTTAAATGCGATGAGGGGAATAGTAGGAATTACTAATCAAGGATCCAGAGAGTCGATGCGTGGTGAAAGTCGATACCTGATGGTTGTTCCGAAGATCATCCCGGAGCTGTCAACCTGAAATCTTCCAGTAGGGTTGGCCGGTGTGGGCCCGTAACAGCCCAAAGGTATAAGCCTAATGGCCGTACCTTGCTGAGGCTATTACTGTAAAGTAATGGTGAATATGGGTGGTACCACGAATACAACCTTTCGTCCCAAAGAGGATGAGGGGTTTTTTTATTTTTATTCTAGAAGTATTAAAACTTATAAAAAGAGGAGGCGAAAAAATGAAGTTAAAAGGTGCACAAGTTTTGGTGGAATGTTTAAGAGAGCAGGGTGTGGATACAATATTTGGATATCCGGGAGGTGCAGTCTTACCTATTTATGATGTTCTCTATGATGTTAAGGATATAAAGCATATCCTTACTGCTCACGAGCAGGGAGCAACTCATGCAGCCGATGGATACGCCAGAGCAACAGGAAAGGTGGGCGTGGTCATAGTCACATCGGGGCCCGGGGCTACCAACACTGTAACAGGAGTAGCTACTGCTTATATGGATTCGGTGCCTTTGGTAGTATTTACAGGCCAGGTGGGAAGTTCCTTGATAGGGAGGGATTCCTTCCAAGAGGTAGATATTACAGGAATTACAACCCCTATAACCAAGCATAACTATATAGTTAAGGATCCGGATCAGCTACCTCACATCATCCGACAGGCATTTAGCATAGCTAGGTCAGGACGACCAGGGCCTGTACTGATAGATATTCCAAAGGATATCCAGGTAGCCATGGTAGAATACAAGCCCCTTCAAATTGAAGAGGAGCAGAAAGAGACTTCAAGTAAGATCCATGATAATATTCATAAGGCTATAGAGGCTATAAATGAGTGTGAAAGACCGGTTATATATGCAGGGGGAGGTATAAATATAGCCGGGGCAACGGAGAAGTTGGTTGATTTTGCAGAAAAAATTAAAGCGCCCGTAAGCTGTTCTCTAATGGGGATGGGAGCATTTCCAGGTAACCATCCATATTATATGGGAATGGTAGGCATGCATGGGACCAGATTTTCTAACTATGCCTTTTCCAATTGTGATCTTTTAATAGCTTTGGGGGCTAGATTTAGCGATAGGGTAATAAGCGATGTAAAAAAATTTGCTCCTAAGGCTAGGATTATACACGTAGATATAGATCCAGCGGAATTGGGCAAAAATGTAACAACTCACATTGAAGTGTGCGGCGATGTAGGTGAGGTATTGGATGTTTTAAATGAGAGTGTAAAGGAGAAATTAGAAAACGAATGGAACATGCAGATTGAAGAGTGGAAAAGGGTTCATCCCTTAAGCTATAAGATGAATGGCTCTTTAAGTCCTCAATATATTATTGAAAAGCTTTATGAATTGACAGGAGGGCAAGCCATAATATCTACGGAAGTAGGTCAGAATCAGATGTGGGCTGCCCAGTTTTATAAATTTACTGAGCCTAGAACCTTCATATCTTCAGGGGGACTTGGCACCATGGGTTATGGCTTGGGGGCATCTATAGGAGCAGCTATAGGTAGGCCGGATAAGAG
>JAAYTG010000008.1 GCA_012518075.1 Clostridiales bacterium | reverse complement strand
TTGTTATTTTCAACAGCAGTAGCTTTGATGAAACCATAGAAAGGGTAGAGCGTCTTAAAAACTTGATGGAAGAGGAACTTGATGTTGATCCTAAAGTAGTACTGGGAAGCCCAGTAAAAGGTTTTGCCAAAATGAGTGCCTCATACAACGATGCACTATATCTGCTTAAAAACTCGGATGGGATGCATGAAAAAATTATCCAGCCTTATGGTACAGAGCAGCGCTTAAAAGTATTTGATGAGCTATTTCAGAAACTCAATAAAGCAATGAGTATTAGTATTGGACAGCCCGATGCAATGATAGAAGCATATGCCACTTTTGAAAGGGCTACGGTAACTTATAGCCTTTCAAACTCACTGGTCAGAAGGTATTGTTTTAAAATGGCTAGCTCAGTATATTTAAGCTACCTTGAAGCTACAGATAAGAATTTGGACAATCGCATTACCTCACTACTCAATTCTTTATTAAATAGTAATGCTGAGGACACACTTAAGATAACCAAGGACTTTATCGAACAGCTAACCAGCCAAGATGATGAGAATATGCATGAACTGATTTCAGCTGCCAAACGTTATATAAATGACAATTTATCAGGTAATCTTTCGGTATCCAGTATCGCCGAGAGTCTCTATATCACTCCTAATTATTTCTCGAGATTATTTAAAAAAGAAACCGGTGAAGGATGTAATGATTATATTATTCGCAAACGCATGAGCAAAGCAAAGAGTCTTTTGGAAACTACTAATATTAAGACAGGTAAAATAGCAATCATGGTAGGTTATTGCGATATTAATTATTTTTCATTAGCCTTTAAAAAGAATACAGGCATGTCGCCTACTGAGTATCGAAAACATTATAGGCAGTTGCAGCAATCAATATGAGTAAGTAGATTAATCAAAGGGCCTAGGTTATACCCATAAAAGAAGTAGTGAAATAAAAGTTTGCTAGGATAGGGGATAGACAGTACCGTTTTCCCTGTGCTTATTTCTCCTTGGTTTAAACTATATTAAAATAAAAAGGGATAACCAAAAAGGAAAAGAAAAATGGGGACTGGTCCTTCAGCCAGTCCCCATAGATCTACTTGTACTTAAATGATTTTTTAATATACCCTTATTTATCAGCAGTAATTCTTACAGCTTTAGCCTGAGCTTCCAGGCACAATTCAGCAGCCTTAAAGGCATGAGCCTGGGTCATGGCATTCTCTGTTCGATTTAGGCAATCAAGGATTAGCTCCCCAAAGAAAGGAAACCCTACTTTGCCATTTACATCAAAATGGTATTCCTTTTGCTGATCTACTAGATAAACGTGATCTGAGCTATTCTCTCGGCCTATATCGATATATTTTCTTAGTTCAATATACCCCTTGGTGCCCAGAATCATAGTCCTACCATCACCCCATGTACCTAGTCCATCCGGTGTAAACCAGTCAACTCTAAAGTAATTGGTGGAGCCATTATCTCCAACTATCATGGCGTCGCCAAAGTCTTCAAGTTCGGGATACTGGGGGTGGGCATAGTTAGCAATCTGGCTTCGTACAACAGTAGCATCCTTTACATCTGCAAAGTAGAGGTACTGTTCTACCTGATGGCTGCCTATGTCACAAAGAATACCACCATATTTCTCCCTTTCAAAGAACCAAGCAGGTCGGTAAGGAGCATTTAATCTATGGGGTCCAAGGCCAATTACCTGAATAACCTTGCCTATGGCTCCATCCTTAATAAGCTGCCCTGCAAATACAGCACTCTCGACATGAAGCCGCTCACTATAATATACCATGTATTTTTTATTGGTTTCCTTGACCTTTTGCTTAGCTAGATTTAATTGCTCAAGGGTAGTAAAGGGTGCTTTGTCTGTAAAATAGTCCTTACCGCTATCCATAACCCTCATTCCTAGGGGAGCACGTTCTGAAGTTACAGCTGCACCGGCTACCATCATTACGTCCTTGTCACCTAATATTTCCTCTTCACTAGAAGCAACTTTTACTCCCGGATAGGCTTTACAGAAAGCCTCTACTTTTTTGGGATCCGGATCATATACGGACTTTAATAGACCACCTGCTTCTATAAGGCCGTTACACATTCCATAGATATGTCCATGATCAAGAGCTACTGCAGAGAAGACAAAGTCCCCCCTATCACAGACCGGTTTGGGTTTACCTTTAGGTGCATAATTCATACCATCAGATCTTGACATAATACATGTCCTCCTTTTTGCTATATTATTGTAGGGGCTATATAAGTAGAAAAGATCCAAAAATTGAGTAGTTTATTTATATGAACTACCTATTGTAATGGTCTCATCATCAAAATTAGCCGTGTGAGTTTTCTTTTCATAGAAGTATTTTGCATTCTTTAAGATGCCCTCTACGGTATAGAAGGGATCATCTTTGGCTATAGGCAGTTTTACAGCTTGATTTGTAGACCCTGCCTTATAGATAGCAGTTATAAGCTCGATTGTATCCCTACCGTCTTGGCCTGTAATTAAGGGTTCTGTTCCATTTTCTATTGCAGTCAATACATCATCTATTTGACCTTGATGGCCCTGATGGTCTAGCTGGGGTAGAGAATTATAATGATTGCTTATCTCTTCTTCAAGCTCTGAATTCCTTTCGGGGAAACCATTGCTCCTGGAGGTAGATGCATAGACTTTCCATGGAGCAGAGATTCTGGCTTTTTCACCTTGGAAAATAATCTGTTGTTCTTCACCATGGTGGATAACTGAACTTGTTATCTGTCCCAAGACACCTTTGGGATACTTAAGTATGGATACAGATATATCTTCAATTTCTGCATTATCATGGGCTGCATTACTGAGCACTGCTGTAACCTCTTCCGGCAGTCCCATCATCCAACTTAGCATATCTATATGATGAACTGCGTGATTAAGAGTACATCCGCCACCTTCTTTTTCCCAGGTTCCCCTCCACCATAAGTCATAATAACAATGTCCTCTCCACCACAAAGAGTCTACTTGAGCATGGAGGACCCTGCCTATTAAACCTGTATCAAGGGTTTTTTTCAGATTCATAATAGGTGTACGGAATCGGTTCTGTGCTATAACAGAAAAAGTTCCCTTACTATTTTTGGCCGCTTCCATAATAGCGTCACACTCTTCTAGGGAAGATGCCATGGGCTTTTCTAGAATTACATGTTTGTTGTCCTTCAAAAAATCAATGGCTATCTCGGCATGGGTATAGGGAGGAGTACAAATGCTTACTAGATCCACATCATCTCTACCTAGTAGGGCTTTGTGAGAATCGTGAACTTGTGCATCCAAAGAAAAATCCTTGGCCTTGGCTTCAGCTTTCTCGGGATAGATATCAACTAGATGAACTATCTTACACCTATCCGGAAAAGCAAGATATCCCTCTATATGGGCCGGTGAAATGTTTCCTGTTCCTATTATGGCTACTTTTAGCATGAAAACCATACCTCCTAATAGTTAAATTTTAGATTTTCCTATCCATAACAATGTTTGTGCAGCGAAACCAATACCTGACTAGTATAAATTTATAATAACATGGGTTGCTAATATAGTACATGGAATATATAATTATATTTGTACAATCTTACTGTATTATTCATTAAAGCATCCCCCGATTTGCACAAATTTGAAGTATATTGATAGGGAAGGTGACTTTTGTGTACGATTCCATGCTTATGCAAAGCATTCAACCCCATTTTGTTCATATTGTGAACAGAATATGTACCCCCTCATGGGAGATTAAAAAAGGCCATATAAAGGCCAACAATCTTATGCTAATCTATGATGGTCAAGGCTCTTTTATGGTTAACGGTGAAAAGTTTAAGGTATCCAAAGGAGATTTGATTTACTGTAAATCTGGCGACCTGCGCTCAGCCCATACATCCACCGATAAATTAATGAAGACCTATGCCATAGATTTCTATTATACCTGCCCAGAATTTTCAGATGAGGGTTGGAAGTGCTATACCCCTCCTTTGCCCTTTGATACAGTACAAAAGATTGATAACAACTATGTGCTTACAAAGCTTATATCCTTATTTGATACTTTAGCCAATACATGGGTTAGTCGGAAACGGAATAAACTGGCAATTTGTCGCACTACTTTTACCGATATTATAGGCCTTATAATAGATTGGAAATCTGGCTATTCATTTGACTTTGCAAAATTGGAAAGGGTGGAAAAAGTAATAAAATACATGTCTGAAAACTACCAGCAAAAGCTAACACTTGAAATGCTATCCCATGAGGTAGGCATCAGCATTTCCTATTTAAGCAGTATTTTCAAGGAAATCACAGGGACTTCGCCTATTAACTATCTTATGGATATTAGAATGTTTAGGGCCAAAACACTACTATTAGAAGGAGTTTCAGTTTCTCAAACAGCTGAGCAGGTTGGCTTTATGGATGTACACTATTTTAGTAGGTATTTTAAAAAATATGAAGGGATATATCCTACCCAATACTACAATAAAAACAGCAGTTTAACCGGGAGTCTTAAATATTCATCTAAGAAGCTATAAGATCTTTATTGGGATCTGGTCCTTGTCAATAAATCATATTAGAGGAATTATAACTTGGCAGATAGCTTATATTATTATACAATAGATATAACAAAAGAAAATCATTGAGTGGAGGTAACTATTTATGAAGAAACAGGCTTTCAATCCTTATCTTCCGTCTTGGGAGTATATTCCTGATGGAGAGCCCTATGTATTTGGAGACCGGGTATATGTATATGGTTCCCATGATCAATTTAGGGGTCATGCCTACTGTTTAAATGATTATGTTTGCTGGTCAGCGCCCGTGGATGATCTGGGTAATTGGAGATATGAAGGAGTTATCTATCCAAAGACCTCGGACCCTTTGAATGAAGATGGTGAAATGTGTCTGTACGCTCCTGATGTTACAGTGGGACCAGATGGTCGCTACTATCTCTACTATGTACTCGATAAGCTCAGCATTGTATCTGTTGCGGTATGTGATGAACCTGCTGGCAGATATGAGTTTTATGGATATGTACAATATCCCGATGGGACTCGATTAGGAGAGAGGGAGGGTGATGAGCCTCAGTTTGACCCTGCTGTACTTACAGAAGGTGATAGAACCTATCTCTATACTGGATTTTGCTTCCCTGGTGATAAATCCAGAAGTGGAGCAATGGCAACGGTATTAGGTCCGGATATGCTCACTATAATAGAAGATACAGTATTTGTTTTACCAAGTGAGCCATATAGTGAAGGAACTACTTTTGTAGGAAATGAGTTTTTTGAAGCGCCCTCTATCAGAAAAAGAGGAGATACTTATTACCTTATCTATTCATCTATAGCCCTTCATGAATTATGCTATGCTACCAGTAAGCATCCTACTAAGGATTTTGTTTATGGTGGTGTAGTAAGCAGTAATTGTGATTTACACATTGATTCATATAAGCCTGCTGATAAACCTATGTACTATGGTTGGAATAATCATGGTAGTATTGTAGAAATCAATGGTCAATGGTATGTGTTCTATCATAGACATACCAATGGTACACCTTTCTGCAGACAGGGGTGTGCAGAGCCAATTGAGTTTAGGGAAGACGGCTCTATAATACAGCCAGAAATGACCTCCTGTGGATTAAATGGTGGCCCATTAGTAGGAAAGGGTGAATATCCCGCATATCTAGCCTGTAATCTTTTCTGCAAACACGAAGCCATGTATACAGGTACTGAAGGATTATGGATGGATGCCAGGTTCCCAAAGATCACCCAGGATGGAAGAGACGGGGATGAAGAGCTTGGCTATATTCAGAATATGAGAGAATCTGCAACTGCTGGCTTTAAATACTTTGACTGTAAGGGTATAAAAAAGGTGTCCATAAAAGTCCGTGGATACTGTAGTGGAGAGTTTGAGGTAAAGACTGCCTGGGATGGCGAGGCCTTGGGTAGTATCCCTGTAAGGTTTTCCAATCAATGGAAAGAATATACGGCGGATATTGCTATTCCCGATGGGGTTCAGGCCCTTTATTTCACCTATAAGGGTGATGGCAGTGC
>JAAYTG010000071.1 GCA_012518075.1 Clostridiales bacterium | reverse complement strand
TGGGAGGCTATTTTATGGGCTATAATCTCCCTGCCATTTCTAAGAAGGGCCGCCGATGTCTCGTCACAGGATGTTTCTATTCCCAGTATTATTATCTCTTTTTTATCTCTTATGCTATCTATCTTTTCTTTCATATCACTAAAGTAAGTCATCTCTTCACCTTTTCATCTATAGCTTTCATCCATACCTATTTTTATGTTTTTCTTTGTTTTCTTTTTTCTTATGAGCTTATCTTTCAAAAGCTATTTCCTTCTTTCTTAGTTAACCCTTCTATCTTTGCTGTCTTAGAGTATCAAATTACAAATAAGATTACAACTATTAAGGGTTGTTAACCATTCTTTTATTGGTGCATCTTAAAAATATCCTTTTCTACAATGTGCTTAGCCTTTATGCTTTACCTTCTCTGGGCTTAACCCACCCAAATAATATTATGCCGGAACCTATAGCCAAGGCTGACAGGATTGATCCAAAAATCTTTAGAATCCTCGTAACCGTATCAAAGAAAAACCCTTCTGGTACCATTTGAATTAGGATATCAGTCTTGGGATTTAATATCCATAAATCATTACTAAAGAATATATGATGAAATGTATTCCATACCATGGTAAAGTCCATAAGTATAAGTACAAGCAGTATTATACACAACAGTCCCAGTATTGCTAAAATTATTAGGTATGATATGCTCAAGTCCCTCAAAGAATCTTTACCCTTAAGCCATGCCAAGGCAGCTACCATCCCCCCAAAGATTACAAAAGAGATCCATCTGAGTTTAAAGGCTAGTGCAAATAGATCCTTCACATCAACCATGTGATCAATCTCTCTCTGGTTGAATACCAACCGCTCCTGTCCATGTACCAGGGCAGTAATTTCTAAATCCTCCCTTTTATCCTTTATATAATCCAGCAGCTCTTTAGTGGTACTTAAGAGGGCCTCTTGACTCATGCCAGTAGATTTAGAGATTTCAAGCTTCCTATATTCCCTATCATAGTAGTCTAAATCAAAGGCCACACAATTAATGGAGCTTAGCAAAAGCCCTAGTATTAATAAGCAGGCAGCAATAAGTCCCATAATCCTTGTAATTACCCTAGCTATCCCAATATCCAAAATTATACCCCCATTACTGTTTCCTAAGTCTCTCTTTCCACATAATAAGCGCATCTTCCCCATTATCGGTATAGTACCCTTTTCGGATTCCTACTCCAGTAAAACCTAGTTTCTCATACAGGTTTTGAGCAATTTTATTGGACACCCGCACCTCTAGGGTCATTCCATCCACCTTGAGATTTACAGCCGTCTTTATCAAGGCTTTCATTATAGCTTCACCAATGCCTATACCTCTGTAGTCAGGATGAACAGCTACATTGGTTATATGAGCTTCATCTAGGATGATCCACATACCTCCGTAGCCCTTAACCCTTCCTCCTTGCTCTGCAACTACATATCGGGCACAATAATTACCTTCTATTTCAGCTTTAAAGGACTGGAAAGACCAAGGAGTGGAAAAACAAAGTTTCTCTATCTCAAGTACATCATCGATATCTTCGGTCTTCATAGGGCGTACCCATAGATCATCCATAACTTATCTCCCCTATTCTTTTCCAGCGTATTTTTGCTCAGCTTGAGATTTTCTCAAATAAAAGGGAAGCAAGTCAATATAATTTTGGATCTGGCCAGCTTGGGCCATTTCCAAAGCCAGACAAGCTATGGAAGAAGCTCGCTGCATAAGAAGGTTGCTAGGAGCCATTATTGCCTTGCCCCCCAGTTCTCTTTTTATTATATCCCAGTATGCCGGTACTCCATCTCCATTAAAGATTACCGGCTCATGGTATTCCCTCAGCTTTTGAACCAGCTCCATTACTGGGATGCCCATATAGTCCTCCAGGCGTTCTAGTCTATTGCTGGATCTATAGACGGAGGTGTATACTTGCTCCCTTCTAGCATCCATTATAGGGCAGATCAAGCCATCCCTAATAACCAGATTATATGCTAGCCCATCTAGAGTGGGTACACCAATGGCCGGCTTACCTAGAGCCTGGGCTAAAGCTTTCACCGTAGATATCCCTATCCTAAGGCCGGTAAAAGATCCAGGCCCCTTAGAAACAGCAAAAATATCAATATCCATAAGTTTCATGCCTAAACTGCCCAGTAGCTGGTCTATAAGGGGCATCAACTGCTGAGAATGGGTTCTACGATGATCCAACAAAAACTCTCCCATCACCTTGCCCTCTCTCACTATGGCTACGGCAGCTACCATGCCAGAAGATTCAACAGCTAATATCTTCATATGTTTATCAAATCCTTTTCAAGTTTCTCATATATCTCTCCCATAGGGATTATTCTAATAATACGTTCATCTCTCCCATGATCAAGCTTCTTTTCTATGGTAATACTTAAATATTCATCGGGACCTAGATCTTCCATCCTTTCAGGCCATTCCACCACTGTTACCCCTTGTCCATAAAAAAATTCTTCATAATCAAGATCATAGAGCTCTTCAGGCTGGCTCAGGCGATATATATCAAAATGATATAGAGACAACCTTCCATAATATTGATGCATCAGGGTATATGTAGGGCTGGTAATTGGCTCCTCAATACCCAGTCCCCTTGCGATTCCCCGGGTCAATACAGTTTTGCCTGTCCCTAAATCCCCTTTTAATAGAATTATCATACCTGACCAGGCCATTTTTCCTATTTCTTCACCTAGTTTTTGCGTATCCTCTTCACAATAGGTGTAAATCTCCCTCATGCTTCATTCTCCATATTCCTTATTTATATGATTTTCTTCTTTGCCAGTAAAAACAGCCAGAAAAAATCACTACTATTATATCCTTATTTGTCCAGTCTAACAAGGGACTTAGCAAAAAACATGAGCCGGATAACCGGCTCATGTTCACATAGATACCTATTATGCTAATTGCTTCCATTGCTTATTTAGAGCTTAAATTTTACTTATGCAAAATCGGCGATACTTTTTTGTAGACTAAGAGAGCTACCAAAGATGTAATTACAGCCTTTATTAAGTTAAAGGGTATAACAGCAAAAACTACATAGCTTCTAACATCTACTATGAATCTATTAGCCTTGGTCATTAAATCCATTACAACATCCATTGAATAGAGCTTTGCATAGAGAGGAATCAGAATATAGTAATTAGCAAGAGAAGATAGGATTATCTTAAATATGATCCCTATGACCATCCCCCTGATTGCCCCTTCTTTGCTCTTATTCCTCATATAAACTATTGCTGCAGGTACTGTAAAGCTGATGCCCACTATAAAGTTTGCTATATTCCCTGCCCCACCGGTTCCGTCCGGTTTAAAAATAAAATGAAATACATTCTTTATAAACTCTACTATTATTGCCGCCATAGGACCTAAAGCAAAACCCCCAATAAGGGCCGGCAGATCACTTAAATCCAACTTCAAAAAAGCTGGAAATAGAGGCAATGGTAGTTCCAGAAGCATCAACACAAAAGCTATGGCCGATAACAAAGCAAGTTTGACTATTCCATTTAAAGAGTACACCTTCCTTGAAAATATTTGTTCCCTAATAGAATCTTGACCAACCATCTTAAATCCTCCTTACAATAATAAGTATTTTATCCAACAAAAAAGTCCCCCTCAAAACTTCGGGGGGACTATCCACTACAATACACAATAATCATAATGTCACCACCTTCTCCCATCCAGACTCTTACTGTCGGCCCCGGAATTACACCGAGTCAATCCTTCCTTAAAGGATTCGCGGGCTATACCGCCGGTAGGGAATTACACCCTGCCCCGAAGATAGTAAATATATATTCGGTTTTCAATTATATAATAACTAATATCTAGAAAAAAATCAAGAAAAATTATTTTTCAGGTTTTTTTTACTGCATGACCGTCAATAAAGACCCAAACCGTTTTGGAACGAAAATCCAAAGGATGGCCGTCATAGATGACTATATCCGCATCCTTGCCTAGCTCCAGGCTTCCTACCCTATCATCTACACCTGTAATCTCAGCAGCATTTATAGTTATAGCCTTAAGAGCTTCCATTTCATCCATGCCCTCTTTAACTGCAATAGCTGCGCAGACAGGTAAATATTGTATGGGAATTACAGGATGATCCGTCATCATGGCTACCTTAATTCCAGCCTTTGACAAAATTCCAGGAGCTTTGAAGGTCATATTCTTCAGCTCCACCTTGCTTCGGTCACTAAAGAGGGGACCTACAATCACCTTGGCATTCTCCTCCAGTAAAAAATCAGATATCCTATGTCCCTCTGTACAGTGCTCTAAAGTAATATCCACATCAAATTCCCTGGCAATTCTAAGCGCTGTTAAAATATCATCAGCACGATGGGCGTGAGCTTTTAAAGGAATTTCACGGTTCAAAACCTTTACCATAATCTCCATCTTTAAATCTCGCTCCGGCATCTTATCGGGTTCTTTCTTGCCCTTCTCTAATTTCTTCTTGTATTCCTGGGCTTCTATCAGGTTCTCCCTTAAAATAGCAGCCGTAGCCATACGGGTACTAGGGGATTTGCGCTGTCCATTATATACCGTCTTGGGATTTTCACCAAAGGCAACCTTTAATGCCAAGGGTTCCCTAAAGACCATATCGTCCACACGTCTCCCATAGGTTTTTAGTGCAGCAAATTGCCCCCCAATGACGTTAGCACTCCCAGGCCCTGTCACTACTGTTGTGATACCATTTTCCCTGGCTTCACGAAAGCAGTTATCCTCAGGATTTATACCATCTATGGCCCTAAGTTCAGGGGTGACCGGATTGATGGCTTCGTTTCCATCAGATCCTTCAAAGCCTAGTCCATCCTCCCACAAGCCAATATGGCAGTGAGGATCAACTATACCCGGCATTACCCACATGCCCTCTGCATCAATAACCTCTGCATCCTCAGGTATTTCAATATCCTCTCCTATATCCACAATCTCTTTCCCGTCTATAAGTATATGTCCTCTTTCATAATTTTTGCCATTCATAGTAAGAATCTTACCGTTTTTAATTAAAATCATTTCTGAAACCCCCACTTTTAAATTTTATCTTTTATAGCTTTATTAGCTTCTAAATCTTTTATAAATCCCTCATAGTTAGTGAGATTCTACTGCGCTCTAGATCCACCTCTAACACCTTAACCTTAACTATATCCCCCACCTGTACTACATCCATAGGATGCCTTACATAGCTGCTGGCCAGCTGTGATATATGGACTAGCCCATCCTGGTGAACCCCAATATCTACAAAGGCACCAAAATCAACGACATTTCGTACAGTCCCCGTAAGTATCATTTCCGCTTTTAAATCTTGGATATCCATAATATCTGAGCGGAGAATAGGCTGGGGAAGCTCTTCCCTTGGATCCCTCCCCGGCTTTTTCAGCTCCTCTAGGATATCCGACAAGGTTGGAATCCCTATTCCCGAGCTACGGGCCAGTTCCTCTAGATCCCATCCTTCTATTGTCTTTTGTAATTCATTTATTCTAACTGGAGATAAATCTTTAAGGGAATAACCATTAAGATCCAGAAGCTCAGCAGTAGCATCATAGGATTCCGGATGGACTGCAGTATTGTCCAGCAGATTTGCTGCCCCTGGTATTCTTAAAAAGCCTGCACACTGCTCAAAGGTCTTAGGCCCTAAACCCTTAACCTTCAAAAGTTCCTTGCGTGAAGAAAATTTCCCTATCTCTTCCCTATAGGCTACAATATTTTGTGATACGGTTTTACTAATACCTGCAACATATTGAAGTAGAGATGAAGAAGCAGTATTTAGGTCTACCCCCACACTATTTACACAATCCTCAACTACTCCTTGTAGTGTATCTGACAATCTCTTCTGGTTTACATCATGTTGATATTGGCCTACACCAATAGCTTTAGGATCGATTTTCACAAGTTCAGACAGAGGATCCTGGAGCCTTCGAGCAATAGAAACTGCACTTCTTAGAGCTACATCAAATTCAGGAAACTCTTCACTCCCTAGGGAAGAAGCAGAGTATACTGAAGCCCCTGCTTCATTGACTATGACATAATAGACCTTACCATTTCTCTCTTTAATCAGATCAGCTACCAGGATTTCAGTTTCTTTAGATCCTGTTCCATTGCCTATTGCTATTATCTCTACCTGGTGTTTGTCAATTAAGGCCCCTAAATAATCCTTGGCTTTATCCATGTCATGGTGGGGTAGAGTCATATATACCAGCCCTGTATCCAGTACCTTGCCAGTATCATCTACCACTGCTATCTTATTCCCGGTACGATAGCCTGGATCTATACCCATAACTATCTTTCCTTTTATGGGAGGTTGAAGTAGAAGATTGCCTAGATTCTCTCCAAAGATCTTGATTGCCTGTTCCTCGGCTCTTTCCGTTAGCTGGTTCCGTATTTCCCTCTCAATGGATAGAGCCATAAGACGCTTATAGGAGTCTAGTATTACCTCCTTCATATAGGGCAGTACGATACTTTCCCTATTTTTAATTACCATATTTTCTATTAGGTCCGTCACTTCCTGCTGGTCTAGCTCAATCTTTACCTTGAGAAATCCTTCTTTTTCACCCCTATTAATAGCTAGGATTCTATGAGGCACTATCTGCTTTACAGCTTCCCTATATTCATAATACATCTCGTAGACTGATTTCTGGTCACTTGTCCCCTTTGTCACCAGCAGCCCATGCCTAAAAGTGTATTCCCTTATAGCCTTTCTTAAGTCTGCATCATCAGCTAGGTTCTCAGCTACGATATCCATGGCCCCCTGTAATGCCTCCTCTGGGCTATGGACCTCTTTTTCCAGGTTTATATAGGAAGTAGCTATATGGAGGATGTCCCCATCTATAAGCTCCTGGGCAAATACTATATCTGCAAGAGGCTTAAGGCCTTTTTCTTTTGCCATGGTGGCTCGTGTCCGCCTTTTGGGCCTAAAGGGTCTATAAATATCCTCAAGCTCTGTCATGGTCTTAGCATTATTTATCTTAACTATCAGGTCATGATCTAGCCTGCCCTGCTCTTCTATAAGCCTTATAATCTCCTCACGCCTATCCTTCATGCTTCGAAGATAGGTAAGACGGTCGTAGAGATCACGAAGCTGGGCGTCATCTAGTCCGCCGGTAACTTCCTTTCTATATCTAGCTATAAATGGGATAGTATTTCCTGCATCTATAAGGGCAACTGTATCCTCAATCTGCTTTTCCCTTACCTTTAGTTGACTAGCCAACTCTAAGATTATGTCCTTCACTAATCCTTCCTCCAAGAATAAATTTGTCCTTCTATTATTAGATTTTATCTTATCATATATTTTTTTCTTTGACTGTGCAAATTCTAGACAGGGGGAGACAGGGGGACGTTTCTGTTGTCTTATTTGACAGAGAAACAAGCACCTCCCTTTGAGATAGAAACAAGTTTCTTCCGTGTACTTACCAGCTTTTTCATCTTAGGCAAGGACAACCTTTCTATTGCCTGCCCATTGGCTTTTTATAGAAACAGGGGCCCTTATCCTCTTCTATTTAAGATTTTCTTCATATTGCTTGGCTAATTTGTCCTTTTTTATTGTAAAAAA
Source organism: Clostridiales bacterium (assembly GCA_012518075.1). Classification (GTDB taxonomy): domain Bacteria; phylum Bacillota; class Clostridia; order Caldicoprobacterales; family UBA3941; genus JAAYTG01. Next base: position 830 of record JAAYTG010000071.1, on the reverse strand, counting down.
ACCTATGATAGAAATAATAAGTGCACTGAGGGCATCTACAATGAGATCCTTCATGGTATCGGACAGAGCCTGTCTGCCTACCAGAAGAGTACCATCCTCCAGAGCAAATTTTTGCATATTTAGGGATAGCAGGCCATCAAAGGTATACTCATATATCTCCCAGACAGTTCCCGCAGCCAATGCAAAGCAGAAGGCAAATAAAGATACAAAGAAGGGACTTAAATTTAGCTTTAAACGTTTTGAACCATTCAAAATACTGACTAGACTAAATCCTAAGGCCCCTAACATAGCACCGCTAAAGGCATGTAATATGCTATCCCAATGTGGAATAAGGAAATAAAAGTTCCTTACCTCCCCAAGATATATTGCACAGTATAGAAATACAAAATATAGTATATACATGTGGTTTGGTATGGAAATCATCCACTTTTTCTCTATTAAGGAAGGTACAGCCATAACTAATAAACCCAATAAACACTGGACTAGCATCAACATATAGTCACTCTTAACCCTGATTGATTCATCCAAAGCCTCAGCTTCATGAGGCGCATTGGTTATTCTAATAATAGAATATATCACCGATAATATCAGTGTAATCAGAAGAAATGCTCCTATAATCTTTTTCCAGGCATACTTCTTTTGTGTAATATATTTTCCCCTTTTCATATTCCACCCCAGTCAGTTCATTATTTTAGTTCTTGAACCAAATTAAAGGTTTATCTATTATAGAATATATGACTGTTTTATTGTACCTATGATTTGGGTATTTTACAAGAAAAATAGTGAGTATTATACTAATGCATATAATACTAGATATTAAGTAATGAAAG
>JAAYTG010000070.1 GCA_012518075.1 Clostridiales bacterium | reverse complement strand
TACTAATATGGCATCGGTTATCTATAATAAAACTGAAGGGCAGATACAATTAGCTGCCATCAACACCCTAGGGGTCTTGTATGTATTGGAAGATGGCAATGAGATAAATAGCATAGCTGACTTAAAGGGTAAGACAATCAATGTTAGCGGTAAGGGTGCCACACCTGATTACATAATTCAATATCTCCTTAAGGAAAATGGTATAGATCCAGAAGCAGATGTTGAGCTGGATTTTTCCGTCCAGCATGCCGATTTGGCGGCAGCAGTTGTGGAAGGGGATGCAAAAATAGCCCTACTACCTCAGCCCCATGTAACTTCAGCCCTTATGAGGAATGAAAATGTTAGGATAGCCCTGGATATAACCCAGGAATGGGAGAAGGTAGTTGGGGAGACCAATCCCTTGCCCATGGGCTGTATAGTAGTACAAAAGGACTTTGCCAAGAATTATCCCGATGCTCTGGAAGAGTTTTTGGATGACTATGAGGATTCTGTAGAATGGGTAAATGAAAACCATGAAGAGGCCGGTATGCTAATTGAAAAGCATGGTATACTGCCTAATGGTAAGCTGGCAGAAAAGGCAATCCCCCAAAGTAACATCGTCTTTTTAGATGAGGAAGAAGCCCGAGGTCCTATGGAAGCATTCTTGAAGATTTTGCTTGAATTAAACCCAGCGTCGGTAGGAGGGGAGCTACCAGGTGAAGATTTCTACTATATTGAAAAATAAAAAAGTAACTAGGCTAATCATTATAATATTTTGGATTGCAATATGGGAGATAGCTTCCCTCCTCATAAAGAGGGAGGTTTATCTCCCTTCTCCTGTAAACACGGTAAAGGCATTTGTAAGGCTGTCTATGACATGGAAGTTTTGGTATAGTATAGCCTTAACATTTATTAGGGTAGTTGTAGGATTTGCTATTTCATGCTTGGCAGGGGTCCTTCTTGGAATCATGTGTGGCCTTAATAAATTTTTATATGAGCTGTTAAACCCACTGGTAATAGCCATAAAATCCACACCCGTAATGTCCATAATCATTATTGCCCTAATCTGGTTTCAATCAGGAAAAGTTCCTATATTTGTATGTTTTTTAATGTGTTTTCCTATTATATGGACCAATGCTGTTGAGGGCATTAAACAGGTAAATAAAGACTTGCTTGAGATGGCTCAGGTATATAGGGTTAAAAAGAGTTTGGTTATCAGACGGATCTATATTCCCTCTGTTACGCCCTACCTTGTAGCAGGTATTACCACTGCTCTGGGCTTGGGATGGAAGGTGACAGTAGCCGCTGAAGTCCTCAGCAATCCCAGATTTTCCATTGGTGGAAATCTCTACAGTGCAAAAGTATATTTAGAGTCATCGGAATTGTTTGCATGGACCAGCGTAGTTATTATACTGAGTTTTGCATTTGAATACGCATTTAAATATTTTATAGGAAGAAGAGGGGGAAACGTCTTTTAAGGATGTAGAAAAATGGCCATTGAGATAAAGAATTTATACAAATCATACGGTGATTTAATAATATGTCAGGACTTTAGTATGACTCTAGAAGATAAAAAGATAACGGGCATCCTTGGCCCATCGGGTTGTGGCAAAACAACTCTACTGAATATCCTGGCAGGGCTAGTAGAATACGACAGTGGAAGGATTGAAGGCTTGGAGGGGAAGACCTTTAGCTATATTTTTCAAGAAGACAGGCTCCTTCCCTGGTCTACAGTCAAGGAAAATATAGCTTTTGTCTTGGAGACCATATATGAGCAGGAGGAATCAGAGAGGATTGCAAATGAGTATTTGGACATGGTGGGCTTAAAGGAATACTCTGATTACTACCCCAGGCAGCTTAGTGGTGGGATGAAGCAGCGGGTGGCCATAGCCAGAGCCTTTGCCTACCCGGCTGATATTCTGCTTATGGACGAGCCCTTTAAAGGCTTGGACTTGGAGCTAAGAAATCAGCTCATACAGTCCTTTTTGCAGCTTTGGAAGCAGGATAATAGAACTGTTGTCTTTGTCACCCATGATTTGGATGAGGCCAAGAGCTTGGCCCACTATATATACATTTTA
>JAAYTG010000069.1 GCA_012518075.1 Clostridiales bacterium | reverse complement strand
TTTTTATAGACTTATGTATATAATTAGAATCGCTATACTAGTCAATTTTATTATCATAATGTCTATTAAACGTCCACTTCATAACTAATTTATCTATTCTAAACAATAACTAATTCTTTTGTATGCTTGCACCTTGTGATGTAAAATCTTATAATAAGCTTAGAGGATTTCAACTTATTGAAGGAGAAGGCTAATGTCATACATTTCAAAGCATGAAATAGGAGAATTAGAAAGAAGAATTGGATATAGATTTAAGGATTCAAAGCTTTTACTAAACGCATTGACCCATAGTTCATATGCTAATGAGAGTCCTAATAACATATCGGATAATGAAAGGTTAGAGTTTCTAGGAGATTCGGTCTTGGAATTGGTAATAGCTGACTACCTTTATGGAATGTTTGGTCAGTATAAAGAAGGGGACCTCACTAGGATAAGAGCCAGTATAGTATCGGAAGGTTCATTGGCTGAGATTGCCCGAAGTATAGAGCTTGGCCAGTTTCTTTATCTAGGAAAAGGAGAATCTAACACTGGGGGAAGAGATCGAAGTTCGGTGCTGGCAGATGCAGTGGAGGCTATTATAGGGGCTGTCTATGTAGACAGTGGAATAAAGCAAGCAAGTGAGTTTATAATTCGATTATTCACTCCTATTATGAAGAAAAGTTTTGAGGGCAAAGGCTTTCAGGATTACAAAACCAATCTACAGGAAGTCTTGCAAAAGGATAGCGATAAAGATATAGTGTATCGTGTAATAGAAGAAAGGGGTCCCGATCATAATAAGGATTTTGTAGTAGAGGTATGTCATGGTGATAAAGCTATTGGAAGAGGCAGAGGAAAGAATAAGAAGGAAGCTGAGCAGCACGCAGCCAAGGAGGCTCTAGGGAAGATTAATGGATGAGAAAGTAGTAATATATCCGGTGTTTGTACCTATGATAGGATGTCCTCACCAATGTGCTTTTTGCAATCAAAGGAGTATAACCGGAAAATCTATCAACAATCCTTTAATGGATATAAAGGACCAGGTTGAGAGCATTATGGGTACAGCGAAGATGAGAGATGGCCATAAAGAAATGGCCTTTTTTGGGGGAAGCTTTACCTGCCTTTCTATGGATATGCAAAATACTATACTGGAGTTAGCCAGTCCCTATCTGGAAGCTGGGCTGATTGATGGTATAAGGATCTCCACAAGACCGGATTATATTTCAGAAGAAATCTTAGATAACCTACAAGATAAGGGCGTAACTACAATAGAACTTGGCATTCAATCTACAGATCCTATTGTATTAGAAGCTAGTGAGCGGGGATATAGGTATGAACAAATACTAGATTCTATTGTGAATTTAATGAAATATGATTTCCAGGTGGGTCTTCAAATGATGACCGGACTTCCATATGATACTCGTTTAAAGTCTATTAAGACAGCATTGGACTTTGTTGCCATAAAACCCAGTTTTGTTAGAATATATCCTACACTGGTAGTTAGAGGGGCTACCTTAGAAGAACAGTTTACCCAGGGAGAGTATAGTCCTCTATCATTAGATGATGCTGTAGAATGGATCAGGGACATAAAGATAGTTTTTGAACACCATAACATAAATGTTATCCGGATTGGCCTGCAAGCCCAGGAAGGTTTTAATAAGGGACAAGATTTAATTGGCGGGCCCTACCATCCTGCATTTGGTGAAATGGTTGAAAGTTCCATATATAGGGTTTGGATGTCAGATATTATACAATCCTTATTAGATTATGAAAGCATGGCTCCAGCTAGCCCTATTGCCTTTCGAGTACATCCCTCACGCCTATCTCAAGCAATAGGCCAGAAAAAATACAATATCCTCTACCTAAGCAAAATCTTTCCGAACTATAAGGTATCAATAGAGCAAAACAATCTGGTAGAAATAGGAGATATGGCTGTTTTTACAGACCAAACTCAATTACTATATAGTAGAAAATCCTTCATCTCTCAAAGATATGAAGGGATTGTTCAAGAAATGACGAACTAGATGTAAGAGGTATTTTATGTTAGAATTGATTAGTAATGATTGAACTTGTAAGACAAGAGGTGGATGGGATTGTTATTAAGAAAGCTGGAGATGTATGGTTTTAAATCCTTCGCTGATAGAATTGAGATAGAATTTGATAAAGGAATAACTGCTATAGTAGGGCCTAATGGAAGTGGCAAGAGCAATGTGGCTGATGCTATAAGATGGGTACTAGGTGAGCAGAGTGCCAAATCCCTTAGGGGAGGGAAAATGGAGGATATAATCTTTTCGGGTACCCAGGTTCGAAAACCCTTGGGCTTCGCAGAAGTATCCTTGACACTTGATAATACAGAACATAGGCTACCGGTAGACTTTTCTGAAGTAACCATTACTAGAAGGATTTTTAGATCTGGGGAGAGTGAGTATTATATCAATCGATCATCCTGTAGACTAAAGGATATTGTAGAGCTTTTTATGGATACCGGAGTAGGTAAAGAAGGCTATTCCATAATTGGACAGGGTAGGATTGATGAGATATTAAGTACCCAACCAGAAAATAGAAGAAAGATTTTTGAAGAGGCTGCCGGAATAGTCAAATATAAGGCCAGAAGGCAGGAATCAGAGCGGAAGTTGGAAAACACCCATGAGAATATAGTTCGAGTAGATGATATCCTTAGGGAGATTGAGCACCAGCTGGAACCCTTGGAAGAGCAAAGCAGGGTAGCAAGGGAATATTTAAAACTGAGGGACAAACTAAAAATTTACGACCTAAACAGATTTGTACTTGAATACGATAGCTATAAAAAGAGAATAGACCGGATAAAGGAAAATGCTTGCCTATTAGAGGAGGATATAAAAAAGCATAGGGAAAACATTCAGGAACATGAGAAAATTGGCCAGCAACTACAAAGCAAGTTAGATGAATTGGATAAGCAAATTCAGACCCATCATGATACTAGATATACTAATTTAAATGAAATAGAGAAAATGAAGGGAAAAATTGGGCTTGTCCAGGAGAGGATTATACAGCTGGACAGGGAAAAGAAAAGACTAGAAGAAGAGATAGAATGGGAAAAACAAGGCATTGCTGATAAGGAAAATCAAAAATCCGATGTCCATGAACAACTAGAAAAGGGAAAAAGAGTCTTAGAGGATATCCTTTTAAAGTCCACTGATCTGGAAGCGAGACTAGAGAATATACAAAAAGAGCTATCATCAAGTCATTTAGAAGCTCAGCAACGAAAGAGTAAGATGATGGAGATTTGGCAGGATCTTTCCGAAGCTAGAAATACCATTACTAGATACCAGACTTTAAAGGCTAACTATGAGGAACAAAAACTGCGTGCTGATAGCCAATTGGGAGAACTAGCCGAAAGTAAGCTAGCCCTTAGCAATAAGCATGATGAGCTAAAACAAAATATTGTCAAACTTAAAGAAGAGTTAGTAATAAAGAACTATAAGAAGGTAGATTTAGAGAAGAAATTAGCATATTTGGGAAAAAACCTTGATGAAAAGGATGAGAGACTTCAACTTAGTAAACAGAAATTAGAAGGAGAGAAATCAAGGCTAAATCTCTTAGTTGAAATGTATAAAGCCTATGATGGCTTTCAGAAAAGTGTCAGGAGCCTGTTATTAGCTTGTCGGAATAATCCATCAATTAATAAGCGAGTCTGCGGTGTAGTAGCAGAACTTATAGAGGTTCCTAGGGAGTATGAGGTAGCCATCGAAACTGCCTTGGGGGCTAGCCTTCAACATATAGTAACCTATAATGAACAGGATGCAAAATATATCATAGATTTCTTAAGGAAAGGAAAACTGGGGCGTGCTACATTCCTACCGATTTCATCCATAAAGGGGAGGGATCTCTATAGTAAAGAGAAAATAGCCTTATCCATGAACGGGTGTCTTGGAAGAGGTGTGGACCTGATAGATTTTGATCCCAAATACAAGAATATCTTTGACAATCTATTAGGCAGGGTGGTAGTAACGGAGAATCTAGATCAAGCTATAGAGATAGCAAAAAAGTTCTCCTACTCCTTTAGAATTGTTACTTTGGAAGGTGACCTTGTAAATACTGGTGGCTCCATGACAGGAGGAAGCCTAAATAGGAGAAGCACTAGTATAATAGGACGAGGGAGGGAAATAGACAATCTTAAGGAAAAGACTTCTAGGCTGGTTAAGGATATGGAGAAGGTTCATGCTGAGAGGGAAAAGCAACTAGAGGAATATACCGGATTAAGCAATGACCTTAAGGATATATCCCATGATGTTCATGAGCTGGAAATACGCATAGCTACTTGTCAAGAGCATCTAGAGGGTAACCATTTACAGATAGAAAAAATAGATAGAGAAACTCAGAATCTTAATAAAGCAAAATTTAAACTGAAACAAGAGATTGCAAGATTGGGAGAATCTATAAAAGAACAAAAGAAGCTAATAGACAGCCTTGAAAGTCACAACAAGGATATGCAGGTTATAGTTGATGATACGGACTCCTCAATTGAGAGTATTAATAAAAAGAAGGAAGAATTAGATCAAGAGATTACAGGCTATAAGGTAGAGAAGACTAGTCTGGAGCACGGGATAGCAAGCTTGGAAGAAAAACTTGAACAGCTTAGCCATGATATAGACTTCCATAGAAACAATATAGAGAAAAAGATAGGACAGTTAAATGAGGATTCTGAAGCTGCTGAAAAACATAAGCTGGAAATTATAGAGTATAATAGGGCAATAGAAAGATTGAATAACCAGGCCAAAGAGGAGGAGAATCTACTAAATCAAAAACAGTTAGAAAAAGAGAAGATATCGGATGATATGAATGCTACAGAAAAACGGTCAAAAGAATTGTCAGCAATTGTTGATGAGATTCGCGAACAGAGGCATAGTATGGATGTTCAATTATCTAGAGTTGAAATGGAGATTGAAAACTCTCAGAACAATATATGGGAAGAATATGAGATGTCCTATGCTCATGCTCTAAAATATCGAGATGAGAGACTGGAGATTTCCCAAATCAAGAAAGAAATCCATCAAATAAAGCAAAGGGTTAGCCAGATGGGCAGTGTTAATGTTAATGCTATAGAGGAATATAGGCGAATAAAAGAGCGATATGATTTTCTCACTTCTCAGAAAGATGATTTGATAAGTGCTAAAGAAAACCTGCAGGGTATAATTAAGGATATAACATCTACTATGAAGGATAAGTTCGCCAAGGAATTTGCTATTATAAATCAACATTTTGGACATGTTTTTTCCAGTCTATTTGGCGGAGGAAAAGCTGAACTGAGATTGGAGGATCCAAATGATGTCCTTACCTCAGGAATTGAAATAGTAGCTCAACCACCTGGGAAAAGACTTCAAAGTATTTCTCTATTGTCAGGTGGTGAAAAGGCTCTAACTGCCATTGCGATTCTTTTTGCTATACTAGAGCGAAAACCTGCACCATTTTGTGTTTTGGACGAGATCGAAGCGGCTTTGGATGAAAACAATGTACAAAACTTTGGACAATACTTAAAAAAGTTTAGTGAAAAGACCCAATTCGTATTGATTACCCATAGAAGAGGAACTATGGAAAACAGTGATGTGCTATACGGGGTAGCAATGGAAGAAAAGGGAGTATCCAGGATGATATCCGTTAGATTGGAAGATGATATTGCAAGCTAGGATCCGGACTAAAATAGATAATAAGAACAGAAAGGAAGACAAAATGGAGAAAAAAGGAGACAAAAAAAAGGGCTTATTTTCAAGACTAAAGAAAGGACTAGGTAAGGCTAGACAGGGCTTTACTGAGAGGGTAGACGAACTTATAAAGTACTACCGAGAGATAGATGACGATTTTTTCGATGAGTTAGAAGAGATACTTATTACAGCCGATGTTGGCGTAAACACAACAATTGAAATAGTTGATGAACTACGTGACCAGGTTAGGGAAAAAAAGATTGGGCATGTAGAAAAAATAAGGGAACTTTTAAGAGAAAAGATAGTTAATATATTGGCTAATGAGGATGATTTTGAACTAAAGACCCCTACGGTGTTTCTAGTGGTAGGAGTCAATGGTGTAGGTAAGACTACAACTATAGGAAAACTAGCCAATCTCTACAAAAAAGAGGGCAAAAGCATATTAATGGCTGCAGGTGATACCTTCCGAGCAGCTGCCACAGAGCAACTGCAGATATGGGGAGACCGTAGTGGAGTGCAAGTTATCTCTCAAGCAGAAGGCTCTGATCCTGCAGCGGTAATATTCGATGCAGTACAAGCGGCTCGTGCTCGAGACACAGATCTTTTGATATGCGATACCGCGGGCAGGCTTCATAGCAAGAAAAATCTTATGAAAGAGTTAGAAAAAATCAATAGAGTTATTGATAGAGAGTATCCTACAGCACAGAAAGAGGTGCTTCTAGTATTGGATGCTACCACGGGCCAGAATGCTGTGGCCCAGGCTAAATTATTCAAAGAGGCGGTAGGCATTACAGGGATTGTCCTAACCAAGCTAGATGGTACTGCTAAAGGTGGTGTCATAGTGGCAATAAAATCTGAATTAGATGTGCCTATTCGCTTTATAGGAGTCGGGGAGCAATTAGATGATTTGCAACCTTTTGTGCCCCAAGATTTTGCAGAGGCTCTGTTTGGGTATGATGAATAAATAACCTGAGATGGAATGATAAATAGTCAGGGAGAAAAGGATATGCGAGATAAAATTTTAGAAATCTTGATGAATAATAGTAATGATTTTTTATCAGGAGAGGTCATCAGTACGCAGTTAGGCATCACCAGAGCAGCGGTATGGAAGCATATAAAATCCCTTCAAGGAGAGGGTTTTGAAATTGAGAGCAAATCAAGACTAGGCTATAGACTCATGGCTATTCCTGAAAGCTTAGACCAGGTTACCCTACGAGAGGCTATTAAGACAAAGGTAATGGGCAAAAATCTAGAAGTGCACCAAACAATCGATTCTACTAACAATAGAGCCCGGGACCTAGCTTTGGAAGGGGCAGATGAAGGGACTCTTGTAATTTCAGAAACCCAATCAATGGGAAGGGGTAGGCTAGGGAGAGACTGGATATCTCCAAAAGGGAAGGGTATATGGATGTCCCTAATACTAAAACCAGACCTCCCACCTGACCAAGCGCCTCGTATAACAGCTATAGTTGCTGTAGCTCTTAGAAAGGCACTTAATAAGGCAACTGGCTTGGATGTTGGAATAAAGTGGCCAAATGATATTATCATTAATGCAAAAAAGGTATGTGGAATACTGACGGAAATTCAGGCAGATATAGATAGAATTCATTACCTAGTAGTAGGAATAGGTATAAATGTTAATATGCTAGCAGATGATTTTCCACCAGAAATCGCTTCTACAGCTACATCCTTGAGGATTGCTATGAATGCTTGGTTAGATAGAAGATGGATAATAGCTTTGGTGATGGAAGAGATAGAGGATATATACCTAAAGTATACTAAAAACAAGGATTTTAGAAGGCTACTAGATCAATATAGGGAGTATTCAGTTACCTTAAATAAATCTGTAAGAGTGATAGGTAGGGATATGAACTTCGAAGGATTTGCTCTTGACTTTGATACCGACGGCTCACTGTTGGTAAAGAGAGAAGATGGTAGCATTACCAAGGTCTTGTCAGGTGATGTATCGGTCAGGGGAGAGGATGGATATGTATAAAGGCCAGATAACGGATATTAAAGGGATAGAAGTGGGACATGCCCAGGATATTGGAGCTGGCACCGGATGTACAGTTATATTATGTAGACAAGGAGCAGTAGCAGGCGTTGATGTTAGAGGATCCGCTCCGGGTACTAGAGAAACGGATTTAATGAGGCCAGGCAATCTAGTGGACAAGGTTCATGCTATTATCCTTGCAGGAGGAAGCGCTTTTGGTCTAGCTGCTGCAGATGGTGTTATGGCTTTTTTAGAAAAAGAAGGAATAGGCTTTGATACTGGGGCGGCTCATGTGCCAATTGTTGCTGGTGCAGTATTGTTCGATCTGGCATATAAGGATTCGAAGGTTAGGCCGGATGCTGCAATGGGATATCAAGCCTGTCAAAGGGCCAAGGGAGGAGTTATAGACCAGGGTAGTGTAGGATCTGGAACTGGAGCTACAGTGGGTAAAGTGCTTGGAATGGAATCCGCTATGAAAGGCGGCATCGGGACAGCTAGCATTATACTGCCAGATGGTATAGTGGTGGGAGCCATTGTTGCAGTTAATGCGTTTGGGGATATAGTGGATTTGACAAGTAAAAATATAATAGCCGGAGCTAGAAATCCACAAACTGGAGATTTTTTAGATACCTGTAATTACTTGATGACTTCTAGCCATCAAACCCGTGATTTTCCAGGGAATACTACCATAGGTGTTGTGGCAACCAATGCAAAACTAAGCAAGGAGCAAGCTAATAAACTAGCTTCTATATCCCATGATGGCCTAGCTCTCGCAATTCGGCCTGTGCATACTATGGTGGACGGCGATACAATGTTTGCTCTATCTACTGATCAGGTCCAGGGAGATATGATATCTATAGGTGCTGCAGCTGTGGAAGTAACAGCTCGTGCTGTGGTAAATGCTATTAAAAATGTTTAATAATAGGAGGTGCAAAGATAGTGAGAACATCAAAAATGCTAATTTCAACATTAAGAGAGACACCTGCTGAAGCAGAGATAGAAAGCCATAAGTTACTATTAAGGGCTGGGATGATAACACGACTAGCCTCAGGAATATATTCATTTCTGCCTTTAGGCTATAGAACTTTTAAGAAGATTGAACAGATAATACGGGAAGAAATGGATAGAGCAGGAGCTCAAGAGCTAATCATGTCCGCTTTACTTCCAGCAGAAGCATATCAAGCCTCGGGAAGATGGGATGTTTTTGGGCCTGAAATGTTTAAATTGAAGGATCGACATGGTAGGGATTTCTGTCTTGGGCCTACCCATGAGGAGGTATTTGCAGAAGTAGCAAAAAATACGATCAGGTCTTATAAATCACTGCCTTCTGTCCTTTACCAAATACAGACCAAGTATAGAGATGAAAGAAGGCCTAGATTCGGACTGATGCGCAGTCGGGAGTTTGTAATGAAAGATGCATATAGCTTTGGTAAAGACCATCAAGACCTAGATGCTTCCTATAAGAGCATGCATGATGCCTACTGTAGAATCTTCGATAGGCTAGACCTTGATTATATTGTAGTTGATGCAGACACCGGTGCCATGGGTGGATCAGGTTCCCAGGAGTTTATGGTTAAGTCAGAAGTAGGTGAAGATCTTATTGCATACTGTGATATATGTGGCTATGCAGCCAATAGTGAAAAGGCTGAATGTCTTGTTCATAGCAGGGATGATATTTCTTCAAGTGAGAGCATGGATAAACCCTTGGAAAAGATATCAACACCTGATATGAAAACCATCGAAGAGGTAACTCAATTCTTAAACTGTGATGCTAAAGATCTAGTAAAAACCCTATTATATCAGGCGGATGACAGAGTTGTAGCTGCACTGGTTCGAGGCGATAGGGAGCTTAATGAAACCAAACTTCAGAACTATCTAGGATGCATTGAACTTAAAATGGCGGATGCAGAAACAGTATGTGAACTCACAGGTGCAGATGTGGGTTTTGCAGGACCAGTAGGCCTAGAAATTGATTTAATCTTAGACTTAGAGATAGCTGAGATGAAGAATTTTGTAGTAGGAGCCAATGAGACAGGGTACCATCTAATAAATGTTAATGTTGATAGGGATTTCAAGCCTTCTGCTGTTATAGACATCAGGACTATAGCTGAGGGAGACATATGCCCACAATGCAGTCAACCCGTAAAAGTGGGCCATGGAATCGAGATAGGTCATATTTTTAAGTTGGGGACTAAATACAGCGAGGCAGCTGGTTGTGTTTATTTAGATGAGAATGGCAAGGAACAATATATGGTAATGGGTTCATATGGCATCGGATTAGCTAGGACCTTAGCAGCAATAGTTGAGCAGAGCAATGATGAGAATGGAATTATATGGCCAGTATCCGTGGCTCCTTATCATGTAGCTATTGTTCCTATCAATACGGGGGAAGGCCCTCAAATGGAAATGGCTGAAAGGATCTACAGTGACTTATTAGATGAAGGGGTAGAGGCTATTTTAGATGATAGAAATGAACGACCTGGAGTGAGATTTAAAGATATTGACCTAATTGGAATACCTATGAGAATAACAGTAGGTAGAAAGGCTTCAGAGGGTGTTGTCGAGTATAAATGTAGGAAGACTGGTCAAGTAGTGGAATTAAACTGTTCAGAAGCTATTGAAAAAGTCAAAAAACAAGTACTGTAGGAATTACTACTAAATTGCTAAACTTTAGAGCAGTAATGAAGCCCTTTGGTTTTCATGGAATATTAGGTTGAATTTCATAAATTATACCCGGATTTGTTGATTGACCAATAGTAAAAAGTAAAATAATATGAAGTTAAAGCAAATAAGTATGGTAAAGGGGGTTTCTCTTTTTGCACATTATTAAACGTATATTGGGTTATCTCGGTAGATATAAGGGGAGGGCCATTATAGCCGTGACCCTTTTAATTTTGTTCGCGGGACTTAATATGATTTCTCCGATTATTACCAAACACCTAATAGATGATGTTATCCGGGGTGGCAACCGTGAACTATTTCCCATTCTTATAATTGCTACTTTAATAATAGCAGCTATAAAGGGAATAGGATTGTATTTTCGGGTTTATTTTTTTGAAAATGTCTCCCAACATTGTATGTACGACCTGAGAAATGAGATGTTTACTCACTTACAAGACCAATCATTTACATATTTCGACAATAACCGTATTGGAGAGCTAATGTCAAGGATGACTGGTGATCTTGAAGGTATAAGGGCTTTTATTGCTGGTGGAATAGCCACTCTATTAGAAAATTTTATATACTTTATAGGCACTACCATTGTACTTTTTTCTATGAATCCTAAATTAGCTGTGGTAAGCTTGGCTGTATCACCTTTTGTTGCATGGCTGGCGGTTAGATTTGATACACGTATCCGTCCGGCTTTTGGTGCAATTAGAGAACAACAGGCTGCTCTAAATACTGCTACTCAGGAGAATATAGCTGGTGTTAGAGTGGTAAAAGCTTTCGCTAGAGAGGATTTTGAAATTCAAAAGTTTGGAAAAGAGAACAAACTGAATCTAGAGAAAAACGTGAATGCTTCAAGAATTTGGGCTAAATATTTCCCCATAATGGATTTTACTTCAAGCTTATGTACAGTTTCTGTACTATGGTATGGAGGGCGAATGGTAGCTGGTGGAGAAATCTCATTGGGTACATTGGTAGCCTTTAATAGTTATCTATGGATGTTGATAAACCCTATGAGAATGTTAGGTTGGGTTATCAATCTTATGGAGCAGGCAGTGTCTTCCGGACAAAGGGTTTTTGATGTATTGGACACGGGCTCTATTGTTACGGATAAAGAAGCCCCATATGATCCTGAAGAAATGCAAGGGCATGTGGAATTTCAAGACGTATCCTTTCATTATGGGGATACTCGGGCCTTGTCCAATATTAATTTACGGGCACCAGCGGGAAAAACTGTTGCTATAATGGGAACTACCGGCGCTGGTAAAACTTCAATTATCAATGCGCTAAATCGATTCTATGATATATCTAAGGGAAGAGTTCTAGTAGACGGTGTGGATGTTAGGGATTGGAAACTTAATGCTTTGAGGGAAAACATAGGGATAGTTATGCAGGACGTATTTCTATTTTCAGCTACTATTGAAGAAAACATTATGTATGGAAATCCAAAAGCTACAAGAGAAGAAGTTATTAAGGCTGCAAGAATTGCTGATGCTCACAACTTTATTGTAGAGATGCCCCAGGGTTATGATACCATAGTGGGCGAGCGGGGTATGGGCCTATCTGGTGGACAAAAGCAGAGGATTGCTATAGCTAGAGCCGTTATAAAAAATCCTAAGATACTCATTATGGATGACTGCACTTCAGCTGTAGATATGGAAACGGAATATTCTATCCAGCAGGCACTCAAGGGTATTATGGAAGGTAGAACTACATTCATTATAGCCCATAGGATCTCCTCGGTTAAAGATGCTGACGAAATAATTGTCTTAGATGATGGACAAATTGTAGAGCGAGGTACTCATCACCAATTATTAAAGCAGAGAGGAGAATATTATGAAATATACTCCCAGCAATACAAGGATTTTGAAGATTTTACTGAGGATAGGCAGGTGATGTAGGATGTTGAAAAACAGATTAATAGATGATGAAGAACTAGAAAAGCCGTTTAATTTTGAGCAGTTTAAGAGATTGATAGCTTACATGAAACCCTATAGAAAGCATATAGCAATTACCTTATTATTGATGATAGTGGCTTCTATATGTGGGCTTTTAGGGCCAGTCTTTCTACAAGTGGCTATTGATGACTATATAGAGATAGCAGACTATAGGGGTTTGACCATAATTACCCTCCTATTTCTTGCAACTAATTTCATCAATATGCTATGTATGAGACAAAGGGTGTATATAATGTCTATGGTAGGCCAGAAGATTCTCTATAGGATGCGGCAAGATTTATTTGAACACATTCAGACCCTATCCTTTACATTCTATGATTCTAGGCCTGCAGGCAAAATCCTAGTGCGAATAATTAATGACGTTAACTCTTTGGGTGATCTATTAAGCAACGGGATAATTAATGTCCTTACCGATATCTTTACCTTGATAATAGCCATAGGCATAATGGCCTATATAGATGTGAGATTGACTTTGGTAACACTAAGTACAGTACCACTATTAGTGATACTATTGGGGCTTTTAAAAAAACGCGTCAGACTAAGATGGCAAGAAGTAAGGAAAAAAAGCTCAAATATGAATGCCTATCTTCATGAAAACCTAGCAGGAATGAGGATAACCCAGGCCTTTGTAAGGCAAACTGAGACTGGTAAACTATATAATGAGCTAAGTAGCAATATATTTAAAACTTGGATGGCTGCTATCAAAATGAATAACCTTTTTTGGCCAGGAATTGAAATAATTGCAGCTCTGGGAATAGCCTTGGTATATATATTTGGCTTTAGGTTCATGGATAGCGGAACAATGACGGTGGGTGTACTGGTTGCCTTTAGCGGGTATGTATGGAGAATATGGCAACCAATCAATACCTTAGCCAACTTCTATAACTCCCTATTGATGGCGATGGCCTCTACCGAAAGAATATTCGAACTGCTGGATACCAAACCAGACATTAAAGATGAGCCAGATGCTTATTCTCTACCACAAATCCAAGGTGAGGTTAGGTTTGATAATCTAGAGTTCTACTATGATCCGGATAAGCCAGTATTAAAAAATGTAGCTTTTACAGTTAAAGCAGGGGAAACTATAGCCTTAGTTGGCCCTACCGGGGCTGGTAAAAGTACTATTGTTAATCTAATTAGTCGTTTTTATGATCCTATAAACGGCAAGGTTCTAATAGATGGACATGATATAAAGAATGTAACCCTAGACTCTCTTCGAAAGCAAATGGGTGTAATGCTGCAAGATAGCTTTATTTTCTCCGGAACTATTATGGATAATATAAGGTATGGAAAGCTAGATGCTAGCGATGAGGAGGTTATGAATGCGGCTAGGGTTGTCAATGCCCATGAATTTATATCTCAAATGGAAAAAGGTTACTATACCGAGGTAAATGAGAGAGGTTCTAAGTTGTCCCAAGGTCAAAAGCAACTAATCTCCTTTGCAAGGGCCCTGCTAGCCGACCCCAGAGTACTTATTTTAGACGAAGCCACTTCCAGTATAGACACTCAAACCGAGATTCTAGTGCAAAAGGGTCTTGAACAGCTTCTAAAGGGAAGAACTTCCTTTGTTATTGCCCATAGATTGTCAACAATCCGAAATGCAGACCGTATTATGGTAATTGACCAAGGAACTGTACTGGAAGCGGGAAGCCACGATGAATTGATTGAGCAAAAAGGGGTGTACTATGACCTGTATAAAGCTCAATACAAGTATTTAAATGCTGTGTAGTAACGTGTAAGGCAGCTTTCCGATGTATTTTGGAAGATGTGGGAATAAACCATTTTCCTTATAAATATTTCGTTAGACAATAATAAAGAGCCAAGGAAATTTATATCCTTTGGCTCTTTATTGCTTCTTCTAAAGCAATAGCAAACTGGTCAGGACAGGAGGTCCCTTTATTATTACAAGAAATACCCTTGAGACGGTTAATTGCCTCCTGTGGAGTCATACCTTCTAGAAGTCGACTTAGGCCTTGAAGATTACCGTCACAGCCATCCGTAAATATAACTTTATCAATAATACCGTCCTTAATCTTGTAGCTTATCTTAGATGCACATACCCCATGGGTCTTATATTCCAACATTGCTATCCCCCCACACTATAGATTTAAATAGCTTCAACATTTAAATATCATAGACATTATAAATTCATCTGTCAAGCTACGGCACTCTGAGGATTATATACATTCCTTGAATGGGGATAGGATGTAGGATATAATAGTCTTACTAATAGCTGTTTAGGGAGGAAGTACATATGGTAACCAGAGAAGATGTTGCTAAGAGGGCACATGTGTCAGTAGCCACTG
>JAAYTG010000068.1 GCA_012518075.1 Clostridiales bacterium | reverse complement strand
TATAAATTGAGACGATGAATTTGTAAGAAAAGCTCCAAATCAGAAGATGTACCCGCAAAATCAAGTAAAGCCCTTACCAGTTCTTCAGGCCTTAAATTAGCCTTACTTCCTGAACTAATCATAGTCCTTATTATGACTTCTTCTGGATTTTGATCTAATACATCAATACTATGAATCATCTCTTTTATATCCACCTGTCTACTACCCCTTTTGTTGACCTTGGTTATTATTATCTCTTCTTGCTCCAGAAATCTGTTTATTAAGCTAACAATATTTTGCGATCCAAATAACTGCCCGGGCATTTTAATCAGATACTCTCCCCTTTCTATAAGGCTCATAAGTGAAGGCGCTTTCTCGTCTATTGATACACTCTCTATAAATCTGATTCCTTCAGGGAGTTTATCATTGATTCTATCACATAGAGATTGAGGATCTATACTGCTGGCTAGCAAAATATCTAAGTATTCGCCTTGACTGGTAACACCCACAGCCAAAGCTGAAGCAAAGGAAATTCTAGGATGAGGATTGAAACCCTGACTGTAGGCGACCGGTATATCTGCCCTTCTTAATGCTCTTTGTATTAATCGCATAAAATCTAAATGAGAAATATACTTTACTTTTTCGCCTTTGCTATATCGCACTACTAGTCTCATTGACATATCCCCTCTCCCAGCATATTAACTCCACATCCTGTACACTGTAATCTACAGTCAGAAGTTAATTCCATCTTTATGGCCTTCTCATATTCACTCCATAGATACTTTTTCGTAACTCCTACATCAATATGGTCCCAAGGAAATACCTCATCCATCTCTCTTTTTCTATTGGTATAGAAATGGGGATCTATTCCCTCCTCTTCAAAGGCCTCCATCCATAGATCATACTTAAATAACTCTGCCCAGCCATCAAAGCTACATCCCTTCTCCCATGCTCTTCTTAGTACCCTACCGAGCCTTCTGTCCCCCCTTGCAAAGACAGCTTCAAGAAAACTGACCTTGGGATCATTCCAATTGTATTGAACATACTTGGTTCTAAGAATTCTTTGTAAGTGTTTCTGCTTTTCTGTCAACTCCTCCATAGAGTTCTGGGCAACCCACTGAAATGGGGTAAAGGCCTTAGGGACAAAGGATGAGGTGCTGACGGTAATCTTCAAAGCCTTTTTCCTACCTTTTGTCCTTTCTAGAGAAAAGTAGCAATCCTTTATTTTTCTGACTAAATCTTCAATGCCTTGCAAGTCTTCCTCAGTTTCTTCAGGCAAACCTATCATAAAATAGAGCTTTACGCTTGTCCATCCTGACATAAAGGCATCCTCAATACTATTCATTAGGTCCTCTTCAGTGATTCCCTTATTAATTACATCCCGCAATCTTTGACTACCGGCTTCTGGCGCAAAGGTTAAACCTGTTTTTCTTACCTTTTGGACCTCATCAGCTAGCTCCTTAGCAAATGAATCAAGCCTTAGGGATGGCAGCGATAATCCTACCCTCTTCTCCTTAAAACGTTCCATTAGCCCCTTTACCAGATCCTCCAGTTGGGAGTAATCTCCCGTACTCAAGGAGGATAAGGAAATTTCTTCATAGCCTGTATTTTCCACTAGCTTTTCTGCTAATTTTAGTAATTTCTCTGGGCTTCTTTCTCGCACTGGCCTATAAATCATACCGGCCTGACAAAAACGACAGCCTCTAGTACAACCTCTAAAGATCTCTAGCATTATCCTATCATGTACTATATCCATATAGGGGACTATCATGGTGTCAGGATAATAGGTTTTGTCTAAATTCTTTACGATACGTTTTTGGATTGTTTTAGGTACCCTCTGGTTAATAGGAGCTACTTTAGCAATTCTTCCATCTTCATGATATTGAACATTATAAAATCTAGGAATATACACACCCTTTATATTGGCGGCCTTGTACAGGAATCCTAATCTATCCAATCCTTCCTCTTTGCACTCCAAGTATAAATCCAACAATTCATGAATTACTTCTTCACCCTCTCCCATAACGACCAAATCAAAAAAATCTGCTAGGGGTTCCATATTATATGCACAGGGACCACCTGCTATTATTAAGGGATGATCCTCATTTCGCTCTTTCCAAGTCAATGGAATCTGTCCTAGATCAAGAATATTTAGGATGTTAGTGTAGCTCATCTCATACTGAAGGGTAAAGCCTATTATATCAAATTCTTTTATAGGATCCTTGGTTTCTAGTGCAAACATTGGTATATTGTATTGACGCATCTTCTCTTCCATATCTGTCCAAGGTGCGAACACTCTCTCACAGTAGGAGTCCTCTCTGTCATTTATCAGATGATAAAGAATCTTCATACCTAGATGAGACATACCTACTTCATAGACATCCGGAAATGCAAATGCAAATCGAATATCCACCTTATTTACATCCTTAACTATCATATTATATTCATTGCCCATATACCTAACTGGCTTCTCTACTTGAGCTATTAGCTTATCCAATAGTTGTTTGTCCAATATACTGCCTCCTCATTTTCACGGTGAAATCAATTCTATATTTATTATATATCATTTGCTTTGCAATAATCTCCCAATTTGAATATTTACCCCATAATCTACCATGCCGTTTGCTATTTCCGTTTCATCTAAATATCCCCATAGTCTAAAGCTGTGATCAACTACCTTAACAAAGTGATAACGATGGGGAACAAATCTTTTGATCACCTCTTTTAAAGGCATATCGTATAGAATCACAAGCTCTTTGGCAGCCAAAGCTCCTTCCTTTGATAAAACATCTCTTTTAAATGTAATATCTCGAACAAAAATATAGGATGCAGTCCGCTTTTCTTTAAGGGCTGAATAGGCTAGAAATCCTGATAAAAGAAAAAATGTGGGGTTGAATATCTTAAGATGTAGAGCATAAACCCCGGTCATTGCCAAGAATAGAGATAGAATGAGACCCCCATAGACCGCAACCTTGGTAGCCTTCTTCATACCAATTTCTCTAGACAAAATTGCCCTGAGCACCCTACCTCCGTCTAGAGGTAGAGCAGGGAGAAGATTAAATCCTGCTAAAATTAGATTAGCCCTGATAAATATATCATTACTATTAGGATTTATGATTTCTAAGTTCTGTAGGGTGGAATATCCCAATAAAAGAACAATGTTTACAGTGGGACCAGCTACAGCAATATATATTTCATTTATAGGGTTTAGCTCAAATATACTCTCTATTCTAACTGCGCCACCAAAAGGGAGCAGCTCAATTTCATTAACATTCATTTTTAGTGCCTTAGCTACTAGAACATGGCCTGTTTCGTGAGCCATAAAGATGAAAAAAATGGTGGCGATTTCAGTCCCATTACCCAAAAATATGGCAATAACAATCAATACCACCAAGGTTATACTAATATTTACATCTACATCAAAGAGAGATCCAATTTTCATAATGGATTCCACATCCCTTATTTGCTGGTTTCAATAAGCTTAAGAGGATCAACTGCTTTACCCTCCATCCAGACTTCAAAATGCAAAGCATATCCTCCAGAAGGTTCTGACTCCATTATGCCGATCCTATCTCCTTTAATAACGTTGTCATCAACATTAACCACTGTTTGAAAAAAGCCTCGATAGATTGTTCTTATCTCATCACCATGATTTATTTTTATGTAATTTTCGCCACTTAGATTCTCACCCACATCTGTTATTAATCCATCAGCTACAGCATAGATACTGTCATTTCTTGTTCCTAAAATATCTATCCCTTCATTGTTTTGCCCGAACCATCCGACAACTTTTCCTTCGGCAGGAATCATAAAAACAGGAATAAATTCTTCAACTACCTCATTTGTGTCCTTTGCCTGTTCTGAATTTTGACCAAACACTGCTACAGCATCGGGTAAATAGCTACTTACAAACTTAAGTTTTCCTAGAGTTCCTTCTATATCCATATCCTTAGTTATACCATCTCTAACATACCCTACTACATTTTGTGTAAACTCAGTATCAATATTTTTTAAGACCAAAACCACTACAATAATAATGGTAGCTGCTAGCATCTTACGTAAAAGAGACGCTGACTTACTGACATCCTCAACATCCCGACTGGCTCTGTCCCTATAACTTGGACTTCGCCGTCTTACTCGTGGTATAGGCAAGTCTAACGGTAATCTCCTTGGGCTTCTGTTCTGCATCCTAGGTCACCCTCCCCTGCGTTTAACTAGACTCTATAACTAATATATTGTTAGGGGATAGGTATTATTACCTAAAGAATGTCCTGGTTTTCTTCTGGTGGATTAACTATCAATCGCCAATCCAAATCCCCTCTCTCTAGAGCTTTAATCATAACCTCAGCAGTAGCCATATTGGTAGCAAGGGGAATATTGTGGACATCACATAAACGAAGTAGAGCGTTTACATCAGGCTCGTGTGGCTGTGCTGTTAAGGGATCCCGAAAAAAAATGACTAAATCCATTCGATTATAGGCTACTATAGAGCCGATCTGCTGATCTCCTCCTAAAGGACCGGATAAGAAACGATGAACATCCATTCCCGTAGCTTCAGCTACCAATCTCCCAGTAGTTCCTGTAGCGTATAATCTATGTTTTTCTAATATCGGCTGATAGGCTATACAAAAGGTTACCATATCATCTTTTTTCTTGTCATGAGCAATTAGTGAAATATTCATTCAAATCCCCCTAAAATTTTATTTTCTGTCTTCTCATACCCACATTAAGAACTAGCCCAAGAGCTATCATATTTGTCCACATAAAACTACCACCATAGCTTAAAAAGGGTAATGGAATTCCTGTTACTGGCATAATGCCCATGGTCATCCCTATATTCTCAAATATATGAGCCATCTGCATACACACTACCGCTATAACGATCAATTGCCCAAAAGTATCCTTAGCTTTTCTTGCTATCCCAATGGAACGGATAACCAATATAGCATACAGAATAATTATAGTTATCCCACCTAGAAAACCTAAAGCTTCTACTATTACTGAATATATGAAGTCAGTATGAGGTTCAGGCAAATAGTTAAGCTGACTCAATGTATTTCCTGCTAACAAACTCTTTCCGTTTATACGACCAGAACCGATAGCCATTATGGATTGAATAACATTATAACCATCTCCCACAGGATCAAGACCGGGATTTAAAAAAACCATTATACGAGTTTGCTGTTCGGGAGTCAGAAAGTTTAACCACATTATAGGTGTGGCTATGGCTGCCAGGCCTAGAAAACCAAAAATCAATTTATAGCTCATTCCCATAACAAAAAGCATACCTGCCAATATAACAATAAGTACCATGGAAGTTCCAAGATCGTTCCTAATAATAAACAAAACGAGTAAAGCAAAACGAGCTATTACAGGTAAAAAGTCTTTAAAACTTTTTTCTTCTGTTTCATTCTTTGATAAGATTTTCGCGCCGATTACAATGGCAGCTAATTTGGCAAACTCAGGAGGCTGAAGGGTAAACGGTCCTATTGCTATCCATCGCTGAGCCTGTCCCCGGGCCGCGCCGGCTATCTCTACAACTATCAATAAAATCACTACTATCCAATAAAATAGGGTTGAATAATCACCTATGGTATGGTAGTCAATGCTGATAACTATAGCCAACAAAACTAAACCAGACAATAACCACATCAGCTGAAGTTTTACGTGCCTCAAATTAAAGCTTTTTATGACATCCGCTATACTACTACCTCCCTCGGTAGGTAAGCGCTTGGCTGCCCCAATGCCGAATATGCCTATAGCTACAAGTAATAAGACTACGAGCAATAGAAAAAAATCAAAATTCTTTACCAGCCTTTTATCGAACATCTTTCCTCCACTTAATATATAGCAAAATATAATACCTGAAAATTATTATATCATACCATAAACAGTAATAATAGTGGAATAGATTGAAAAAATAGTAGTCAAAAAAGGGACAGACCTTTGGCAATGCCAAGTTCCGACCCTTTTTATCAAAAAGATATATACTATGTATTGAATTATTAGCCAGTATTTTTCCCTATCTTTTTCATCTTCTTAATTGGAATGTTGGCAATCAAAGCTGAGCCATATTCACTGTCTTCATTTTGGACTTTTGTTATACGGATATCTATTTCATCAATATCAAATTCCATATAATCAGAGATAACTTTAATTATATCACCCTTTATCATATCTAAAAACTTGGGAGAAACATTAGCCCTATCATGAATCAATACCAATTTCAGCCGTTCTTTAGCGATGTTTTTACTTGAACTCTCTTCTTTTCCAAAAAACTTAAAAAAATCAAACAAGCTCTTTTCCCCCTATCAAATTTATTTCTTACCAATACCAAACAATCTTTTTAGCTTGTCAATTAATGAATCATCAGTATCCAAATCCATAATTGGAATTGCATGGCCCTCTATTCTCTTTGCAATGTTTCTAAATGTCATTCCTGCTAGGGAATTTTCATTGGCTACTACAGGCTCACCCTTGTTTGTAGAAACGACGATATCTTCGTCATCTGGCACCACTCCTAAGAGATCTACACCCAAAATATCGATAGTATCATCAATGTCCATCATATCCCCACGCTTGACCATATCAATACGTAGACGATTAATTATAAGTTGAGGATAGGGTAAGTCATTAGCTGCTAAAAGTCCAATTATCCTATCAGCATCCCTGACAGCTGAAACTTCCGGAATAGTAACCACTATAGCCTTGTCAGCGCCTGCTACAGCATTTTTAAAGCCCTGCTCTATGCCTGCTGGACAATCTATAAGAACATAGTCAAATTCTTGTTTTAACTCCTTACATAGATCCTGCATCTGTTTGGGTGAAATGGCATTTTTATCTCTGGTCTGTGCCGCAGGCATAAGATACAGGCCATCAAATCTCTTATCCTTTACCAATGCTTGCTTTAACCTGCAGGTACCTTCTATAACATCTATTAAATCATATACTATCCTGTTTTCTAAACCTAACACCACATCAAGGTTTCGAAGGCCAATATCTGCATCTAAGAGTACAACCTTCTTCCCTTCCATGGCCAAAGCTGCGCCTATGTTGGCTGTGGTTGTAGTTTTACCTACGCCCCCCTTGCCAGATGTGATAACATATACTTCTCCCATTTTGTTTGCCTCCTCCTATTACAAATTGCTAGGTAGAAACTAATATTTAACCTTTCCCGGCGTGTAAGGTTCGATAAATAAGTTATCTCCCCTAATATAAGCAATCTCTGGATAGTCGGGTTTTTCCACTTCATCTTCTGGCGAGCGGGTAATAATGTTGCCGATACGAAGCTGGGTTGGTTGTAATCGCAATGCCACCACAACAGCCTTCAAATCTCCAGTAGCACCTGCATGAGCCATCCCCCTCAAATTGCCTAAAACTATTATGTTTCCACCTGCTATTATTTCAGCACCGGGATTAACATCTCCCATAATAATAATATTCCCCTGGTAATCAATTCTCTGTCCATTGCGAACAGTTCCCCTAAAAAATCTAGCCATGCCTTCGTCTGTTCCATAGATTGGTTCATCCATATTTATATCTTCCTTTACAACAGAACTGCGAAAATCTACATTACTATTATTTATTTCTTTTTTAATAAAATCCTTTAAATCCTGTTTTTCTTTATCATTAAAGTTTCTACCAGTAAAAACTAGATTGACATTAGAACCTTGAAAAAAGTTTTTATTTGATTCCAGTTTTTCTTTAAGTTGTTTCTTTAAAATATCCCAATCCATATGAGGATCAATATTAACCTGCAGCCCCCCTAAGATTCCCTTGAAGAAAATCTTATTTTCCTTCATGGCATTAGCTCCTTCATGTTGAGTTTTATTACTATGACTATATTCGTCAAATTTCTAAAAAGTCCTGCAAGTTTCCTCAAATATAATGTTCTAGGGCTGTAATTTATTTACCGGCGCTAGTGCATTTACACTTCTTTGGTCTTTTAGTCTATAATACTCTTCTATGACCCTACGTGCTATGGGTGCAGCATTACCAGATGTACGACCATTGGGTACCACTACTACTACCGCTATTTCAGGGTTCTCATATGGAGTAATAGCTACAAACCAGGCATTGTTCCTCTTTTCATCAGTAGGCACTACCTGTGCAGTTCCAGTCTTACCTGCTATGGTAATGCTTGGATCCATATCCTTGAAATGAGATACAGCGGTACCGCCCCCATCATGCTCCCCTGTACTAGAGTGAGGATCATTGACCACCTGCCACATACCCTCTAAAGTAGCATCTAGATACTCTTGCTTTACATCCAATTCTCTTATAATTTTGGGCTGTGTTTTTTCAACTACCTGTCCTTCTGAATCAATTATTCCCTTAACTACGTGAGTTTCTAAAACCTTGCCTCCATTTGCTATAGCTGATATATACCTAGCCATAGCCAAAGGACTAATGGCTGTGTATCCTTGTCCTATTCCCGCCATTATGGTATCTGTAGGCTTCCATCTCTTATAATTTGATAATACATCTCTTCTAATCTCATCAGCAGCTTGATTAGCTTTTTCGGTATACCCCATGTCTCTTATCAAATCAGCGAGCTTCTGAACCTCCTTTAAACCTGCCTCCCGCGAGCGATCCTTGGATAATGGAAAATCTATTATTCTTTCAACATGATTCTTTTGCTCATCTGTTAGCTCACTTCCAAAATAACCATAGCTTCTCATTATCCTGGTTATTAGAATTCTCATATTCCTTCTCTCTGATTTTACTTTTATCTCTTCGTCAGGAATGATATTCTTGTCATTTTCTGGTGTCAATATTTCTATGCCTGTCCCACCATCCAATCCAAGTAGTTTAGACCACTTGCTTATAGATTCAATACCTAAACGATCCGCAACTTCATAAAAATAGTAGTTACATGAATGCTTCAAGGCATCCATATAATTCTCCCAGCCATGACCAGATGAATGCCAGCAACTAGGAGGTCTTTTACTATCATATTTGGTATAGCCTACTGCATCATAAATTTTTTCATCTAAGGTAACTACACCCTCCTCCAGTCCGGCTATGCCAATAAGCATCTTAAATACCGATCCAGGAATAATAGAACCTTGAAAGGCATAAGAATATTGTTTTCCTTCCTTGCCCGGGCTGTTAGGATCAAATGATGGATAACTTACCAGAGCCAATATTTCTCCAGTCTCAACATCCAATACAACAGCCGCACCCTCCTCTGCCAGTGGGGCAATATTGTCCCCCTCATAAGGAGGCAGCCCCTGCCTCATCTTTTCTATCTCTTCCTTAAGAATATTGTTAATTGATCTTTGGAGCTGACTGTCTATGGTCAATACCACATCTTCTCCGTTCTGGGGAGGTACTTCCTCTAGTACCCTAATAATCTTACCAAAGGAATCTTTTTCAGCAATCAGTTTTCCTTGTCTTTCCCTTTTACTACCTGTCAACCACTCTTCTGCGTAGGCTTCTACTCCTGTTTGTCCAATCTTATCGCTAGATACATCATAGCCCTGGTCCTTATATTCATCTGCCTGATTTTTCCCTATACTCCCTAGATATCCAACTATTTGGGACATGGTTTCTCCCATAGGATAATAACGCCCACTATCAACTAAGGTTTGAATCCCTGGCATTTCAGATGCAAAGGTTTCGAGTAGCACAACAGTTTCTGGACTGATATCTTCGGCTACAGGTATTGGTTCATATTGGGTAAACCGTTTCATATATATATTGAGTCGAACTGATATGATGCCAAGAGCCATCTCATCATCTACCCCATCATCTATTTCATAGCGTTCCTTTCTAAGATAGTTCATCATATCTTCTGCGCTTAACTTATCATTGACACCGATATCCTCACTCCAGCGTCTATATCTCATGTCTTGAATATCAATATCCTCATTCTCCCAAGTGTAGCGATACTTACCGGTATTCGAATCTATTTCTATGGGCATAACATTCAAGAGCTTATCTTGGTCGCCGTTTTCATATATGATTTCTAACATCTGAAGTATTATATTATTTAAATCATCGTGGCCTGAAGGAATTAATTGTCTATCGAGTTGAACTGAGTATATCTGCCGGTTATTGGCCAACGGGATCCCATATCTATCTACAATATTTCCTCTTGTTCCTTTAAGTTTCAGCTCTACCCTTTGCTTCTTAAGGGATTGAGCATATAATTCATCCCCCTTCTCTACTGTTAGATAAGCTAACTGTCCGGCTAATACAGATAGACAGAGCAAACATATTATTGCAAATTGTATATTCCGTTCTTTTAGTTTCTTTAGCATGTATTCTCCCTCACCTAATCTATAAGTTAACCCAACAATTCTATGAATACTTACTACAAAGCATAACATCTGGTAATTTATATGTTTATACTCAGTTTTATCTATAATATTGTATCACGATTTAAATGGATAAAAAAGAGGATTAATATACTAGTTAGAAAAGAGTTTCTAGCTTTCATACTAGAAAGAGAACAGATCCCTCTTGCAAAATCAAAAGATCATCAAACACTCGCCACACTAGAATATTTCCCTACTAAATAAAAAAGAATAGATTTTATCTATTCTTAAAAGTGTATTTATAGAATCTTCGGGAACCGCCATTTTTTACTCATAAATTTGTTGCGGTATAACTTGACTATAAAACTGAAAACAAATGGCATCAATATTGCGGTGTAAAAGGATTCTGGTATTATAATCTGAAAGAATATCTTATCAGTCAATACACCGGATTGTGTGAAAAAATTATAGACAAGCATCATTGACTGCTTTATTATATTAGCCGAAATCACTGCAATTATAGGTATAAAAAACTTATCCACATACATTTTCCCATATATCATCCCTATTAAATAGCCTACCAACATATATTGCAGAGCATAGAGCCCTATATTATTGCCAAAAAGTATATCCTGTAACAAGCCGCCAAAGAAGCCGACCAGGGCCCCAGTTGGATTTCCAGCAACCAATGAAAAGGAAACTACTAAGGACAATAGGGAATCAGGCTTTACATGGAAGATCTCCATAAAAGGAAAAACTGAAGATTGGATTATCAGATTCAACAGCAGTATCCCAAATATCACCACTTCTCTCATGCAAACCCACCCCCTTAACAACAAAGAAATATCTGCTCATAAGACAAATTCAACGCTCAGTGCTTATCACCAACACCTCTTCAAGACGTTGGAAATCTACTCCAGGTTTAACTATAGCTGTTTTGTATAAATCCCTTTTGTCTTTTATTACTTCAACTACTTCACCTACATAGATACCCTTTGGAAAGATTTCTCCCAGCCCGGAGGTAAGCACTTTATCTCCCGGTGCTACATTAGAATCCTCGGGTAGATAGATCATTCTACAGATACCATCCTCTGATCCTAAACTATTATTACCTTTGAGCAGTCCATTGTCTCGATTTCTTTGTACAATACCACTAACTGCACTTTTAGCATCCACAATGGTACGTACCTTTGACCAGTTATCAGCTACTTCAATAACCCTGCCTACCAATCCATGATTAGTAACAATAGCCATATTGACTGATACTCCATGCTTGGCCCCTTTGTCTATCGTTATGTTATTAAACCAACTACCGGGATTCTTAGCTATTACATTAGCCCCCGTTACCACTATTTCCTTGTTCTCTTCCGTAAACATGACAAGGTCTTTTAAGCGCTCATTATGCTTTTCCAATTCTTCTAATCGATATAACTCTTGTTCTAGTTCCGCTACCCTTTCTTTTAACTCCTCGTATTCCTTCTTCATATTGTGACGTTCTCCAACGCCAGCAAATACATTATAAACGTAGGTCGAGGCAGAATATAAGCCTTTTTGCATAGGAGCCAATACTTGACCTAATGCATTCTCCACTACCAAAGCCTTTTTCTTACCAGTTTCAGTATAAACTATCAAGGCTATTAGACCAATTATGGCTATAACCATAATTATCAACGATATATTTCTAAATGACCGAGGCACCTACAGCATCTCCTATCCCATATTCTTTGTGGACAAAGCTACCTTTTTTAAGGTTTCAATTTCTTCAACTACCTGGCCTGCTCCCAAAGCAACACAATCTATCGCATCTTCGGCTATATGCACAGGCATACCTGTCTCCTGTCTGACCAGCTTATCCAATCCATTTAATAAAGCTCCACCACCAGTCAACATAATGCCTTTATCCATAATATCAGCTGCTAATTCTGGCGGGGTTTTCTCAAGAGTTAGCTTTATAGCCTCTATAATGCTATTTATAGGTTCTCTCAAAGCATCCATAATTTCCGTAGATGTTATTTTTAGAGTTTTTGGAAGACCTGTGATTAAATCACGTCCCCTAACTTCCATAGTTTCTTCTTTAGCGGCGGGGGCTGCTGAACCAATGGAAATCTTTATTTCTTCAGCAGTGCGTTCACCTATCATCAAGTTATACTCCTTTTTAATATAGGAAATAATAGCATCATCCATCTTATTGCCACCGATCCTTAGGGATTTACTAGTAACGATTCCTCCTAAAGAAATAATAGCAACCTCGCTAGTTCCTCCTCCTATATCCACAACCATGCTTCCTGTAGGCTCGTGGACTGGTAGACCTGCTCCTATGGCCGCTGCCATAGGCTCTTCCACTAGATATGCCTCACGGGCTCCTGCTTGTCTCGTGGCTTCCTCCACAGCTCTTTTTTCTACCTCAGTAACTCCAGAGGGCACGCATACCACAACCCTAGGGTGTAAGGGAAAAGCCTTCCTGATTGCTTTACGTATAAAATACTTTAGCATTTCCTGTGTTACATCAAAGTCAGCTATGACACCTTCCTTCATAGGACGGATAGCTACAATGTTGCCAGGCGTCCTTCCTATCATCTTTTTAGCCTCTTCTCCCACTGCCAAAACTCTTTTGGTATCGCTACGAATAGCTACAACTGAAGGTTCTCTAATAACAACGCCTTTGCCGCGAACATGTACCAATGTGTTTGCTGTTCCTAGATCAATTCCCATATCTCTAGTAAATATATTCAAAAATGCCATATCCTAATTTTGCTCCTTCCTATTAATCCCTTTTTCATAATTTCTGCAACTCTTGCTTCAATTAATATTTCAATCATATTAATAATTATATGCTATGGCTACTTAGTTTTAATTATAGCCAATATTTAACTATTTGATAACAAATTTCTATTTCCCTTTATCTAGTATGTTGAAGTCAAAATTCTTAAACATTTTCCATAAGAGGTTTATGGGCAATCCCATAACATTAAAATAACATCCCTCTATCCCAGATATAAAAATACCGGCTAACCCTTGGATTCCATAACTGCCCGCCTTATCCATTGGTTCCCCGGTTTTTACATAACACTCTATCTCTTTTAATGTCAAGGCCTCCATTTTCACTAATGTCTTCTCATAGCTCTTTTGAACCTCTCCTGTTCCTGGGTTCACTAGTGCTAATCCAGTGATCACTTGGTGGGTTTGACCCTGTAACCTATAGAGCATTTGGCAGGCTTCTTCTTCGTCTCTTGGCTTCCCCAAAATCCCGTCCTTTACCACAACGGTATCTGCACCGATTATTATAGCCGGCTGGCATATTCGAGATGCCACATCTATAGCTTTATTGTAAGCCAATTCAATAGGTATCTCTTCAAACGTCAAGCCCTGGGGAATTCTTTCCTCTTTATTACTGGTTATTATGTCAAATTCTATGCCCATTTGCTGGAGCAAGTGCTTTCTCCTGGGCGATGCTGAAGCCAAAATAATTCTCATATCATCAGTACCTGTAATACATAAGGACACCACATATTATTCCTAATATGGTTCCAAAATTAACGGTTAAAGTTAACCCAAAAGCCAGTTTGATCACAGCAAAATCCAGTATTGCAGGTATGCCTTGAGTCCCTATGGTGAAGCTTTCATGAAACAACTTGGCGTCTGAATAATTGGATATTATATTCCCTACCATGCTACCAACAATGATCCCTGCCATCAAAAACAAAAACAGCATCCATGGTCCTTTGCTTCTCCCCCGTCTCAAGAAGAGTCCCCCTTTCAATGTCCTATAAAGTAATATAACTATTATTTAGCATAATAGTTATAATTTAAAGTATAACATTTTCAAGGGGAATTACAAGATATTTTGAAAAAATTAATATTTCCTTGATTTTCCTTCATCCAATACTGACTGTGCTATATTGGTTGCATGGTCAGCAATCCTTTCTAAGTTGGTTACAATATCCAGGAATATAACCCCTGAGTTTGGAGCACACTTTTGCTCGTTCAATCGATCTATATGACTCTCTCTTAACTTGTCCTTTAATTCATTAACCTCTTCTTCTTGACTATAAACCATTTTTGCTAGTTCATGGTCACGATTGTCCAGTGCTTTAAATGATTTATTAAGCATATCCGTAACTTTGCCTGTCATATCCGTTAGCTCAGCTTGTGCTATGTCAGAAAAAACAAGACTGTTTTCTATGCTATATTCTGCATATTCTACTAGGTTCTCTGCATGGTCACCAATTCTCTCAATGTCGTTAACCACATGGTAAAGACCACTGATTAACCGAAGATCTTTTTCAGGCAGTTCTAGTCCATTGCATAGAACTAGATATTGGGTAATTTCTTGATTAAGGTAGTTTATTATCTCTTCATGCCTATATACATCATCGATAGCTGACTGTTCCCTATCCAAATAAGCTTTCATTGCAAGTTCTACATTGTTTTTAGATAGATTAGCCATTCTAATTACTTCTTTAATTATTTGAGCTACAGCAATGGGAGGAGTCTCAAGAATACGCTTGTCCAAATACATAAGTCTCTTCTCATTTAGCTCTTGCTTTTTCCCATGGATAACATTTTCTGATAATTTTACTATTAATCCTCCAAAGGGAAATAGTAATGCTGCAGTAATAATGTTAAAAGCAATGTGAGCATTAGCAATTTGACTCATAGGACTATCGGGAGAGATTTGCATTACCAGCTCTACAAAGGGTAACCCTATGGCCATAGCTATCATAAAGATTGATGTGCCTATCACTTTAATGGATAGATGAATAAAAGCTGCTCTTTTAGCATTAGTATTGGTTCCAATACTTGCTAGGATAGCTGTTATACAAGTTCCAATATTCTGCCCAAAGAGAATAAAAATGGCTCCATCTAGTCCAATAAGCCCCTGGGCTGCTAATGCCTGAAGTATTCCCACGGATGCACTGGAGCTTTGTAAAATTACAGTCATAGCAGCTCCTGCTAAAACTCCTAAAATTGGGTTTGTCATGCTAAGCAATATATGCTGAAAAGCAACATTAGTTCTTAGGGGTTCCATGGATTTGGACATAAAATCCATACCCATAAAAAGAATACCAAATCCTATCAATATCTCACCAATACTTTTAATTGACTTTCGTTTGGAAAAGAAAACAAGTCCAACACCAAAAAATACTACTATTGGTGCTATTGTGGTTAAATTCAGTGAAATAAGAAATGCGGTCATAGTAGTACCAATATTGGCACCCATTATTACCCCTACCGCTTGACTCAATGTCATAATACTAGCATTTACAAAACCTACCACCATTACCGTGGTTGCACTAGAGCTCTGTATGATGGCGGTGACTATTGCACCAACCAGTAATCCCATAAACCTATTTTCGGTTAAAATCTCCAAAAGTCTCTTTAGCCTACTTCCAGCCGCCTTCTCTAAACCATCCCCCATCATCTTCATTCCATAGATAAAGAGGCCTAAACCTCCCGCTAACATAATTAACATATTTGAATTCATAATTCCTCCTAATTAGTAAAGATATTTATGTTGTGTTAAAATATTAATATAAAATACGGACAGAATTTTATCCTTTTTTCATTCCTTTGATATTATACTAGATATTATGTTAAAATCAAACACCAAAATTCCTATAGCATTTAAGTGCTATCCCAGTCTAGTATACTAAC
>JAAYTG010000067.1 GCA_012518075.1 Clostridiales bacterium | reverse complement strand
TCTCATAATCAATAGCAGGGTCCTTTTCTTCAATTTTGGTGTTTTCTTGTTTCTTATTCTTTTGAGAGGAATAGCTTGATTTTGATGAAATAGAATCTTGGGCTATTTGCAAGCTCCTCTGGAATTCTTTTCTACGGGTAGTTTTATCTAAATTGATATTTTCCTTATGAGCTTTATTATTTACCTTCTTTGAGTTTGCAAATTCTACTGTGAAAACCTGTACCAAATTTGACACCATTGCACCCCCTCCCATAATTATTAATCCTAATATATCCTATCCAATATATCTGCCGCCTTTTCTGCATCCATTAAACCCAGAATCTCGGCGGAGGTTTCTTTCTTTAAATTCTTAATTACCAAGACAACTTTATCTACATCCTCCATTTGGGATAAAATATCAGCAGCTTCTTCCCCATTCATGTTCTCATAGATTTTAATAAGTTCCCTTAAATCTTCATATTGCCCTGAGAGCTTCTCATTGAGCCGATCTACTTCCTGCTCTTTATCTAGTAAAAGCACCTCTCTTTCTTCCAATTCCTTTTCCCGGTTGTCTAGTTGGGCCTTATAGTTCTCTAAATCAGTCCTCAGCGCTGATAGTTTTGTCTTTTCAGCCTCTAGAGAGTCCTTCTCTCTTTCCAGCTCCACTTCTATAGTTTTATTAGCTGCGCTCTCTTGATTTACATCTCTTCCTATAAGTCTATAAGCAAAATCTCTAGCACCCCCTATATTAAAAACCATGACCAAGGCCCCAAATATCAGTAGGAATAGAATTATTATAAATATAATCAGACCAGCTCTACCTTTTCTAGCCATACATCATCCCACCTTGAACAGAGGATTTATAATTTATCCTTTCTTCCAGTTCTTTTTGTTCTTTATTCTCTATCTCCTTAAGATACTCTTTAAGTCTTTCTTCCTTCATTTTGTCCAACATATCAATCTCATTTAAAATTTTTATTAGTGCCCTTTGTATACCCAAATATGCTTTGCGTAGCCTATCATATTCTAATTGTTGATGGGCTATCTTTCCCTCCAAATCTTTTAGATATAAGATATGGGTTTGTAATTCACTGGCCCTTATGCCTTCAGATATAAGGCCTGATAAACGGGAATAAAGCCGTAATTCCTCATTTTGTAGCTTATCTAGCATTCTTTTCCCGGCGTCCATCTTATCCTTAGCATTAGCCAATTCCTTCTCCATCTTGGTCTTGTGTATTTTCTTAACTTTGAGTGGCGCTTCCAAACTGAACTTAAATCCTTTAATACTCATTACACTATCTCCGCCATCAGTTTCAAAGTCCTATCCATATCATAATTCTCACCAACCAATTGCTGCAGAAACTTATTTATCATGGGAATTTTCTCTATGGCCTCATCTATTAGTGGATTGCTACCTGCGTTATAAGCACCTATATTAATCAAATCCTGGGATTCCCTATATGTAGCCATTAAACTCTTAATGCGTCCTGCCCTCTGAAGATGGTCATTATCGATCAAATCCGGCATAACCCTGCTTACACTGGCTAATATATCTATAGCCGGATAGTGATTGCTATTTGCAAGATCCCTAGACAAGACTACATGCCCATCCAGTAAGCCCCTTACAGCATCGCTTATAGGTTCATTGAAATCATCACCATCTACCAAGACAGTATAAAGGGCCGTAATAGTTCCTTGGGCCGAATTGCCTGCACGCTCTACAAGTCTAGGCAATTCCGCTAAAACAGAAGGTGTGTAGCCCCTAGCTACAGGTGGCTCACCAATAGCTAATCCAATTTCTCTCTGGGCCATAGCAAACCTGGTAAGGGAGTCCATCATTAATAATGTATCTAGGCCCTGCTCTCGAAAATACTCTGCAATGGCTGTTGCTACTAGGGGAGCTTTAACTCTCACCAATGCCGGCTGGTCCGATGTAGCTACCACCAGTACTGATCGCTTTAGACCTTCTTCCGTTAAATCCTTCTCTATAAAGTCCTTAACCTCTCGTCCCCGTTCGCCAATTAATGCTATTACATTTATATCAGCTTCGGTGTTTCTTGCTATCATACCAAGTAGAGTACTCTTACCTACACCACTTCCAGCAAAAACACCTAGCCTTTGGCCTTTCCCGCAGGTTAAAAGCCCATCTACAGCCTTTATTCCAAGGGTCAAAGGCTGTGTTATTCTTTGACGGTCCAATGGACTAGGGGGTGAATTGTCAATGGGGACCCATTTAGGGTCTAAAATAGGGCCTTTACCATCCATTGGATTGCCAAGGCCATCCAGTATTCTACCGACTAAACCTTCACCTACCGAGACCTTCAAGGAACTATGAGTTGACTCTACCAAGCTCCCAGGCCCTATCCCCTGTACGTCTCCCAGAGGCATCAATAAGACCCTGTCATTTTTAAAGCCTACAACTTCAGCTTTTATGGTACGGGTCCTATTATAATTATTCAATAAGCAGACCTCACCTATCTGGACTGATGGTCCAAGGGATTCGATAGTAAGACCTATAACCTGAGTGACTTGCCCAGTATAGGAAATACCTTGTATATTATTTAAGGTATTGCGGTATATGTCGAAGTCAATGGCTTTCATTCAAGTCCCTCCCTGCTATTGACTGCTGCCTAGTAACTCGGCAAGAATGGATTCTATCTTATCCATTTGAGTTTTTACACTGCCATCAATTATACCTCTTCCAGTATCAATTATGCAGCTTCCCCTATCTAGATGGACATCTTCTACTATCTCTATATCATCTATCCCCTTTAATCGGGAAAGTAAATAAGCCTTTTTCTTTAATATATCTGGCAAGTCTTGACTGCTTACCTTAAGCTGAACCCTTCGCTGCCCTTGCACCAGTTTAAGAGCATTGTAGGCTAATTCTGTATATGCCCTCTCATCCTTACCTAAAGCATCTCCTATAATTTTTTTGGCAATATCTATCGCTAACATGACCATATTCTTTTCACTGACTTCATAAAGCTTATCATAATCATCTAGGTATCTCTGCTTTATTTGGTCTGCCTCTTTTATTAGAGCCTCATAATCTTGCTTGCCTTTATTCTGCCCCTCTATACAGCCCTTCTCATACCCATCTTTATATCCTTGGGAATAGCCATGAGAGCGGCCCTCTTCCCTAGCTATCTCCACTTCCTTGGCTGCCTCAGCCTGTGCAGCGACTTTAATCTCCTTTGCTTCTTCAGTAGCCTGAGAAATAATCTTCTCAGCCTCTTGCTTAGCTTTCTTGATTAGCAGTGAATATTTTCCATCCATTTCTTGCCTGTCTAACTCAAAAAGATCTTTTCTAGGGAGGATCTCAAGATCGGGAGTGCCCGATAGTATTTTCTTCTCTGTATTCACTATCACCCTGTTATACTTAAATATGCTAGACAATAACCTCATCTCCTCCGCCCCGTGAGACTACAATCTCCCCGGCATCCTCTAATCTTCTAATTACATTAACAATTCTTTGCTGAGCATCTTCCACATCTCTAAGACGCACTGGTCCCATAAACTCCATATCTTCCTTCAACATATCTTGAAGACGTTTGGACATATTTGAGAATATTATCCTTGAAACCTCTTCGCTGGAGCTCTTTAATGCTAAAGCTAAATCACTGTTATCGACTTCACGCAAGAACCGCTGGACCGAACGATTGTCCAAGGTTACAATGTCCTCAAATACAAACATCCTCTTCTTAATCTCGTCGGCTAGCTCGCCATCCCTCATTTCCAAAGATTCCATGATATTCTTCTCTGTTCCCCTATCCACAGATAGTAGAATTTCTACGATAGCCTCTATTCCACCTGCGGTGGTGAAATCCGATGTTACCATAGAAGAAAGCTTGTTCTCTAAAACTCTCTCTACCTCTTTTATGATTTCCGGTGATGTACTATCCATCAAGGCAATCCTTGTGGCTACTTCTGCTTGCTTTTCTTCTGGCAGGGAAGACAAAATAGAGGCTGCCTGTTGAGGTCTCAAATAGGCCATAATTAAAGCTATGGTTTGAGGATGCTCATTTTGAATAAAATTCAATAATTGAGTAGAGTCAGCTTTTCTAGCGAAATCAAAAGGTCTAACTTGAAGTGATGATGTAAGCTTGTTTATAAGTTCCAATGCCTTGTCGCCTCCTAAGGCCTTCTCAAGAACTTCCTTAGCGTAATCTATACCACCCTCAGCAATATAATTTTTGGCTAAACATATCTCATAAAATTCCTCTATAACACTATCCTTAACCTCGCTATCTACCCTTCTTAGATTGGCGATCTCTAAAGTTAATTGCTCTATCTCCTCTTCTTTTAGATGCTTATAGATTTCCGAAGCCCTCTCGGTTCCTAAGGAAACTAATAAAACTGCTGCCTTTTCCTTGCCGGTTAATCCTCCCTTGTATCTGGCCATGTCCCTATCACCCACCTTTTACCATGTATTAATCTTCACTTAGCCAGTTCCTCAACAGCTGGGCAATATCTTCTGGCTGCTCTTCAGCGAATTTATCTAACTGCTTCTTAATTCTATCTTGATGGCTTTCTTCTATATCCATAAGGTGGTCAAGATCAAAGGTCTCCTCCGGCTCTTCTATAGTCTCATCTAGCTCTAAAGCTAACTCCTGAGTGGTCCTCTCTCTATTTCTATAAGCTATAAGGATTATAATTATAAGGAGAATTAAGCCCCCTATAATCCCAATTAAAGCTGGGCCACTAATCCATGCTTGTCTTCCCTGTAGACCATCAAATGCATCTAACAAATCCTGCTGGGCATCGGTACTGAATTTCCAGTTTTGTACTGCTACTCTCTCTAAGTCGGTGCCCATGGCAGTTGCTACCAATTCCCTAACACCCTCTATGGTTTGCTGGTCCAGTGCATCACTGTCTATAACCACCGCAATAGAAAGCTGTTCTACACTACCCTGTTCTTGCTCTATTTTTTCCTTTATTTCGTTGACTTCATAGTTAATCATTCGATGATCTTTTTGAGAGGAAGAATCTACATCCTGACCATATTCCGGATATTGGGTAGTATTGTTGGTTTCTCCAGCAATGCCACCAGCAGTAATGTTGTTCATTCTCTCCCTTAAAACCTCTTGACTGACGATAATGCCTGCGTCATCTAGTACTGGTTCAAAAGTTATAGATTCCGTCACCTTTTTATCAAAATTCAAGCGAACATTCACAGAGGTTTTCACCCTGCCATATCCAAAAACCGGCTCTAAAAGGTCCTTTATTTCCCTTTTTATCCTATCCTCCAGCTGTTGCTGCATCTGAAATTGATTGGATACGGTTTGGGATTGGCTGGCTTCCTCTACATTCAAAATATTCATCTGGGTATCTATTATGGATATATTCTCTTTATCTAGTCCAGGTACACTGGTTGCTATTAACTGCTCTATGCTCTTAGCCTGTTGAGCAGTTATCTCATGTCCCCTCTTAGGTAGAACAATTACGGAGGCAGTTACAGGAACCTCATTCTCCCTAATCACAAAGGAATCTGATTGGGGCATCGCGATGGTTACAACCGCGTCCTCAACTCCTTCAAGAAAGCGTATTGACTGTCCTAGACGTTCTTGAAGCTGGATCATCCACCTCTTTTGTAGCTCATCATCTGTTTGACCAAAGCTACTGCCTTCAAGATATAGGTCATAGTTAAACCCTGATTTGGGATAGCCTTCCATGGTCATTTGCATTCTTAATTCAGCCTCTTGCTCTTCTGGAACAAGTATAGTCGACCTTCCTTCCATCTTAGGCTGTGCATTTGTTTCTTTGAGCTTGGTATATATTTCCGCTGCTTCACTATCTGATAGTCCAGAATACAATACTACATAGTCCTTCTTGCTGAGCATAACTGTTGCCAATACAATTACCAGCACTATCAGGCCAATCATAATAATCAGGTTTCTTTTTTTGTGTTTTTCCAAGCTGCTCCAGTAATTATTAAGTTGTTCTTTGATTGAATCTAGTGCGCTTGTCATCCCATCCTCGCTTCCCAAAACATCAAATAGGCTCAAAGCTATAGATGTTTATTATATCTGCATTCTCATAATCTCTTGATAAGCATCCAAGATTTTATTTCTAATCTGCAAAGTAAACTGAAGTGCTATGTCGGCTTTTTCCATATCAATCATAATGCTATCTAAACTGTCCATTTGTCCAGTTGCTAAAATAGCATTATTAGCCTGATCCTTTACTCTCAGATCCTGTGTTTCTGATATAATAGACTTTAAGATATCCTTAAATTCAGGGGCCTTCTCTACAGACTGAGCCTTGTTGTTATTTAACAAATTAGTAGCGTTTGGAACCAAACTTTGAATTCTCATCTGATATCCTTACCCCCTATCTTCTTCCTATTTCTAATCCTTTAATGGCCATGTTTTTAGCAGCATTAAAGGCCGTAACGTTTGCTTCATAGGATCGTGTGGCAGATAGCATATCTACCATCTCCTTTAGATTATCCACATTAGGCATTAAAACATAGCCCTCTTCATCAGCATCTGGATGTGTAGGGTCATGAACTCGCTTAAAGGGAGTAGGATCCTCAACTATTGCTCTTGCTTTAATTCCTCTACCCGAAAAGGAATTAACACTGTTGGCCAAATGATAAGAAAATGGTTTATGCTCTACATCTTCTTGTACTGATACCAGTCTTCGACGGTAAGGTCCTCCACTTACAGTTCGTGTAGTATTCATATTAGCAACATTCTGTGCAATAACATCCATCCTCAGACGTTGAACCGTCATGCCAGAGGCGCTAATCTGCATAGATCTAAGCATAAACTACCGTCTCCCTTCATTTATTATATTCTTTAGCCTATGGAGCTCTCCATTAATTTTCTGAACCGCTGCATAGTGCATAATGGTATTAGTAGCTAGGTTGGCCATTTCGGTATCAATATCCACATTATTGTCATCTACACGCATTTTTGTAGAATCTACTTCTATTACTCTAGGATTAATCTCATCTATTGCTACATTCCCTATTTGGATATGCCTGTCCCTAGTTCTTTTGCCCTTGAAGCCATATCCAGCCATAGCATCTGCCAGCTCCTTCTCAAAAGATACCTCCTTCTTCTTATAACCTGGGGTATCCACATTAGCAATATTATGGGATATTGCTTGGTTCCTCTTCCAAGTAGCGTCTAAAGATTTCTCTAGAATCTTAGTATTATAAAATATCCTACCTACCAAATAAATCACCCCTTCAATAGGTAATTTCTATATTCATATCACTATAAAGATAAAATTAAACAATATTTTTAACATCTTATTCCTTTACTGTTCTATTCGACATATAATAAAAATATCCTTCATTAAATTCGAAGAATTTTCTTAAGTTTGTCGCATATGTTCAAATTATATCTTATTTAGCCATAACCTACCATAGTACTTTTTTCATATAAAAAGAACTCCATAGGGAGTTCTAAATAATAAGATGTGACATTACTCATTCTGCTCTATTATTTCACTGAATACATGGTATATTTCATCCAACTCTTCTTCGTCACCGATACTTACATATATGTCATTGTCATTATCGTCCTGCTCCACCCTTAGAAAAACAACTTCATCTCCATCTAAGCCTTGATCATCATAGGCTTCTACTGGGGTCAGTGCTACGTATTCATTTCCCATATAATCAATGGTCATCAAATATTCAAAGGATAGGGTATTGCCTTCCTCGTCTATAAGCTCAACTATATTGTTATGTTCTTCCATTCCTATTCTCCTTTTTTCTGATTATTGATATAATCTAAATAGCTCTGCAATATAAAGACGGCTGCCATCATATCAACATTCTTTTTCCTTTTCCTTCTACTAAGGTCTGCATCTATCATAATACGATTAGCCAAAACCGAGGTCAATCTCTCATCCCAATAGATTATCTCCCCTTTATAGACCTCCTCTTTCAAAAGCTGGCCAAACTCCTTTACCTTTTCACCTTGGGGCCCAATGGTGCCGTTCATGTTTCTAGGAAGACCTAAAACTATCTTCTCTGGATTATAGAGGTCAATGGCTTTAGCTATCTTTTCTATATCATACTTATCATTCCTTCTTTCTAAGGTTTCAATTCCTTGAGCTGTCCAGCCCATAATATCGCTAACTGCCATACCGATTCGCCTATCCCCTACATCCATAGCCAAAATCCTCAATATATTTGTTCCTCCTATTATAATCTGTTATAGCTATTATGCTGTTATAGATCTTTATCTAAATAACCTT
The DNA here is from genome assembly GCA_012518075.1 of Clostridiales bacterium. Taxonomy (GTDB): domain Bacteria; phylum Bacillota; class Clostridia; order Caldicoprobacterales; family UBA3941; genus JAAYTG01. The sequence continues at coordinate 28,596 of JAAYTG010000067.1, read as the reverse complement.
AATGGCTAACTCTCTGCATACAGTGCCACAGTATCCGCACAGTATGCACTTTTTAGGATCTACTTGTGCCATCTGGTCTTCGCCTATGCTCAGGGCTTCTTGTTGACACCTTCTCACACATCTAGCACATCCGGTACACCAATCCTGAATAAACAGCTTCCTCTTATAGTCCATTAAAGACTCTAGGTCTTCTTTAGATAGAGCTTTACCATTAAAAATCTTAACATTAGTTTCTACTTCTTCTATTCTTTGCATACCTACTGCAATAGAATCAACATATGGAAAATTCAAGATATAATCAAAGGCCTTATGCAAATGGGGAATAAGATGTCCTCCTCCTAAGGCTTTCATAGCATATATACCTTTACCATTATGCCAAGCTAGGGATATAGCTTGCTCCATATCCTCCAAAGTACCATCCACAATACCTAGGCCTCGATAGTTGATTATAGGGTGTATAATGTCGATTTCCGGTATAAGGGCGGCAGCCTTAACCCCTGCTACATAGTGCGTGGAGATTCCAATCCCCCTAACCAATCCCTTTTCTTTACATTTGCCTAAATACTCAATGGCCTCCCAGTGTCCCTTTAGGGTGAGAGAGCCCTCCTGTTCGTGTAATAAAAAGAAATCGATATAATCCCTACCTATGCCTTTTAGGGATCTATTTAAAGTGTCCTCGGCAGTTCTCTGATCATAGGCATAGGATTTGCTTGAGACTATCATATCAGGATATTCATTTAATACCTCACTAATATAAGGGTAGGTATCGTATAGATCAGCAGTATCTATAAAGTTGACCCCTTGTTCTGCAGCCCTTCTTATTAGGTCTGCTCCCTCCCTTAGGGGAAGGTTTTTTTGCAAGGGACCCATTGTAAGACTGCCAAAACAAAGCTGCGAAACCTTTATGCCAGTCCGTCCTATCTCATTATATTCCATCTTCTAACTTTGGCCTTCTTTCCTCTTCACTAACTGTTTGATTTAATATAGTATAAAATTAACTCTTCTAGCAACTCGTCCCTCTCCAACCGTCGAATCAAAGCTCTGGCATTTTGATGACTGGTAATATATGTGGGATCACCAGATATAAGGTATCCAACTATTTGATGGACAGGATCATATCCCTTTTCCCTTAAAGCTTCGTACACTTTGAGTAGTATCTCCTTGGGTGTCTCACTATGTTCCTTATCCATACTAAACATCATAGTTTTTTGCAAATCATCATTCATAGGACATACCTTCTCCCCTCATATTATACTTAAACTAATCCCTTGTGCCAGCTGATTCTATAACCCTAATCTCTATTTAACTTTCACTTATCAATAGAAGATCATATCCTATATCCATCCATACCTTGTGAGCTAGCACAAGAGCTTAAATCAGTACTAAAGAATTTATCATACTATTATCTACTAGATACCCAGTTGTTGTTCAAGTAAAACCTTAACTTTGTCCAAGGCTTGTGAGATCTTAGATGGATCCTTCCCACCTGCCTGAGCCATATTGGGACGTCCACCACCGCCACCACCTGTAACCTTGGCTACTTCTCTAATAAGATTACCACAGTGAGCTCCCTTGTCCACCACATCCTTGGTAGCAGCGGCCACAAGATTCACCTTTTCTTGGTGCTCAGAAGCCAAAACTACTACCCCTGATTTTAATCTATCCCTTAAAGTGTCAGCTATTTCCCGTAGACTGACCATGTCCTGGTGATCTAATCGAGCAGTAACAAAGGATATATCCCCTACGCTTTCCTTGTTGGCCAGCAGTGAGTCAATATTGCCTTGAGCTAGTTGTCTCTTTAGCTGTTGAATTTCCTGTTCATATTCCTTTACCTGCTGCACTAGACCTTCAGCTTTTTGGACAAGATCATTGGGATTTGTTTTAAGGGTATTTGCAGCATTATCCACCAGTTCATTTAAATCCTTTATCCACTGGCGAGCTCCTGATCCAGTAACGGCCTCAATCCTTCGAACGCCAGCGGCTATCCCGGTCTCATTTATTATCTTAAATAGTCCGGCTTGTCCCGTATTGGTTAGATGGGTACCTCCACAAAGTTCAATACTGAAATCCCCCATCTTTACAACTCTTACTTTATCACCATATTTCTCCCCAAATAGAGCCAGAGCTCCTAAGTTCTTAGCTTCATCATAGCTGGTCTCTAATGTCTCTATTTCCATGCTTTCCATAATCTTTTGATTGACTATTTCTTCAATTCTCTCGATTTCCTCTGCTGTTAATGGAGCAAAATGAGAGAAATCAAAGCGAAGTCTGGATGGGGTCACTAGTGAACCAGCCTGCTCTACATGCCCTCCTAAGACCTTTCGCAAAGCCTTATGGAGTAGGTGGGTGGTAGAGTGATTTCGTGCTGTTGCCAGCCTCTTCTCCCTATCAACCTTGGCCTGTACCTTGTCGTTAATATTTATATGCCCCGATATAATCTTACCTTTATGAAGAATATGGCTGTCATATACCTTGTACACGTCCACAATCTCCACCTTGGCCTTTTGGTTTTCCAGTATACCCTTGTCTCCTACCTGTCCCCCGCCTTCAGCATAGAAGGGAGTTTGATCTAAGACTATCAAGACCTCACCACCTGGTCCAGTAGATTGAACCTGTTGGTTATCCTTTATAATATTTGTGATTTGACTCTCTATATCAAGAAAGTCATAACCCTTAAACTCGGTGGTATCCTTGGAATCTAACAGGTTATAGATAGGGTCATCCCCTCCCATATAGTCGGTATCATGTCTTGCTGCCCTGGCTCGTTCCCGTTGTTCCTTCATGTACTGATTGAATTCTTCCTCATCAAGGCTCAATCCCTCTTCTTCCAAAATTTCTTTGGTTAGATCTAATGGAAATCCATAGGTATCATAAAGCTTGAATGCCCTTTGTCCGTCTAATTTCTGTTCGTTTTCTTCCTTTATGTGCTCTATATAGTCTTTAAGTATGGACAGGCCTTGATCTATAGTCTCATTAAATCTCTCTTCTTCTATTTGAACAACTTTTAAGATATACTCCTTTTTATCTTTGAGTTCAGGATAAGCCTCTCCTGATTCTCTAATAACAACCTGGGCCAGACCAGACAAAAACATATCCTCAATACCGAGTAACTTACCATGTCGAGCAGCCCTTCTGAGGATTCTCCTAAGCACGTAGCCTCTTCCTTCATTGGAAGGCAGAATACCATCAGAGATCATGAATACCGTCCCTCTAATATGATCAGTGACAACACGAAGGGAAATGTCGCTACTTTCCTTTTCTCCATATTTAACCCCAGAGATACGGCTAACCTCTTCCATAATATTCTTTATAGTATCCACCTCGAACAAAGAGTGTACTCCCTGCATAATAGCGGCAATTCTTTCAAGACCCATACCAGTATCTATGCTAGGGTGTTCTAAAGGATGGTAGTTACCATCTTCATCTTTGTTAAATTGGGTGAATACTAGGTTCCAAAACTCTACAAATCTATCGCAATCACATCCTATAGCACAGGTCTCTTGACCGCAGCCATGGCCTTCTCCCCAGTCAAAAAATATCTCGGAACTGGGTCCACAAGGACCTACACCAATCTCCCAAAAATTATCCTCTTTGCCCATGCGTACAACCCTATCAGGATCTATCCCTATATCCTTTGTCCATATTTCAAAAGCTTCATCGTCATCCTGATAGATGGTTATCCACAGCTTTTCTAATGGAAGTTTTAGCACCTCAGTCACATATTCCCATGCCCAGGTAATGGCTTCCGTCTTAAAATAGTCCCCAAACGAGAAATTACCCAGCATTTCAAAGAAAGTTCCGTGTCTAGCCGTCTTACCCACTATATCAATATCCGGAGTTCGGATGCATTTTTGACATGTAGTAACTCTTGGGCTCGGAGGGGTTTCCTGCCCCGTGAAATAAGCTTTTAGTGGAGCCATACCAGAATTTATTAACAATAGGCTTTTGTCGGATTGAGGCACCAATGAAGAGCTTGGAAGGAGCAAATGTCCCTTGCCTTCAAAAAACTTTAAAAAACTATCTCTTATTTGGTTTAATCCCAATTTTTCCATAACGATTCCTCCTCAATTAAAAGTAACAAGAAAATAAAAACGTCCCTTATGCTAAAAGGGACGTAAATTTACGCGGTACCACCCTTGTTATCGAACTAGTATTCGATCACTCGGTTTAATCTAACGGCTTACACCGCTACAGCCTATCTATTTAGCTGTAGTGCTCCGGGACGGCTTCAACCAACCATATCCGAAGGGCTTGCACCTTCCCCTTCTCGCTAAGGAACTGGGTTTGATTTACTACTTCCCATCACTGCATTTGCAATATACTAGTGTCTATTATATAGAAGCATTAGAATTTTGTCAATGAATTGCTTGAAAATGGTATGATAAAATAGAAATACCATCTAGCCCTTAAAGTGTCATAAAGCGTAATCAGTAACTATTGGATACTATGCTAAAATAAATATTTTTTATAATAACCCTTAATATTAACACAGCGGGTACGGCAAAAAACATACCTATAATGCCAAGAAATGTCCCGGCTACCCAGAGGGCTATTATAATATATACCGGATGCAAGCCTACATGACTACCCATAATCTTAGGGGTAAATATATTGCTCTCTAGCTGTTGTACTACTATCACTACCACTATGGTAGCCACCAGTTTAGATGGAGAATGCAAGACGGCTATCATGGTAGCGGGAATAGCGCCCAGAACCGGTCCCAAATAGGGTACGATTTCGAATATGCCTGCAAATAGGCCCATTATAGCTGCATAGGGCAATCTAATTATCAGGTATCCTATGAAAGCCAAAACACCCACTATTAATGCTATTAACATTTGACCCCGTATAAATCTATCTAGGATCTTGCTGATTTCCGTAGCCGTCTGTAGAACTGGCTTCCGGACTTTGCTAGGTATTAATTCTAGAATTACCCCTCTAAAGTATTCCCTATCCTTTAAAAAGTAAAAGCTTAGGACAGGTATAGTAAAGATAGCCGTAAATCTCCCTATTCCATCTACTGCCCCGTCCATCCTTCCTTTAAGGTAAGATGCAAACCATTGATCTAGCTGATCAAAATATTCTGTCAAGGTAATTTGAACACTATAGGGAATACCTATTCTCTCCATTTCCCTTTGTAGCTTTAGAATTAAGTCTTGTATTTGCCGAACAAAAGCTGGTAACCTGTTTATTAAAGCTGCAGCCTGCCTTATTATTAAGGGAATAAATAAGACTAATAAAGTTGCAGAAATGATTGAAATGGATATAAAGAGGATAATTACCGCCTTGGGCCTGGATACAAACCGTTCTAGCCATCTACTTATAGGCGTAAGTATATAGGCAATAACCATAGAAAAAAATATATACTGAACTATGTTTATCACCCTTTGCCATTGGACAAGGATTCCCCATAGGATTAGGGTTAATATAATAATGCCCAATAAAAGGATTACCATTCTCCTATCCAGCTTTGTTTTCATGAAGTTAAGGTCTTCCCCCTCTCAAATAGAAAGAATAGGAGACTAGAGCAAATTTGATCTAGCCTCCCTTAACCTGTCTTTATCTTGATTTGATTCCCGGTATTAGCCTAGTTGCGGCATCAGCAATGTTTTTACCGCCATCCATCATCTTCTTGCTAAACTTATGATCTGACCTTGATGATACCATCATGGCAGTTGCTGCACCTATTAAGCCACCTACAATAAAACCGTTTAAATATTTGTTTTTCATCATGATTCACTCCTTATGTTTTTACTAAAAATACCTATTAGAATCTGACAGTATATTTAAAATCCCGCGATTATTTGATTTTAGATCAATCTTTTGCTCTGAAGGCACTACTATCACATCTCCACCTATATGAGGCCTGAAATTCCCTGATAATATATTACGACCAGATATTAGATCATCAATCACTCCTTTGGATATTTCATAGCCCTCTATCTGTCCATTCTCCAAATTAAATATAATATCGCTTATTCGACCTAATTCTTGGCCATCACCCCTAATAATGGTTCTACCAATAATGCTGTCTTCTGTCTTTTTGTTTATTTCTCTAGTAGAATCTTTCCCTACAATTATGGCAGCATGACCGAATGCCTGAATTTTATTAAAGTCTACCAACAAAAACCTGGAACTAAAACCACTGGCTGCAACTATTAAGCCTTCTACCTTACTATCTCCCAGATCATATTGTATATCCTCCACTATACCCAGCCTATTACCATTTTCTCGGCAAATAACAGGAAGTCCCAAAATCCCATCTCTATTTATAATCCTACCCAATTATTTATTCCCCCATCTAAAGATCATATAAAAGCAATATGACCTTAGTTTCTCCTAAAATCAAAAAATCATTATAAAATATTATGTATATCAACTAATTTTTTATTAAACTATGGATGGATAAGGCTAAGTATTTAGATAAGTCATGGCTCGAGTTTATATGGCTCATGCCTGTTAGGTGTTCATTTAATCAATGAGCATTATATTGCTATAGACATAAATGCTAAAGAAAAAGAAGTCTTGTATAATACCTTCAATATCTTACGCAAGCTATTACCTTTAAATAAAAATAGCCGGCTTACAGGAAATTTGACTTCCTATAAGCCGGCCATTTTATGAAAGCGTTAACTAATAGTTTAAACTAGTCTCAATTGTTCCACCACCTAGGACATATTCATCTTGGTAGAAAACAGCAGCTTGTCCAGGGGTGATAGCTCTTTCTGGTTTGTCAAAGGAAACCCTGATTTTGTTTCCTTTAATTGGGTATAGGGTGGCTGGAACTTCAGGCGCAGTATACCTGATCTTGACCCTTACCCTAGTAGGTTCCCTTAGGGAGGGAACAGAAATAAAGTTGATCTCATCTACTATCATTTCCTTTGAAAAGACCTGATCATGGTCCCCTAAAACTACCAGATCCTTTTCTGGATCTATGGCTACAACATACATGGGTTTTCCTAAGGCTATGCCCAACCCCTTTCGCTGGCCAATGGTATAATGGATTATTCCCTTGTGGCGACCCAACACATTGCCTTGGGTGTCCACAAAGTTACCAGGTTTTATCTCCTTATTTAGGCGTTCCTCTATAAACCTTCCATAGTCATCGTCATCTACAAAGCATATCTCTTGACTGTCCGGTTTGTTAGCTACAGTAAGCCCTATTTTCTTAGCTATATCCCTTACCTGCTCCTTGGTATAACTGCCCAGAGGAAACAAGGTATGCTCAAGCTGGTGTTGAGTCATGGAATATAGGGCATAGGTTTGATCTTTGCCTACTGCACTAGATTTTTTTAATAGGTAACGCTGTCTTTGACTGTCATAAGAAGCAGCCGCATAGTGTCCGGTGGCAATATAAAAGGCATCCAGTTCCAAAGCCTTCTTTAGAAAATGATCAAACTTAATATAGCGATTGCAGGCTATACAAGGGTTAGGGGTTCTGCCCCTAACATATTCGTCTACGAAGTAATCTATAACCTTCTCTTCAAATACTTCCTTAAAGTTTATTACATAAAAGGGAATACCAAGCTGGTTCGCTACTCTGCGAGCATCATCCACCGCTGAAAGGGAGCAGCATCCACCTTCCCTTTCTTGAACCTGGCCAGGAAGATCAGGCCAAATCTGCATGGTTACTCCTATTACCTCGTATCCCTCTTCCTTCAATACATAGGCAGCAACAGAGCTATCCACTCCACCGCTCATGCCTAGCAAGACTCTTTTCTTATTCATGCACCCACCTTGGTCTTTTGTTTATCCTTATAGTCCTGGATAGCCTTTTGTATGGCTTCTTCTGCCAATACAGAACAATGCATCTTTAATGGTGGCAGTCCACCAAGAGCCTGAGTTACAGCCTGATTGGTTATTTTAAGTGCCTCATCTATAGTCTTGCCTTTGACCAATTCGGTAGCCATACTGCTAGTGGCAATAGCTGCACCGCACCCAAAGGTTTTAAATTTTACATCAACTATAATACCATTTTCTACTTTTATTGACACCCTCATGATATCACCGCATTTTGCGTTGCCTACCTCACCAACCCCATCAGGGCTTTCCATCTCTCCAACATTGCGGGGATTCATGAAATGATCCATAACTTTATCGCTATACATATTGATATCCTCCTTTTTCTTGAACAAATAAGGGCGACATTTCTCTCAACCTTTTTACAATTGGAGGCAATGTCTCTAAGACATAGTCTATATCCTCGTCTGTATTGTCATCCCCTAAGGTCATCCTAAGGGAGCCATGGGCAGTTTCATGAGATAGGCCAATGGCCAACAATACATGGGATGGATCCAGAGATCCAGAAGTACATGCAGAGCCACTAGAAGCTGCGATACCCTTCATATCCAAACTAAGTAGCAGAGATTCACCTTCTATATATCTAAAACTCATATTGACATTACCAGGGAGTCTGGAAGTTGGATGACCGTTTAGGGTAACATCTTCAATCCTTTCCATAATGCCCTCTATGAGCCTGTCTCTCAATCTCAATAGATGTTGATTATTCTTCTCCATATTTTCATAAGCAATCTCCACAGCCTTTCCTAGGCCAATAATGCCAGGAATATTTTCAGTACCAGCACGTCGGTTTCGCTCTTGAGTCCCACCATGCAGTAGTGGGGTTAACCGTGTACCCTTTCGTACATATAAGGCCCCTATCCCTTTTGGCCCATAAATCTTGTGACCCGATAGTGACAAAAGATCTATATTCATATCATTGACATCTATATCCACCTGACCTATGGCCTGGACAGCATCGGTATGAAAATACACACCCTTTTCCTTGGCTATTTTCCCGATTTCCTTGATAGGCTGAATAGTACCAATCTCATTGTTGGCAAACATTATGGAGATTAAGCTGGTATCTGGCCTTATGGCCTTCTCAACTTCTTTGGGATCAACTAAGCCATAGGAATCTACTGGAAGATAAGTAACCTCAAAGCCCCTCTTTTCTAAATACTCACAAGTGAATAATACAGCATGATGTTCTATGGCAGAGGTGATTATATGTTTACCCTTGTTTTGGTTTGCTAAAGCAACTCCCTTTATAGCCCAATTATCAGCTTCAGTCCCTCCACCGGTAAAAAATATCTCCTCAAACCTTGCATTTAAGGCCCTTGCTACCTTCTCCCTTGCCTTATCAATAGCCTTTTTAGCCTGTCTGCCGTAACTATGTATGCTGGATGGATTCCCATATTCTTCAACAAAGTAGGGCAGCATTTCATCTAAAACTTCTTTTTTTGTATTAGTCGTTGCCGCATGATCTAAATAGACGCTCTTCTTCATTTAAAAGAGACTCCTTTCACGAAAATCTAAACAATTGCCTTGTTTAACTATTGCATTGGACTGTATCCTTGTATTCCAGACCCACCTTGTATTTTCTATGGTTTATGAGTTTTTGCTCCTGGACCATATCTTGTAAGGTTATAGAGTCTATTACTTGGCTTATACTATCTCTAATTCTCTCCCATACAATCCTGGTAACACATGCATCTGCACCTGAACATTCAGCTGCATCATCTTCGCTGACACAGTCAGCCGGTGCAATATTGCCTTCCAAAGTCCTCAAAATCTGACCAATATAAATTTTGTCGGGAGATGCCCCTAACAGATAACCACCATGGGCTCCTCGGACACTCTTTACTAGTCCGGCCTTTCTCATGCTAGCGAATAGTTGCTCTAGGTATGCTTCGGAAATATTCTGCCTCCTTGCTATTTCATTCAGAGGAATAGGCCCGTGGGACTGATTCAAGGCTAAGTCAAACATGGCTCTAAGGCCGTATCTGCCTCTAGTAGACAGTTTCATAACTAACACCTCCCAATCCCGATTGATTTACTAGACTTTATCGACAAAGGGATAATACCATACCCGACCAATTTTGTCAACATTAATGTCTAGTAAATTACTAGACATTTTTCATCTTCCCCCTTAAGTATTTTTTCTATCTTTTTTCTCTAGTATTTGTTCTAATCCCTTCTTTATCCTAGCTTCTGTACCGGAGTTTTTTGGAAAATAATATCGTACACCTCTGAGTTCATCTGGCATATACTGCTGCACTGCCCTAGCCATGGGATAGTCATGGGAGTATTTATATCCCCTTCCATGGCCTAGCTCAGCTGATCCGGGATAATGGGTATCTCTTAGGTTTATAGGTACCTCCCCTATCTTTTTATTTCGTACATCTTCTATGGCCTTATCAATTCCCACACAAACAGCATTGGATTTTGGTGAACAAGCCACCATTAAAGCTGCTTGGGCCAATATAATCCTGCTCTCCGGCCATCCTACACGCTCAACGGCTTGAGATGCAGCCACTGCAAGTTGAAGAGCAGCTGGATTGGCTAGGCCTACATCCTCAGCAGCAGCTATCATAATCCTTCTAGCAATAAACTCTGGTTTCTCTCCACTTTCAATCAAGCGGGCTAGCCAGTGTAATACAGCATCAGGTTCCATATAGTTTCTCATACTCTTTATAAAGGCACTTGTGACATCATAATGATTATCACCGTCCTTATCGTATCTTATAGCCTTTTGCTGTACACATTCTTGAGCCACATCAAGGTTAATAACTATTGTCCCATCTTCACTAGCAGGAGTAGTCAAGGCAGCTAATTCTAAAGCATTTAGTACTGCCCTAGCATCCCCTTCACTCATGCGAATAATATGATCCACGGCTTCAGATTTAATCTCAATCTTTTGATTCCCCAAACCCTTTTCCTTATCATTAATACAGATGTATATGAGTGCCTTCAAATCTTCATCTCTTAAAGGTTCGAATTTAAAGATAGTGGACCTGGATAATAGGGCCTTATTCACCTCAAAATAGGGGTTCTCGGTGGTGGCACCTACAAGTATAAATGTCCCATTTTCTACGAAGGGTAGGAGCGCATCCTGCTGACCTTTATTTAACCTATGAATTTCATCAAAGAATAAAATAACCCTTCCTTTTGGATTAAGAAGATAGTTTTGAGCCTCATCAGCTATTTTTCTTATTTCCTTTACTCCAGCTGATACCGCATTTAGCTGTTTGAAAGAGTACTGGGTCTCTCCAGCTATTATTTTGGCAAGGGTGGTTTTGCCGGTACCCGGTGGCCCGTAGAATATAGCCGAGGTAAGCCTATCAGCCTTTATGGCCCTATAGAGTAGCTTCCCTCTGCCTACAATATGTTTCTGTCCAATAAACTCATCCAATGTTTCCGGTCTCATACGGGCTGCCAAAGGCATAGTCTCTATCATCTCTTATCTTTAGTGAGAGAGTGTGCTGCAAATACCGAACTCTCACTAAAGCTCACCACCTTTCTTCTTAAACTATTCTATATGTATAAGATGTTAACACATTCTTGATAGTTGACAAAATATAATAGATATGAAGGTATTTACCTTAAGACATCCCTTCCCCTTACTAGATCTCCAAAATTTTATTGCATATATTTCTACTCTTATTCATTGAGAATATCAACCTGACTATAGTATTCTCTATTTACAATTATAATTAAATCTACAAAATGGTTGCATATATGTTCAGTTATATAAATGTCTTTATTGTTTTATATATATTTACTTCCTTCTCTCACACTTAACTTAGATAATTCAGTGCATTTTATAAATTCCTTAACCCACTCTTTATTAGTTTTAGAATACTCTCTTAATGCCCATCCAATAGCTTTGTTTATAAAAAATTCATCGGTCTTAGAATTATGTATAATTGCGCGGCTTAAAAATTCAGTATCAGTATTTTCCTTATATTTGAGCTGAAATATAATAGATATGCGATTTAACCAAATATTATCTGATTTAATCCATCTGGATATAATGCTCTCTTTTACCTCAGGATATTTCATGGCTATGTGTCCTATAAGGATATTTAGAGAGTCTACACTATCCCACCATGATTTTGTTACTAATAATTTTTCAATGTTTTCCATGTCTTCCGGTGTAAATTTATTCTTAATCATACTCATGTAATCAATTGCTAGATATTGAAATTCTCTTTCAGGCATATCATAAGACTTAAAGATAAAATCCCAATCAATTTCCTCTTCCTTTTTCTTTATTTTAAGAAATTCCTTATATAAGACTGCTCTTTCTGGTTTTTTGAGCCCTAGAAAAGGGAATAGATTTTTCATATATTTTGCCATGGGTATTGCTTGTTCTTCATCTCTATTATCGTATAATAGCTGGAAAATATCCATTTTAATCCTCCTACACAAGTTTACCATTATTATCTATTATAATACATTGGTGATGCCTTTTGTTTTTTACTCATATCTTATGGGGAAACTTTCCTCCGAATCAATAGAATGCAAGTCTATAAACTAATATAGCTTGCCACATAAAAGAAGATGGCTTATGCCATCTCTTTAATATAGCTTACTTTACTAGTGCATCTTTATATAATGGAAATCTACCACATAGATCCTCTACAATCTTTAATACCTTATTCCGATTCTCTTCAATGTTCTCCAAGGCTAGAGCAATGGCTTTTGCAATATCCTTCATTTCTTCAGCCTTCATTCCTCTGGTGGTTACAGCAGGGGTTCCAATGCGAACACCACTGGTGACAAAGGGGCTTTGAGGGTCATTAGGGATAGTATTCTTATTAGTGGTTATTCTAACACTGTCCAGAATCCTTTCCGCGTCTCTTCCGGTTATTCCCTTATTTCTAAGGTCTATGGTCATTAGATGGGTATCTGTTCCTCCTGATACCAATTCAAAACCCTCATCCTTAAGGGCTTTAGCCAAGCTCTTTGCATTCTTAACTATTTGCTCCTGATACTCTTTAAACTCCGGACGTAAGGCTTCTAGCAAACAAACTGCTTTTGCTGCAATGACATGCATAAGAGGGCCTCCTTGAGTGCCTGGGAATATTGCCCTATCGATAGCCTTTGCATGTTCTTCCTTGCATAGAATCATACCACCTCGAGGACCTCTCAATGTCTTATGGGTGGTTGTCGTCACAAAATCCGCGTAGGGGGTGGGATTTGGATGCAAACCTGCAGCTACCAATCCTGCAATATGAGCCATATCCACCATATAATAGGCGCCTACTTCATCAGCTATCTCTTTAAATCTCTTAAAATCTATGGTTCTGGGATAGGCGCTGGCCCCAGCTACAATAAGCTTGGGTTTATTCTCCAATGCCAGATTCCTAAGTTCATCATAATCTATATATCCGGTTTCTGGGTCCACGCCGTAGGGGACGATTTCAAAATATTTACCAGATATGTTTACAGGGCTACCGTGGGTCAAATGTCCCCCATGGGCTAAGTTCATGCCCAGGATGGTATCCCCAGGATTCAAAATAGCAAAATATACTGCCATATTGGCCTGGGCTCCTGAATGTGGCTGAACATTAGCATGTTCAGCACCAAAGAGCTTCTTTGCCCGCTCTATAGCCAACTCCTCAACTATATCCACATATTCGCAGCCTCCATAGTACCTTCGTCCTGGGTAACCTTCTGCATATTTGTTGGTAAGGTGAGTCCCCATAGCAGCCATAACCGGCAAACTAACAAAGTTTTCTGAAGCAATAAGTTCAATATGACCTTGTTGCCTATCAAATTCCTTTTCTATTGCTTTTGCAACGTCCGGATCACTTTTATAGATTTCTTTTAGATTTATCACTGATTGCAACCTCCATACATTTTTTAGAATTACACTTATAATGTTCGGTATCTATTAGTCCTATTATAAGTGGATTTTTCAAAATTTACAAGACTTTTGATGAAATTTTTGGTTTTAAAAAAGCTGGTATAATCCAGCTTTCTTATAAGGCCTTTTGTACAAAGCTTACTAGCTCTGCTTTAGGACGCGCTCCCATCAACTGATCCACTACCTGACCATCTTTGAAGAGAATTAAGGTTGGGATACTCATAACTCTGTATTTTGATGCAAGGTCCCTCTCTTCGTCTACATTGACCTTAGCAATCTTGGCCTTTCCTTTAAAATCATCAGCCAGCTGGTCAATTATAGGGGCTATCATCTTACATGGACCACACCATGAGGCCCAAAAATCTACTAGTACTGGTAGGTTGGAGTTTAACACTTCTTCTTCAAAGTTTTCCGAATCCAAATTAAGTACTTTCTCATTTGCCATCTGTATTTTCTCCTTTCAAAGACAAATTGATAATGGTTACCATCTTGGGGGAATAGTTGCCTTTTTTATTTAGTATCGGGTCCATTGCCCTTATCCCTATAAAGGAAAGCACAGTGACTAGTATACCGCCTACTGCTCCGCATAATTCTGCATCCAGTGAAAGCTGATTTGCAATAGCGTATCCTCCCGCCACTCCTAATATAAGGCCAATTAAGGGTATTAGATATACTATAGCCGAAGCTTTTAGGACAGACATGGATTTTAGTTCCAATTCTACCCAATCCCCAAGATTAGCGTCTAGATCATTAGATACCTCTAACATGACTTCATTTTGGTTCTCTTTCATACCGCAGGCAGTGCAAGAACCGCAGCTAGATTTTCGTCTTATCTTAACAGTAGCAATCCTATCTTTGATACCGGTAATCTCGCCAAATTCTCTCATCTGCACCCTTCCCTAATGATCGAAATCTTGTATATGCTTATATTTAACCAATTATCCATTAATTAAACCTCTTTGTCTTCAGCTCTCTTTTCCACCCTTATTGCCAATTCTTTAAGCTGCTTCTCATCTACGGGTGAAGGAGCATTGGTCATAGGATCAGATGCATTCTGTACTTTTGGAAATGCGATAACGTCCCTGATAGAGGACCTGCCGGCTAGTATAGCAGCAATCCTGTCCAGACCATAAGCAATTCCACCATGGGGTGGTGTACCAAATTTGAAAGCTTCCAGTAAGAAGCCAAATTGCTCCCATGCCTTCTCCATGGTAAATCCTAAAGCCTTAAACATTCTTTCCTGTATATGGCTGTCATGTATCCTGATACTTCCTCCACCTATTTCAGCCCCATTCAGCACCATATCATAAGCTTTTGCCCGAACCTTTTCCGGCTCTGAATCCAGCAGGTGCAAATCCTCATCCATGGGGGAGGTGAAGGGATGGTGTTTGGCCACATACCTACTCTCTTCCTCATCGTATTCAAATAGGGGAAATTCCGTAATCCACAATAAATCATATTTATCATCTGGAATCAAATCCAATCGTTTGGCTAGCTCTAGTCTCAAATGTCCAAGGGCTTGGAAGACCACTTCATCTTCATCTGCCACAAACAATAGTAGGTCCCCAGTTTCAGCATTTAAGGCCTTTAGAATAGCTTCCAGTTCCTCTTGACTTAAGAACTTTGCAATAGGGGATTTTATTCCCTCCTGGGCAACATTTATCCATGCTAGTCCCTTTGCCCTATAGGTTTTAACGTATTCTCCCAAACCATCGATTTCTCTACGAGAAAATTTAGCTCCACATCCCTTTGCATTGATGGCTCTGACACTACCACCATTTTTGACAGCTCCAGAGAATACTTTAAAGTCCGAATCGGCCACCAAAGGACTAACATCCATAAGTTCTAAACCAAACCTGGTATCAGGTTTGTCTGAGCCAAATCTCTCCATAGCCTCTTTGTAAGTCATCCGCTTTAGAGGTAAAGGGATATCTATGTCTAATACCTGTTTAAATATATGGGCTATCATCTGCTCATTTAGGGCTAGTATATCTTCAAGCTCTACGAAGGACATCTCTATATCAATCTGGGTAAACTCTGGCTGCCTATCAGCACGCAAGTCCTCATCCCTAAAGCATCGGACTATTTGATAATACCTGTCATAACCAGCCAGCATCAATAATTGCTTGAAAAGCTGTGGTGATTGAGGCAGGGCATAGAATTCACCTGGATGAACCCTACTTGGCACCAGATAGTCCCTAGCTCCCTCTGGTGTACTCTTAGTTAACATAGGAGTCTCGATATCCAAAAAGCCTTTGTCGTTGAGAAAATCCCTGACCACCCTTGCTATTCTATGTCTTATCATAAGGTTTTTCTGCATCTCTGGCCTTCTTAAATCTAAGTACCTATACTTATACCTCAAAGCCTCACCAACATTAGTATCATCTTCAATGTAGAAAGGTGGAGTCTCCGAAGTCGATAGAATTCGAAGTTCTTGGGCCTTTACCTCTATGCTACCTGTAGCCATATTAGGGTTAATGGCTTCAGGTGCACGGCTAATAACCTCCCCTTTGCAAGCAATTACATATTCACTACGCAAGGTCGCGGCTTTATCAAAGAGGGTTTTTGAATCCTCCTGGTCGAAGACCAGCTGTATTATCCCAGTCCTGTCCCTAAGGGTAACAAATATAAGGCCACCTAGATCACGCCGCCTTTGCACCCAACCCATGAGCACTGCGGTCTGCCCCAGGTTTTGGGTGGTCAGCTCCCCACACATATGCGTCCTTTTTAGTCCTCTTATGGATTCTCCCATCTTACTTCACCGCTCCTTCTCTCTTATCTAAATAATTTATTATACGATCCTGGGATATCAACTCTTCCTTCCCA
This sequence comes from Clostridiales bacterium, assembly GCA_012518075.1. GTDB lineage: Bacteria > Bacillota > Clostridia > Caldicoprobacterales > UBA3941 > JAAYTG01. Next base: position 12,116 of record JAAYTG010000067.1, on the reverse strand, counting down.
TCTTTCATAGAACGAATCTTAACCATATTACTCTTAAGCTCTTCTTCACCTAGAATACAAACCCAGGCAACATTTGCCTTATCTGCATATTTGAACTGGGCTTTTACACTTCTGCCCACGTGATCCATATCCGCCAGAATATGGTTAGCCCTCATAGTCTGCAAGAGCTCAAAGGCCTTTTGTCTTGCTTCTTCTCCTATAGTGACAAAGAGAAGATCCCTGCCCGATTCTTGAGGTATTTCTATCTCCTGGCTTTCTAAGGCCAATAACAATCTTTCAAGTCCTAGACCAAATCCTGCTCCTGGTACGTCAGGGCCTCCACATTCCTTAACAAGGCCATCATATCTTCCTCCACCACATACGGTACCCTGGGCGCCTATTTGGGTTGAAATAATCTCAAATACGGTCTTACTATAATAGTCCAAACCTCTAACAATCATAGGATTTATCTTATAGTCAATAGAGGCTGCTGACAGTAATGCCTGAAGCCTCTTAAAATGGGTGTCACAATCTTCACATAGGTAGTCTAAGATTATTGGGGCTCCTTCTACAATTACACCGCACTCCTTGTTTTTGCAGTCTAAGATACGGAGGGGGTTTTTCCCATATCGGGTGTTACAGGTAGGGCATAGGTCATCCAAATGAGCCTCTAAATAATTCTTCAATGCCTCATGGTATTTGGGACGACACTGAGGACATCCTATACTGTTGATGTTTAGCTCTAATCCCTCAAGACCTAGTCTCTCAAATAGCTTCATAGCCAGAGTGATAATTTCAGCATCCAGTGAAGCTTCTTTGGCTCCAAAAACCTCAATACCAAACTGATGATGTTCCCTAAGTCTTCCTGCCTGAGGGTTCTCATATCTAAAAACTGGGGTTATATAGTACATTTTAATAGGCTGGGCCACGCTGTGCAATCCATGTTCTATATATGCACGTACTGCTCCAGCCGTTCCCTCCGGCTTTAAGGTTATGCTTCTTTCTCCCTTGTCCAAAAAGGTATACATCTCCTTTTGAACAATATCCGTTGTCTCTCCCACACCACGTACAAATAGTTCAGTATGCTCAAACACAGGGGTTCTTACTTCCTTATATCCATATAAATCGGTAATTTCACGTATAATATTCTCTAAATAATGCCATTTGTAGGATTCATCTGGCAATACATCCTTAGTGCCCCTTGGTGCTCTTGTAATCATGATTTCCTCCTTTTCCGTCTTTGCAAGCTAAAAAAATCTTATGGATAAGTCCCTATTGGAAAAAGTAATAAGACGGGATTATTTAATTAATCTGGTTTTTCTTTCTATCATTTCATCTATTCTATCAATATATTGCTCTATATCTTTAACATTGGGTGCTCGCTCTATACGACCCCCCACTGGATAGCAGACCTTGGTGATTGCAGCTGCTCCAAATGCCCAGATAGTTTGCTGGTCCTCCATAATCTGCATATTGTATATAGACTCCTTTGAAGGAAATGAAAAGCCCAAGTTTTCCATGTTCCCCAACATATATTTTTGGCGGTAAAGATAATAGGGTCTCATTCCCATAGAAGCAGCACCATCATAGAAAATTTTCATCATCTCTTCTGCTTCTTTTACTTCCGTAGTTTCAAAATCATCTATACTTTCCTTAAGCCTTGATGCTCTCTTTATGGCCAGGGTATGAACAGTTAAATTATCAGGATAAAGCTTTTTTATCTCTTCCATGGTATGAAGAGCTTCATCTACCCCTTCCCCTGGCAAACCAACTATTGCATCCATATTAATTGAATCAAAACCTACTTCTCTTGCCATATGAAAGCAATTAGCAATTTGGTCTGATCTATGGTTTCTGCCTATAAGCCTTAAGGTTCTATCGTTCATGGATTGGGGGTTTATACTTATACGGGAAACATTGTAGTCCTTTAAGAGTCTTAGTATATACTTATCCATTGTATCCGGTCTCCCGCCTTCAACTGTATATTCCCTCCACTCTTGATAACCCCAATACTTATCTACTGCCTTCAATACCTTCTCCAACTGATTTACATTTAAAGAGGTTGGAGTGCCTCCTCCTATATAAACTGTCTCTACTTCCATTTCCTGCTCTCTGGCCAATCGGGACAAAACCTTCATTTCCTTGTCCAAGGCCAGTATATAGTCGTCAATCAAATGAGCACAACGGTCAATGGTCGCCGAAGGAAAGGAACAAAACAAGCATTTAGTGGTACATATAGGTATATTTACATAGACAGATATCTTCCTTGGGTGATTGTCCTTAAAATAAGGACGCTGGACTTGAGCTATATCAAGAAGTAGTGTGGCTTTTTTGCCGCTAACCCTATAATCATCATAGAGGGTCTTTATGATCATATCTTTATCCAAGCCTTTATCCATTAGGCCATGGACAATCTTGGTTGGTCTAATCCCCGTCAGTGCACCCCATTCTAAGGAGCGACCTGTAAGCTCCTCCAAGAGCTGATATAGCATAAGCTTCATGTAGTTTTTTACCAGCCTTTTTTCTTCAATTGATGAAAGGTTTACATCTATCTCATGCTCTTGAGACAATGAACCGCCACCCTTTGGGGCTCCCTCATACTCTATCCTTATCTCTACATGACCCTTTGTCCGCTTGTAATGGCATTTTATTACTAAACTTTTATCAGTAAACTCATTAGAATCCTCAGCAGCTATCTTTACTATTGTCCCTGGAAAAAAAGCCCGTGCTAGCTCGGCCAACTCATTTGCGTATCCAGCTATTTTTGATAAAACATATATGGCCAAACTAAATCAATCCTTCCAAAAATGGGTTTGTCACTTTCTCATTACCTATAGTGGTTTTAGGTCCATGTCCAGGATAAACTAGGGTCTTCTTATCTAATGGCAATAAGTTCTCTTTAATAGAGTTTAAAAGCTGATCCATATCTCCTCCTGAAAAGTCTGTCCTCCCAATAGATCCCCTAAAGAGAGTATCACCGGTGAATACTGCACCCTCAGTCAAGAAGCAGAGGCTGCCCAAAGAGTGCCCCGGCGTATGAATTACCTTTAGTTCAATATTTCCAATCATCAGGCTATCCCCATGCTCCAACAAGCGGTCAGCTTGGGGCTGAATAGAGTGTCTACCTAAGGCGCTTGATAGGTTTTTATGACTATCCCCTAAGGAATCTGCATCCTCCTTATGAATAGCAATCTGGCCTCCAATCCTATCCTTTAGTAAGCCCACAGCATCTATATGATCAAAGTGCCCATGAGTCAACAATATATACTTAAGCTGCAGCTTCCTCGAATTTATCTCATTAATTATACTCTCCCCGTCTCCACCGGGATCTATAACAGCCGCTTCTTTTCCTTCTTGGTCATAGATAATGTAGGAATTAGCCTCCAACAAGCCCACAGGCATTACCACTACTTCCATCTGTTTTCTCCCTTCCTAAAGCTAAAAAGTCTTTTTGCTGTCAAGTAAAATGGTGACCGGACCATCATTTATTGATTCTACATCCATATGAGCTCTAAATACTCCTGTCTCCACATTAATGCCTCTTTTTCTAACTTCATCAACAAATTTATTATAGAATTCCTCAGCTTTGTCAAGGCCTGCAGCCTTGCTAAAACTGGGCCTTCTCCCCCTCCTACAGTCACCGTAGAGAGTAAACTGAGAAACTGCAAGGATACTTCCTCCTACCTGGCCAATGGACAGATTCATCTTCCCGTCCTGATCTTCAAAAACCCTGAGATTAATGGTTTTATCCAGTATGTAGACTAGGTCCTCTTCTTGGTCTTCCTTCTCTACACCCAGATAAACCAAGAAACCTTTATCTATCTGGCCAGCTATATCTTGTCCAACTTTTACCTTAGCCTGACTTACCCGCTGTATAACAGCTCTCATATTATCACTCCCAGTACTTTTGCCGCATTTATGCCTTTACCCTAAAGACATCAACTACTTTATCTATTTTTTCAAATTGTTTAATGACCTTCTTTAGTTGGTCTATATCATTTATCTCCATCATAATATTTATTATTACCTGTTTGTTTTTAGTGGTCCGGGCGTTAATAGCTGTAACCGTTATTTTCATATCTGATATTGTCTTGGTAATGTCCGCCAGGAGCATTTCCCTATCCCTAGCTAGTATCTGTATTTCCGAACTAAATGAAGCCTTATGCTCATCCACCCAATTGACTTCGATAAACCTATGTTTTTCCACCAAAGGATCTTGAAGATTTATACAGTCAGCCCTGTGAATGGATACGCCCCTACCTCTGGTTATATAGCCAATAATGTCGTCCCCCGGAACTGGATTACAACATTTTGAAAACCGAACCATAATATTGTCAATACCTTTTACCTTAACGCCTTTATCATTGGAAGTTGAAGCCCTTCGGGGTCTAACTTCTCCTTTTGAAGCCAAATCTTCTACGTCTGGTTGATTGGCCTTCTTATATTCATCAATAAGCCTGAATAAGATCTGGTTTGTGGTAATGCCTCCATAGCCCAAGGCCGAGTACATATCCTCAGCAGAATGAAAACCATACTTTTTCCATGCTGACTCCGACCAGTCTTTTTGAAGAAGCTGAGAAAGGGAGTATCCCTGCCTTCTAGCTTCCCTCTCCAACATCTCCTTGCCCTTTTCTATATTTTCCTCCCTACGCTCCTTTTTAAAGAATTGTTTTATCTTATTCCTGGCTTGACTAGTCTTAACTATATTTAGCCAGTCCCGACTAGGCCCGCTACTGGAGGCTGCTGTGAGGATTTCCACTATATCGCCAGTCTGGAGCTTATAGTCTAAGGATACTATTCTTCCATTAACCTTGGCGCCGGTACACTTGTTTCCGACAGCGCTATGGATGGCATAGGCAAAATCTAGAGGAGTGGCCCCTTTACGTAGATCTATAACATCTCCTTTTGGGGTAAAGACAAACACCTCATCGGTGAAAAGATCAATTTTAAGAGTTTCCATAAACTCTCTTGCATCTTTTAAATCACTCTGCCATTCCAATAGATGTCTCAGCCAAGCCAGTTTCTCATCAAAGTCCGATGAACTCTTTTTACCTTCTTTGTACTTCCAATGAGCAGCAATTCCATATTCGGCGGTACGATGCATCTCCCAAGTTCTAATCTGGATTTCGAACAACTCACCCCTAGGCCCAATAACAGTAGTGTGAAGGGATTGATACATATTGGGCTTTGGCACCGCAATATAATCCTTAAATCTTCCAGGGATCGGCTTCCATAGAGTGTGAGCTACTCCTAATACTCCATAGCAATCCTTTACTGTATTGACAATTATCCTTACCGCTAAGAGATCGTATATCTGCTCAAAGTCCTTGTGCTGCATATACATTTTTTTGTAGATGCTATAGAAATGCTTTGGCCGTCCCTCGATTTCTGCTTCAATTCCCATTTCATCTAATTTATCCTCAATGGTCTTTATAACACCTTGGATGTATTCTTCTCTTTCCTTGCGCTTTGTGGCAATCCTATCCACTAAATCATAATAACCTTTAGGATCTATGTATCTAAGAGATGTATCTTCCAGCTCCCATTTGATCTTGAAAATACCTAACCTATGGGCTAGTGGGGCATAGATTTCCAGAGTTTCATAGGCTTTTTCTCTTTGCTTTTCTTCGTCAACGTATTCTAGGGTTCTAAGATTATGCAGACGATCAGCCAGCTTTATTATAATTACCCTTATATCCTTGGCCATGGCCAAAAACATCTTGCGTAAGTTTTCAGCCTGCTGCTCTTCCTTGGTCTTAAAAGCTATCTTCCCTAGTTTGGTTACGCCGTCAACTAGCCGTGCTATTTCCTCTCCAAAAAGCATGGATAGTTCCTCAATAGGAACCCCTGTATCCTCAACTACATCATGAAGTAGCCCAGCAACTATGGTATCTACATCCAAACCCATATCGATAAGTATCAGCGCTACCTCCAAAGGATGGATTATATAAGGGTCTCCTGAAGATCTTAACTGGGATTTATGAGCATCACGAGCAAAGGCGTAAGCATCTTTAATCTTTGTTACACCCTGATCCCCATATAGCTGCTGTGCTTTTTCTTCTAGCATATTTAATTTTTTATCGAACTCTGCCATTTCCTATACGCCCTTTTATAGTGTTTTATAAAACCTGAGTCGCCATTAATTAGGACTCATACTCGACTAAAGTTTCTACCCTATATTCACTCAGCTTTTCTTTTCCATTTAGATAGGAAAGCTCAATTACAAACAACATCCCTACAACGATACCGCCTAGCTTTTCTACAAGTTTTGCTGTAGCTAGGGCTGTTCCACCAGTTGCCAATAAATCATCAGCTATTACCACCCTTTGACCTGGCTTTATTGCATCTTGATGGATCTCCAGGACATCCTTACCATATTCCAAGTCGTATTCATATAAGACAGTATCACAGGGTAATTTTCCAGGCTTTCGAACAGGAACAAAGCCTACTCCTAAACCATAGGCTAGAGGTGCTCCAATAACGAAACCTCTGGCTTCAGGTCCGACTATAAAATCAGGCCGTAGCTCTTTACATGTTTCAATCAGGGTATTAACAGTATGTTGATAGGCATCTTTATCCTGTAAGAGAGTGGTTATATCCTTGAAGCTAATTCCTTCTTTGGGGAAGTCAGGTATTATTCTAATTTTGTCAGCAAGATTCATAAAATTTCCTCCTTAAATTTATCCAAACTAGTTTTGTTTTTTATATCATTAACCCATTTTTTATAATATCTATATAAAGAGCTCTCCTCCAGATCACGATGTAAGGGATTGGCAGGGCACTGGATTCTAACAAATCTATAACTAGATTGAACCTTAATAAAGTTGAGCTCTTCAAATATCCTTAGCATAAGCCTAATGGTAAATCCATTAATAGCCTGACTCATTTTGCTTTGATAGTCTTCAACTAAGCTTTGCCAACCCTGCCAGATACTGCGTCCAGGTGTTAGAGACCGAAGCCACCTATAAAGGGAAGCAAAATCTGAATGTTGAACTAGGTATTTTCCCTTTAACTCCTTATTCCCCCTTGTTCTTTCTTCCCTGCTTATGATTCTATGGAGCTTGGCATTGCCTATCTGATTAAAATCTATAAAAGAGTAGGATATTTCATCTTCAAAGACATAGATGTTCCTGTAGTCTGAGAAAGCTATATTGCTAGATATGGGAGCAAAGACTACCATATTCACACCAATACCATCCCAATGGTTGGGTTGACCATAGCTGGATATCATCTTTTTACTTAAATTATTATCCAATACACATTGGGCAAGTCTCTGGCTATTAAATAAAGAGTTTACCAGGACCAGATTGCCAATTCCAGTTCTTTTAAATTCCTCGATAACATCATTCATACTTACCGGTTTCATGAGTCCCGGTAAAATAGAATAGGCTTCAGGGTTATTATGCTTATTATACATAAAATCATAGAAAAAAGCATCAAAAAATTTTAAATGAAAGAAAGATAAAAAATCCTCCCAATCTTGGCTGTTCTGTAATGCTACATCTATATGTTTAACATTCAATTGTAGTTTGCTTATACCTCTCCATTCATTTTTCTCTAATCTTGTAACTAAAGATACTCGATTGGCGGCAGATAGAGTTTCTGCCCGTTCACCCATTCCAAAGGCAATACCATCCCACAATCTCTGTCCCAGTCCAACAGATACCTTAAGATGCTTACCATTGCTACCCACCTTACGATTCTCCTCTAACTTTGCATGGGATAAAAGAAAAGTGGGAGATGGATTACCTATGCCAAAGGGTTCCATTGCTTTAAGCTCATTCACTAAATTGTGGGTGATATCGCCAGGTTTAAGATCCGTATCATAGGTGTATCGAGGGATTAGCATAGAATCGCTGATTTTTTTGCTAGAGTAATCTATGAGAACCTTCCTCAATTGGTGAATGTTTTCTTTAACTAAAGAAAATCCTGCAGCTTGTTCATGGCCACCAAACTTTTCCAGTAGATGGGAAGAAGAATTTAGGGCTTCGTATATGTTAAATCCACTTATACTCCTAGCCGATCCAGAGGCCATCTTCTCTTCAATGGAAATAAGTATGCAGGGCCTACAGTAACGCTCAGCAATCTTGGATGCAGCTATACCTATTATTCCTGGATTCCATCCCTCTTTACCTAAGACTATTATCCTGTCTGTGCTTAGGTTTACACAATCCCTAATTAAATCTTCAGCCTCTCGGATGATTTCCGCTTCTATTGCCTGCCTATGCCTGTTTTGTTCCTCTAGCTTTTTTGCTATGGGAATAGCATGAGATAGCTTCCTAGCAGTCAACAGTTCAAAGCCTTTAAGGGGATCATCGATTCTACCTGCAGCATTTAGTCTGGGAGCTAATCCAAAAGCTATTCTCCCAGTATCTATCTCTGAATCCTTGCTAGCAGAGACCTCTATTAAGGCTTCAATACCAGGACAGGGAGACTTGTTTATCTTCTCTAAACCCTTTGCTACCAGTATCCTGTTATCTCCAACAAGAGAAACAACATCGGCTACCGTTCCCAATGCTATTAAATCCAAATAAGGCTCTAGGTATGACACACCTTCTATGGCCTGTACCAGTTTACCGGCTACCCCAACTCCAGCTAGAGGATGCATTCTATGAAGCTCTGGATTCCTAGCAGGGTTTATAACAGCTATGGCTTCGGGAAGGGTGCTACTACATTGATGATGATCTGTAATAATGACATCAATCCCTAAATCCTTAGCCAACTCCACCTGGGATATAGAAGTGATGCCACAGTCAACACTGACCATCAAATGAGTACCCCTTCTATGAATCTCTTCAATTGCCTTACAGTTAATCCCATAACCTTCCTTGTGTCGATTGGGGATGTATACATCCACCTTACATCCCTTATCTGTTAAGAAATTATAAAGTAAGGCGCAACTAGTCATCCCATCCACATCATAATCTCCATAGATGGTTATATGTTCCTTAGAGGATATTGCTTTTTCGATTCTAGACACAGCTTTATCCATATCAGTCAGTTTGAAAGGGTCAAATAATTGTTCTAAAGAAGGATTTAAAAAGGCTCTGGCATCCTCTGTATCAAGGATCCCTCGATTTATTAATAACCTGGAGGTAACCCTGGAAACACCTAAAGCATTGCTAAGAATATCCGTCACTGTATCTATGTCGCCTATAGAAGGTTTTATAGCTTCTAATATTGCCATATACTTCACCTTTATCTATTGTATTGAAAATTTTAAAAGCTTCCCTTAGGAAGCTTTCTTGGTAAGCTTATTTCGCAGTAGCCATTTTGTTCCCCTTTAACCCATATAAGTAATGGATACCGGCAATAAAACCTTAAGTAGATCTAAAGTCAAGGGCTAGCAACTAAATACCTGTAATCCCCTAATTATACCCCTTATAAATATCAGATGGGTCAAGTCAATAAGGGCAGTTATATGTAATTTTAGCTCAAGTATAATCTAATTATACACTAAAATACAATCATAACAATGTCTACTCTAATAATTATATTGGTTTGGATCTTGTCCGTCAACTTTAAATCTTTCCCGAGTAGAAAAGATAAGGTTATCTACATGAAAATAGCAGTAGCCCTGCCACTGCTATAATAAGGTTATTAACCCTTGCGCCAGTTAAGCCTACATGCTGACCAAGCGACAAAGATTAATTCAGTATAATATATTCCTTGAATATTTTGTAATAAGTTCAATGAGTTCTTAATCTATTATTTCTGTTCGCAACTCTGATTTGCAACGGTGCAAGAGGTCTTGCAGGCTGACTGACAAGAAGCCTGGCACTCACCACACCCTGATTTTAATATGGTTTCCTTCAAATTACCCTTATGTAATGTCTTAATATGTTTCATCCATCTTCCTCCTCAGTATCAACTCTTTAACTCTAAATATGTAAAGCTTGTTACTTGTCTGTGTTCATTATACAATAGCCAGCCTTTTTCTGCAAGAATTTTGCTTCAATTATATGTTTACCCCAACAATGCCACCAACTGCACCGGCAACTGCTCCTAGAAGAAAATCAGAAAAAATCAAGGTCCCCATAAAGGTAGAACCACCAAATAAAGAACTTATAATAAAAGCCCAGAAAATATATAGTACCCCGGTGATGCCGCCCTTAAGCCAGCCCATCTTTCTACTTGCTCTAGCAGCTAAGACACCTCCAAAAGCAATACTAAGGGTCCGCACTACCTGAACTACGGGCGGTATTACGGTTTCCTGCATATCTACTACCTTTATTATAACTGCAAATAAAGTAAAGCATATTAGGGTGATAATAACAGCTATCAATGAACTCTTAAGCACCGCTATTACATCATGTAAAATGGATTCGGGCTGCTGTTTGCCGGAGGTTTTTCGCATCTTTCTCATTCTACCCATCCCCTCTATATTTTTGGATCCTGGCCTATACCAATGCTCTGCTTCTTCATCTATAATAAAGCTCATTCTAAGATATGCATTCTAGGAGCCATATATTCCAAAACGAAAAAAGCCTGCTCTTTTTTTAGAACAGGCAATCTTTTAATCAGCTGTAATCTTGTCCACACTCCTAACAGCCCAACGTTCAAAAACTAATTTAACCTTGTCAGCTCCTACCTCTATAATGATTATATCTTCTCGAATAGAAGTAATCTTGCCACAAATACCACCAATTGTAGTGATATTATCCCCCACAGTTAATGATGCCAGCATCTCCCTATTTTCTTTATCCCTTTTTCTCTGTGGACGAATGACTATAAAATAGAAAACCGCTACCATCAGTATAATTGGCAATAAACTGACTAGTAGGCCTCCAGCACCTGGCTCGACTGCTCCTGCACCAACATTTAATAGCATTTTATTCCCTCCTTTTGCTTTCACTTCTTGTTTCTTTTATCTACATATCTGCGGATATGTAGTTATACTATCAATTAATTATACAATACTAGGCTAAATATGGCAAAGCCTAAATTTAGATTTAGAACTAGTTCTCATATCCATATTGTGAGAAAAACTCCTGTCTAAACTCTGGCAAACTTTCCTCCCATATAGCCTCTCTTATATTATCCATTAGGTTTATCAAAAAACTAATATTATGGATTGTTAGCAAAATGGAAGAAAGAATCTCCCCCGACTTTATTAAATGACGAAGATAAGCTCTAGTAAAGTTCTTGCAGGTATAGCAATCACACTTGTGATCTAGTGGCGTAAAATCTTTTTGATAACTTGCATTTCGCACTACTATCCTACCTTGACTGGTCATGGCGGTTCCATTTCGTGCAATACGTGTAGGCAGAACACAGTCGAACATATCCACACCCCTCATGACAGCCTCTACTAAGCAATCTGGCGAACCCACACCCATTAGATAGCGAGGTTTATTAGTGGGCATAACAGGATTTAGAACATCTAAGACCTTGTACATTAGATCTTTGGGCTCCCCTACACTCAAGCCTCCTATTCCATAACCTGGGAAATCCAAATCTATCATTTCTTGGGCACTTCTCAGACGTAAATCATCATACATGCCCCCTTGAATAATTCCAAACAGAGCCTGATCCTCCCGTTGGTGAGCCGCCTTGCATCTCTTTGCCCATCTTAAGGTTGTCTCCAAATCCTTCTTAGCATCATCATAGTCACAGGGATAGGGAGAGCAGATGTCAAAGGCCATCATTATATCAGCACCTAGATTATTCTCTATCTCCATTACTTTCTCGGGAGTGAAAAAGTGGTATGAACCGTCCAAGTGGGACTGAAATTCCACGCCATCATCACTTATCTTTCTTAAATGGGCTAGACTAAATACCTGGAAACCGCCACTATCGGTCAATATAGGTCTTTCCCAATTCATAAACTTGTGCAGTCCCCCGGCTTGATTTACCAACTTATGACCCGGTCTCAAGTATAAGTGATAGGTATTTGACAATATAATTTCGGCTTCAAGTTCTTCTAAAACCTTTGGTGTCATCGCCTTTACAGTAGCCTGGGTTCCCACTGGCATAAAGACCGGGGTATCTATAGTTCCATTAGGTGTATGCAGTTTCCCAATGCGAGCACCTGTTCTAGAACAAGTCTTTATTAATTCAAACTTAAAAATATCCAGTCACCTCCGTAAAACATCTCTTAATATAAGGTTAAAATCCAAGTATTCCTATTAAACAAG
>JAAYTG010000066.1 GCA_012518075.1 Clostridiales bacterium | reverse complement strand
TATCCTGTACATAAAGCTCTACAAGATCCGACTCTATCCTTACTTCATTATCCAAGTCTATATCCTCGCCTTTATAGGACTCTTTATCCGATTCATCTCTATTCTCAAAAGCATATTCCTTTTCATTCCCATCTGGGTTGTCAACACTATATCTATCGGACCCTACAGCTGCATTATCTTCTCCCCTTGTACTATGGGGAGCCACATCAGCTGCTGTATCGGCTATGCTATCGCTATCCACCGCCATATCCAAAGCAATATGGGCCTCTTCCATAACTCCACCTGCAAGACTTATATCTCTTACAACTTTTATGGCAAATAATAATATAATAATTCCAGCTATAGCACCGACCCACTTTAAGGAATAGGGGCTTATTAAAGCTCTCCTCTCCTCTAATCTTTTATATAGATTCTCCCTAAATCCCTCAGGTAGTGGCTCTTCATCCAATCTGCTCAGTATGGATATCATCTTCCGGGTTTCTTGGAGATTTTCTCTACATTCGACACACTCATTTAAATGTTTTTCAAATTCCTCTCTATCCTGTCTTTCTAGACTTTGATCTAGATAAGGGCTTATATAGTCATCAAAATGTCTACAATCCATTATTTGACCCTCCTCTCGCCCAATTCCATTCTGCGAGCTTTTAATGCTTCCCGCAAAAGAGCCCTAGCACGACTTATATTGGACTTGACCGTTCCAATTGGTATATCTAAAATATCAGCGATCTCCTTATAGGAGTAACTTTGTATATCCCTAAGTATTATTACGGATTTGTACTTGGGTTTTAGCTCTGCAATACACTCCTTTATAAGCTTATATTGCTCTTGGCTTACTAGCTGCTCTTCTGGCAATGGATTAGGGGATGGAATATCCATCTCCTCCTGTTGATCCTCTTCTTTATTTAGGGAGATTAGCTTAAATCTCTTCCTTCGGTAATTGTCTACACATGTATTATGGGCAATGCGATAGATCCATGTAGAGAATTTGCTATCCTTCCTAAAGGACTTTAAATTTCTATAGACCTTTATAAAAACTTCCTGAGCTAAATCCTCTGCATCGCTAGGGTTATTGGTCATGCGCAGACAATAATTATATATTTTTTTATCAAACAGCAATACCAGCTCCTCAAAGGCAGCTAAATCTCCATCCATAAACTTATCGATTAATTGGGATTCTATACTCATGTAGCCCCTCCCCTATCATCTATAAACAAACCTACAATAATTTAACCTGCTTTGCCAGTTCAACAGTTATCGCTATATGCATATAATGACCATTAAACCTTCACTTCTTAATGGCACTTTATGATTATAGGATCAACCGGCACAACTAGTTAAGTTAGTCCCTTTATTATACCATAGACAAGATTTCCATGGCATTATGGTAGATAAAGTTACTTATTTTTAATACATTTTTAATAAAGACAGGGAGCTATATAGGATCCGTATGTTAATAGTTTTTTAAATGTACAATCCTTTATATAGTTTGATATAATGGTCTTTGATGATTGTAATATTATTCTTAATTTATACAGTCACTACTATAAATAAAATACATTCAAAACTAGAAGGTGTTAACAGATGCCCTTGTGTAGTATTAAAAAATGCGATATCCTAATTTTATCTGCTGATTTTGGTACTGGCCATCATCAGGTTTCCATGTCAATAAAAGAGATTGCCAATGAGAGACAACCCTCTTGGGAAGTAGGGATATATAACTTTTTCCACTGTATATACCCCCTTATCAACAAATCCATTAAATTCGGATACTCACAGATGATTAGGCGCTTTTCCTATGGTTATGACTGGTTTTATCGAGTAACCAAAGATGTAGAGCCGGATTCAAAATGGCAGCGGATACTAAATAAAATGGGACGTAGTAAACTACTTGAGCTAATAAAGAAGTGCTCGCCCAGGGTGATAGTATGCACATTTCCTACTCCTGCCGGTGTAGTTTCACAGTTGAAGGCCGAAGGAGAAATTGATATCCCCTTGGCAGTAGTCATAACTGATGTTGCTGACCACAGCCAATGGATACATCCAGAGGTGGATGCCTATATTGTGGCCGCTGATATAGTTGGCTCCCGCCTGCTTGCAAGAGGCATAGCTAAGGAAAAAATACATGTTACCGGTATCCCTATTAGGTCCCAATTCGAGGCCCCGGTATCCGATCCTGGTATTTGGATTAAGCTGAATTTAGACCCAAATATATTCACCTTGCTTATAATGGGTGGAGGCCAGGGGCTCATGCCCGGTATAGAAGGAATATGTACAAGGCTGGCAGAACTATCCTTACCCATGCAGATTATTGCTTTAACCGGCTCCAACCAAAATCTGGCCAAAAAGCTTAAGCCTATAGCCCAAACTTCCTCAATACCTATTAGAATCCTGGGCTATATAGAAAACATTGCCCCTCTTATGAAAGGGACCGATCTCCTGCTTTCTAAGGCCGGGGGAATAACGGTTTTTGAAGCTCTAGCTGTTAAGTTGCCCATCCTACTTTATAGGCCCCTACCGGGACATGAGATGTGCAATGTGGATTTTTTGCTGGACAATAGGGCTGCTCTACTGGCCAAAGATGAGGCCCTGGCAGTAGAGCTAATAAAAGAGAGCATAGAAGACCCTTCTATACTAGATGATATCTCGGAAGCTATGGAGCCTCTAGCCAAGCCCTTCTCGGCCAGAGACTCAGTAAATGTAATCTTAAAACTGGCCTCTGGCGGTATAGAGGATAAAGAATTTGCAGAATCATCCTATAGAGAGGACATAAATATGTATGCTTAAGGCAAACATTGAATAGCTGATTGCTTATCCAAGAAAAAGTGAGGAGAGAAAATAATGTTGTGGTCAATACTTCTTATCTTGTCTATGATTTTCTTATTATATTGCCTCTTACCCAGTTACTGGGCCCGCAATCGCTCAAATAAAGTATTTCGCAAGGGTCAAGGTCCCAAAAAAGAGGTAGCCCTTACCTTCGATGACGGACCTAACCCGGATTATACTCCTAGATTGTTGAATATCCTAAGGGAATATGACGTGCCAGCCAGCTTCTTTATCATGGGAAAAGAGGCAAAGCGCCATTCAGATATAATAAAGCGCATGGATAAGGAGGGACATACCATAGGCTGCCATTCCTACTCCCACCGTCATGCTTGGATAATGTCTCCCCTTAGAACAATAAGGGATATGAATCAAACCTACAATCTTTTATCTAATATCTTAGAAAAACCCCCTAAATGGTATCGACCTCCTTGGGGGACCTTTAACGCTGCCAGTATGTTTGCCGCTAAAAGGTTAGATCTAGATATAGCCTACTGGTCCATTGAAGCTCAAGATTGGACTGCCCGTACCACTGTAGAAGATATATATAGTAGAGTAATAGATAAGATCGAACCAGGCTCCATCATAGTACTTCATGATAACCAAGGAGCTCCAGGAGCACCGGAGAAAACTCTCCAAGCCTTGCCTATTATCATCCGTACCCTTCATAAGCAGGGATATGATTTCGTAAATCTAGATCATATGAAAGGAGAAGAACATGTTTAAATCCATAATAAGACCAATTGTAAGCTGCTGGGAAAAACTCTTCTCTCGTATAGAAAATATTAAGGTGGTAGAAAACTCCCCCTATGGTCTGCTGAGGATGTCTGTACATCCCTTCAAAGGTCAGTCCATAGTCTTAAAAGATGGTACGAAAATAGATTCAGGGGACTATATAATAGAATTGCATATATCCAACCTAAGATTGGCCAAGGGAGAAGTAGGCGGTATTAAGGTAGCTTCCGATATTCAACTTCTACCCCTTTTTCGACAGGAGCTTAATAATCTGGCTGAGCTAGCGAGTCAAGGGAAATTGGATCCCAGAGCCAAGGCCCTTTGGGGAGTTACCATGCTAGGTCCCGGTCTTCGACGATTGGGTTTTCAGCTGGAAGCTATGAAAGAGGGGTTAGGATCGCGTCTAATAGTTATGTGGATGAATTTTCTTAAATGGGTCTTTTCACCAAGCAGCTCAAAGGCTCCATCTAGAAATAAACCTAAACGCAAAGGCTATCAATATTGGATGTCTATAGAAGAACTGATAAATAAGTACCAAAAAAGGTAGCAGGCAGGTTCTATAGAATATATAACCTGCCTGCCCCTATTTTTTTACATCATTTTTCTGTATCTTTATCTTGGTTTAGTAACAAATCTTCTTCCCTTATATCTCCTCTGGCTAATCTTAAGGCAGTTTTGCTGGCTTCTTCAAAAGTATCAAAATCCTTAATATTTCTTACAACCCTATGCTTGTTTCCCACCTTATATATGCCATAGGATCTACCACTAGTTTTTAGGATTCGCATTTTTCCTCCTAACTTTTCTCCTTTTTCTTACCTTCTTCTTATCGCCTAGTCTTAAATCTCGAATCAAATATACCATCCCACCGGCAGTAGCAATAGCCAATACAACTATAACCGCCAGTAGTTTCTTGAGAAAGCTGAGCTTGGGATTGTCTGCCTTTTCTTCATCTTCAGGAATATCTGCTCCAATCATTATCTCATAGGGTTCGCTTAAAAATTCCACTTCTTGCCCATCATAGGTTATTCCTCTGGCCCTTACGGTAAAGGATGTGTCTTCTTCAATATTAAGCCCGGGCAAGGTTAGAGTCTCTTGATCCCCCGGATCCAAGGTCAGGATACTTCCTATGTTAAGCTCCCTTTCAGTTAGTAGTAATTCAATATTATCAATCTTAATATCTCCTTCATTTATAACTGTACAAATAAGATCAATAGTGCCTGGTTCAGCTAAGACTCTAGGTTCTGAGGTAAGTCTCATGGTCAATAGGGGCAATACCTCAATGGTGTTTATAGCTATTTCTATATAATTACCTTGAAATTCATAACTATGACCAGACCCTTTGGTCTTAGCATATACCCTGGGATGACTACTAGTATCATGTTCTATTATTTTTTCAATTGAAAAGTTTTCTTCCTGCCCAGGCTGTAGCTCACTAAACCTGGCTACTTCTCCGAACTCTGGCTCTTCAACCACTATATCCACCATGGCCACCTTGCCTGTATTTTTAAGGGTATATTCAATTTTTGCTACATCCCCCACTGCAATATCTTCAGGTGTCACTCTATTTATTATTTGAAGCTCTGCACCTATGCCGTCAAATTTTGCGGTGTAGGTATCTTGTACATTTCTTCCCGTACCTTCTTCTACAGCAGTAACTTTGAAGGTATAATCCTTGCCTGGCTCCACCCTTGCGGTATAAATGACCGGTGCCTCCCTAGCGGGATCCAGCTTTTCTTTAAAAAGAACTTCCTTACCCATCCAGTCCACCAACTTAACATTGGTTAGGGCCTTATTGCCTTTATTTACGACACTCAAACTAAAATCTACTTCTTCGCTATCAGCGATAGTGGACTTATTAACCTGCCCGGATAATACTAGGGGTTTTTCTACCTCTTCTTCCTCTACCACCACTTCTACAGCAGCCCTCTCCATAGCCTCGGTGATCTTCCCACTAATCCCCATTGGGTCATCATAGCTAATGATGGGATGACTTCTTGTTGTTTGGCTTAACTTAAATGATTTGGATACAGTGGCTTTAGACCCAGGCTCCAAAACTGGCACAACACCAATATCTCCCAAAATGCTATCCTTTACCACAATATTTTCGATAACTTCACTGGCTTCAGACTGAAGTTCCGCAGTATAGGTGACTTCCTGGCCTGCAGGCACCGGGCCTGTTGCATTGGTTTTATAGGTAACGTTTATATCGGTGGAAAATATATCTATTCGTTTTCCCCCGCGACTCAACTCAATCCAATCCTCGCTACCCTCTTCCATATACTGAAGGATATATTCAAGAGTATAGGATGACACACCTCTATCACCTTTGAATCTGTCACCACTAAAAGTTTTACTCTGATTGGGGGTTATTGGATAATTTATATCGGGAGTAACCCATTTGTCCCCTATAATGCTACCTCCCCCAATAAGTGTTTCCTTAATTCTAATCCCCGATATATTAAGATTTTTCCCATTATTTACGGTATAATTGATCATAAAATCAGATTGGGGGATAACGTAAACTCTATCACCTATTGTTATTTCCCGTTCTCTAACGAGATTCTCAGAAGATGTAACCTCCCCTTGGGCTACAGATCTACTACCTATCTGCCCTGTAAAGAACATAGTAATTATCAATGTCACAGAAACAACAAGCTTCAACATCTTAGAGAACTTTAGTTCCATATTTTTTTCTTCCCTTCATTTAATTTGGATCTAATCTCAATCCTATTAAATATTTATCCAAAGAATAATATAATGACCTTATAACCAAGATAATGATAACATATATATCCTATTATAGCACTTTTAATCCATTTACTGAAGATTTATATAGGCAGTCAATGTAAATTAAACTGCTGTTTTTCTGAATTTGTCTAATAAAAATAATTAATATAGATTAAAAAGATCTCTAAAACTGGGTTAGAGATCTCTTCGCCAAATAGTTATCTGTTCAAGCTCAAGTTTATAAAGAATGGTTCCTAAATTCTAAAAAAGAAAGGCAACCCTTTTTTATTAAAAATATCTAGATTATATAATCTAAGCTTTCTCCTATGACTATCTCATCTTCTTTAACTAGGCTATCATATACCAATATCTCAACATCATTCTCTTTAGCTAGTCTGAGGGCTTGGCCAAATTCAGGGTCGGTTTCATCATTAGGTGTAAAATATTTCATACCTTCCATCTGGACTAGGAAGAATATGTAGCTACTGTATCCTTGCCTTTTAGCCTCTATGAGTTCATAGATATGCTTTGCTCCCCTTTGAGTTGGGGCATCAGGAAATTTGCATATCCCCTCGTCTTCTAAGGTGACACCCTTAACTTCTATAAATCCTTTTTTATCTTCCTTTTCAAAATAAATATCAAAACGGGACTTTCCAAAGGTAACCTCCCGCTTTATATGGGTTATGCTTTGTATCTCCATTATCTTCTTGTCTACAAGGGCGTCATATACCACTGTATTGGGCACTTGGGAATCGGTGTTTATAAGAAGATCTCCCTTATAGCCAGCGATTACAGAATACCTGGTCTTTCTATTGGGATTTGTAGCCTTCTCCAGTATAACTGTGGCCCCCTCAGTAAAGATTTCCTTGCATCTACCTGTGTTCTTAACATGAACCGCCTCTCTTTTTCCATCTATTTCTACATTTGCAATGAACCTATTAGGTCTATTTATAAATTCAGCTCTTTTTATACCCTTGTATTTCATTAAATTCCATCCATTTCCATATCTTTTATTGTTCTAATCCCCTTTTTCTATAGACAAATGCCAGCAGCCCAAAAGCAATTATCAAGCTGCCTAGTAGGATTCCTACCTCTGGCATCATATCCAATAAGGTCTTCTTTTCTTCAAGCCCACTAAGAGCCATATAAAGCATATCATTATAATAGTAGGTTGGAAAGGCTTTGGCAATCTTCTCCATGGTAGGTGAACCCATACTGCCTAGCATGGGGATTAGGAGCAAGGCCATATATACTGGGGTACCCACCACTCCCGTAGCCATCTGATTTTTTGACAATAACCCTACAATAAATCCTACCATAATACAGAAGAGAGTAGTCAATATCCCTCCTACTAGGATTATATCCAGGTGAGCAAGGCCATTTCCGCTTGATATAAATACCAAAAAAACTATGCTTACTAATACGCTGACAAAGGTAAGCAAGCCCTTGCCTATAAATACCTCCATAGGTGTGGCCGGGGATAAGAGCAAAACCCCCAAAGTCTTCTTCTCCTTCTCCTCTGCAATCATCATGGATGGGACGTACATTCCTACCATGACCACAAGAAACAGAAGGCCAAAAGCCAGAGCAAATCCTTCCGGCATACCAGGAATAAGCTTATCATAGATATAGGCTATAACTATAGGAATTATATACATTATCAGTATGTTGATATTAGTTTTCAGATCATGTAGCTCCTTTATAAAAATAGCTCCTATCCTTTTTAGTGATAAAATCATGAAAACTCCCTCCCCGTTACCTTTACAAATATATCAGCTAATGTAGGTTCACAGGAATGAATGGAGCGAACCTTATTGTCGGTCATCCATTGGGATAGAATAGCTCCGGACTCCTCTCCATCCATATCCAGTTCCTTAGACACTAAACCATCTCCCTCATCTATCAAAACCCTCATACGGCGGGTAGAGTGCTCCAGCTTGAGCTCTACAGGACTGCCCGCCTCAACTATTTGCCCCTGGTTCAAAAAAGCTACATTATGGCATAGCTTATCTACTTCCTCCATATTGTGAGATGTGAGTAAGATAGTCTTGCCTTCACTATTTAACTCTAATAGGATCTTATGTATGGTCTCAGCAGACGCTGGATCAAGGCCTGAAGTGGGCTCATCCAGGAAAAGAATCTTGGGGTTATGTAAGAGGGCTCGTATTAGTAGTACCTTTTGTTTCATTCCCTTGGATAGCTTTTTTACTTGAGTATTCTTATCCTGTGTCATTCCTATTTGATCTAGATAATAATCTGTTTGCTCAGTAGAACACCCATATAAACGGCAAAAAAGATCTAGATTTTGCTTGACGGTAAGCCTTTCATATAGGTTGGTTTCTTCAGGAACCACTCCAATATAGGCATGTAGCTGATTAGTATCTTTCCCTACATCAAAACCCATTATTTTGGCCCAACCTCCATCAGCTGCTAGCTGTCCTGTAAGAATTTTAAGTGTTGTAGTTTTACCTGCACCATTTGGCCCTAAAAAACCAAATATCTCCCCCTCTTTCACGCCAAAGGAGATGCCTTGGAGGGCCTCTTTTTCTCCGTAGCTTTTAGACAAATTGTTCACTTTTATCAAATCAATTCCTCCTTTACCCCTACACTTCAATTCCATGTCCATCTTATATGTCAATGGTTCAATTATATAATCTTTTCTAAAAACTTACCAATACTTTTTTTCTCTATAAGAATCAATTGAATGATAAGTATTTCTTTTCACATACTATAGCTAGATTAAGCTTTTAAAATGATTAATTGCTAATCAATGATTATGATGTCCAATATCAATCTAGGACATATCCCACAACTAGCTGTCAACAGTCATTAGGAGGGAGGAAAACTTGAAAATCGACTTTACCATAGATAAGAAGAAATTAAAAGCCATGGCTATGATAGGGGCAGGCGCTGCCTTTTTAGGGGTAGCTGGCGCAAATCTGCTGGCTCGTGCCATTGTAAACAAGTTCAGCGACCGCTTTTATAATATTCTAGGTAAGGATTTATACGATGAAAACCTTTGGGAGCTGGTCTCATCCACCATGAGAATAACCCCCCAGGTGGCAGTGGAAACTAACCTACGAGCCACTGAACCAAAGTTATTAGAAAGACCTATGGGTACTCCGGAAAAGTTTCCAAGCCTGGATAGCTTGAAGTTTGATATTGCACAATTTCACACCATGCCTACCGATACCCTTACAGAAATCAACACGGAGGTCACCATTGGCAAAATGGCGGTAAAGCCTTTTACTATTAGGATGCCCATAATGATTGCCCCAATGGCATATGGTATCGCCCTTAGCAAGGAAGTAAAACTAGCTTTGGCCAGAGGGGCCAAAATGGCAGGAATAGCAGCTAACAGCGGGGCAGGTCCTTTCCTATCCGAGGAAAGAAAGGAAGCTGGTCTCCTAATTTATCAATATAATCGAGGGGACTGGGGCAAAACTCCTGAAATACTTAGAAACTGTGATGCCGTAGAAATTCAATTTGGCCAAGGAGGATATGCGGGGGTTGGTCATATTGTAAAAAGCGAACTTATTGACAGACAACTGCGCAAGGACTTTGGTATACCAAAAGGTAAAGATATTGTAGCTCACTCTAAACAACCGGAAGTTCAATCTCCCGAAGATCTGCCTATCCTAGTTGAAAAACTCAGGAATATTACCGGTGGCGTCCCCATTGGAGCTAAAATAGGTGCTGGCAAATACCTTGAAAAAGATTTGGAGTATCTATGCTCTAGTGGCATAGACTTTATATCAATTGATGGAGCTGAGGCTGCATCCAAAGGTTCTCCTCCTATTTTTCAGGATGATTTCGGTGTGCCTGTCGTATTCGCTATACACCGGGCTGCTCAGTGGATTAAAAACAATGGCTATGCCGATCAGGTATCCCTTATAGCCTCCGGCAAGATTCGTACTCCGGGAGAAATCCTCAAAGCAAGGGCTCTAGGAGCTGATGCCTGTTGCATAGGTTCTATAGCTTTATTTGCTGTTTCTCATCCTCAGCTCAAGAAAGCACTGCCTTTTGAGCCGCCTACCACCTTGGTATGGTATAATGCCCACTACTCCAGTGACTTTGATATAGAAAAAGGGGCTGAGAGCCTTAATAATTTCCTAGAAGCTTGCCTTCTGGAAATTGCAGATGGAGTTAGGGGACTGGGCAAAACATCATTATCCCAAGTAAATCGAGAAGACTTGATATCCATAGATGAAACAGTGGCCAAGGGCTGCGGTATACCCATGGCTTATCAGCCCTATGAGTTTTAATCCTCAAATAAAACAATACCCAGGATAAAGGCTTTACCTAATGAAATATAATCAAAAAGCACCGGTAGGATGAAATCTATATCATCCTACCGGTGCTTTTAATAAACTAAAGTCTCCTACTTATGTAGTAGATATTTTGGACATATCAATATTCATGGCCTTTGCCAGACCTTTCCCATATTCAGGGTCAGCCTTATAGCTGTTATTTATATGTCTTATCTTGATAAACTCCGGAACACCTTCCATATTACGGGCGGTATTCTCAAACAGTACCTTTTGCTGCTTAGGGGACATCAATCTAAAGAGCTTTCCTGGCTGTGTATAGTAGTCATCATCGTCCTCTCTAAAATCATATCGCATAATGTCGCCATCTACTTTTAGAGCTGGCTCTTCATATTGAGGCTGCTCCTGCCACTCACCGAAACTATTGGGTTCATAGTGTAGCCTAGAGCCTTGGTTGCCGTCAACTCTCATTTGTCCGTCCCTATGGAAACTATGATAGTCTTTTACAGCCTTGGGTGAGTTGACTGGTATTTGGTGATGGTTGACTCCAAGTCTATATCTTTGAGCATCTCCGTAGGCAAAAAGTCGTCCCTGCAGCATTCTGTCAGGTGAAAAGCTTATCCCTGGGACAATACTGGCTGGATTAAAGGCTGCTTGTTCCACATCCTGGAAGTAGTTGTCTGGGTTCCTGTTTAATTCTAAAACCCCAACTTCTATAAGAGGGAATTCATCCTTGTACCAGACCTTGGTCAAATCGAAAGGATTGTATGGCATTTTATCGGCTTCTTCCTCTGTCATTATCTGAACCGACATAGTCCATCTTGGGTAGTCCCCTCTTTCGATTGCCTCATACAGATCTCTTTGATGGCTTTCCCTGTCATTAGCAATGATAGCAGCCGCTTCTTCATCCGTTAGATTTTCTATGCCTTGATGGGTTGTGAAGTGGAACTTAACCCATACCCTTTCATTATCTGCATTAATAAAGCTAAAAGCATGGGAAGAAAAACCGTGCATATGCCTATAGGATTTGGGGATGCCTCTATCACTCATTGTAATTGTGACTTGATGTAAAGCTTCAGGGAGAGATGACCAAAAATCCCAATTGTTGGTGGCGTCCCTCATATTGGTCCGTGGATCCCTCTTTACTGCATGATTTAAATCAGGAAATTTCAGAGGATCTCTAAAGAAAAAAACTGGTGTATTGTTGCCTACTAGATCCCAGTTTCCCTCTTCAGTGTAGAATTTCATGGCAAAACCACGAATATCTCTTTCTGCATCTGCTGCTCCCCTTTCACCGGCTACGGTGGAGAATCGCATAAAGATCTCTGTTTCCTTTCCTACTTCTGAGAATAGCTTGGCTTTGGTATATTTTGTAATATCATTGGTGACGGTGAATTTGCCAAATGCACCTGATCCCTTAGCATGCATCCTTCTCTCTGGTATGACTTCCCTATTAAAGTGTGCAAGTTTTTCAACAAACCAGGCATCCTGTAGCACCATTGGCCCTCTTTTGCCTGCTGTCATGACATCCTGGTTGTTGGACACCGGCGCCCCAGTTACATTAGTTAACTTTTTCTTATTATCATCCACTATACATCCCTCCAGTTTATATGTTAATTATTGATACCCTTTCTAGAAATATGTAAATCAATTTTCGTCGATATAATTAGATATTAGGTTTTTACTATCTGGAATTTAGCATTCTTCATCATAATAGGTAGAACAGAAGCAAAGGGAGATCTATTTCAGAAGCTCTTTTGAATCCTAAAATTTGGGGTATATATAAATATATATAAATAAGTATAATAGATTCATCAGGTATATTCTTATAGATCATAGCTCAAATTGGGAGGTATATATGAGGGGCTTAAATATGGTATTTATAGGTATAGGGCTAGTAGCTATGGGTCTTGGTATAATAGGTATTATATTACCTGTACTACCAACAACCCCATTTATATTAATAGCTTCTGCATGCTTTGCTAAGGGTTCAACTAGGTTTGACAGCTGGCTAAAAGGGACCAAGGTTTATAAAAACTATGCAGAGGATTACTTACAAGACAGGTCTATGACCTTTACAAGAAAAGCTAAGCTTATGATTATATCTGACGCTATGCTCGCATATCCTTTAATTACAATAGATAGCCTTTATGTAAGAATATTTATTCTTGGGGTAATTGCATGGAAATATTGGTTTTTTATCTTTAAGATAAAGACTAAAAAG
>JAAYTG010000065.1 GCA_012518075.1 Clostridiales bacterium | reverse complement strand
TTGCATCTTCTACTAATTTGTCTGTATATGTTGGACGAAATCTGGCATAGTTTAGCGCAGCCTCATTGGATGTCAACCATGAATCCATCTCCATACTTCCATGTCTCCATTGATAAAGTATTCTTAAGCGCATACTATATCAATGGTGCATTGCAACTTGCTTAATATGTATATCCCATTATTCTACGTATATGGGATATATCCTTCTATTTATATAAATTTCTATAAAAAAGTAATTAAGTTGGATATAGTAAGACTATCTATTTACACTATAAATGCTACTTGAAATCTCCACCAATGCCATTAGCTATTCATTATATATGACACCAAGCCCTGTAATCTCATTGATTACAGGGCTTCTTGGCCTTATCTGTTGGTTAAGATAACTTGTTGTTTCTAGGACTTACTTATTATAGGCACCTTTCTCATTAGTAGTCTTAAGCTTATTTGACTCTAGACTTTATAACTTCGTAGCCAAGTTTATTGATTGAATTCTCAATTTCATCAATTGAGACCTTATCCTGGTCAAAGTTTACCTTTACTCTACTGGAATTAAATAGTACTTTTACTGTATCCTGATCTATACCGACTAAGCTTTTAAGAGCCCCTTCGATTTTCTGCATACATGATGGACATGCCAAGCTTTCTAATTGAATAGTTGCTGATTTCATACTTTATAATCTCCTCTCATTAATGCTTTTTGGAATGAGACCTTTTTTCTCATCTCGGTTTAATTATATCCCATTTTGATAACTATAGATGTGATGCAAGTCAAATTTTTTCTTAATTTTTTCTTTTATCTTACTTTATAGCGTAATAACCTCATACCATTAAGAATAACTGCTAAGATGCTGCCTTCGTGTACCAACATACCAATGGACATATTCATCCAGTCACTGAATAAGACACTAATTAGTAGTACAATCACAACACCTACAGCAATAAAGATATTTTGTTTCATATTCCTGGCCGTAGCTTTTGTTAATCCAAGAGCATGTGGTAAACGGCTGAAATCGGAATTCATTAAAACAACATCTGATGTTTCGATAGCTACGTCTGTTCCGCTTCCCATGGCTATACCGATATCTGCCAAAGCCAGGGAAGGACTATCATTAACCCCGTCTCCAACGAAAGCAACTATTTGACCTTCTTCTTCAATCAGTCTCTTAATATAGGCTGATTTATCTTCAGGTAACATGTTGCCGTGGGCCTGGGTTAAACCTAGCTGACCACTAACTAGATCAACAGTTCCTTGGTTATCACCCGATAGCACAACAAGATTTTTTACCCCTCGTTTTTTTAACTTTTCCAAATCTTCCTTAACTCCTGGACGTATCTGGTCACGGACACCCATCAAAACCTTCAGCTCTTTATCAACAGAAGTTAATACAAGGGAGTTGCCGTTCTTTTCGAAGCGGGCTACATCTTGTCTGGCTTTGTCATCTAGTTTGACATTTTCTCTCTCCATCAAGGCAGGATTCCCAACTGCTATCCTGTGTCCATTGACACTAGCTACAATCCCCTCCCCTTTTACGACTTCTGTATTCTCGACCGGGAAGAGGCTAATGTCTCCAATTTCCTCTAGTACTGCTTTTGCCAGTGGGTGATCCGATTCCCGCTCAACACTTGCAAGATATGCTAGTGCTTCATCTATATTTTTCCCATAATACTCTTTTTCTGCAACCGATGGATCTCCAACAGTTAGGGTACCTGTCTTATCGAACACCATTGTATCCAATCTGCTGAAATCGCTAATGACCTCACTGCCTTTTAGTAATACTCCATTACGGGCTCCATTCCCAATTCCTGCAACGTTGGATACCGGCACGCCTATAACCAGAGCCCCTGGGCAGCCTAGAACCAGAATAGTAATGGCCAATTCAATGTCTTGTGAGAATAACCATACTATAAAGGATAAAACAAGAACTGCCGGTGTATAATATTTGGAGAAACGGTCTATAAAACGTTCGGCCTCTGATTTTGAGTCTTGTGCTTCCTCTACCAGCTCAATGATTTTACCAAAAGTTGTGTCTTCGCCTACACGATCAGCCACGATTTGAATAGTTCCATTATCCAAGATTGTACCTGCAAATACATTTGAACCTTTTTCCTTTCCAACGGGGATGGATTCTCCTGTAATACTTGCTTCGTTAATGCTACCTTCACCGGCTAGAACTGTCCCGTCAACAGGAACTTTTGCACCGGTTTTAACTAGTAGAATATCACCTACGCCAACTTCATCCACCTCAACTTCTTCGAACTCTCCATTTGCCATTCTTTTCAGTGCACTTTCCGGTGCCATCTCAGTTAATTCCTTTATGGCTGAGCGGGTCTTATTCAGTGTCCGCTGCTCTAAATATGCCCCAAATAAGAATAAGAAAGTAACTATGGCTGATTCTTCATAGTTTTTAATTAAAAAGGCACCAACAACTGCGATTGTAACTAAAACATCAATACTGACTACTTTTACTCTTAAGGCTTGATATGCTTGAATAACAATAGGTAATGCCCCCAGTATTGATGCAATAATTAATGACCATTTAAAGATGGTCATGTTGCCTATTGTCCATCTACTTAAAAATCCGACTACAATCAAAATACCACTAATTAATGTTATCTTATTTTTATTTCTGAAAATATACCTTTGCATATGTCTACTCCCCTCTACTGCTTTATTTGAACCAAGTTTCTTTCAACAACAAATCTGTGAATCTGATAAGAAATTCCTCTTTTCTTTTTAAGTTTTTATCTATTTAATCAAACTAATTCCATATAAGAGAAGAGGAAGATCTAATTAAGCCCTGTAAGCTTTATCTAGTTCAGCAAGCATTTTGTATACAGCTTCATAACTTTCACAGACATCTACTGGTACGGTATAATTGTCGGTTACCTCACGCAATTGCTTAAACTCATTATCTAATTCCGGCTTTTCTGATCCTGCTTCCTTTATTTTTGCATTTACCTCATCAAAATACTTCCGTACATCATGGAATTCCGGATGACTATCCCCATGGACACGGTCCACAATTGGTACATACTGCTCTAATCTTTCAAGGTTTCTTTCTATTGCTTCATTAAATTTTTTCATCATACAACCCACTTTCTTTCTAATTATTTCTCTTATTTGTCTTTGTATGTGCATTCTAGCATGGTTTTATTACAAAAAAAATGACCTAGGTCAAATTTATAAATTATTTTACTTTCTAGTAAAACATTAATTCATCTAAAAAGTCGGTAGAATTTTATATCTACCGACAATCAATTAAATCTTCATCAATAATACCTTTATTCTAGAAAAACTGT
>JAAYTG010000064.1 GCA_012518075.1 Clostridiales bacterium | reverse complement strand
CTGGTCATTGGCAAGCATCATTTTGCTACCTAATAGGGGAAACTATATATAGAGGAGGGATATGATTATGAGACCATGGCTTGTGACAGGAATATTGGCGATAGCTCTGATTATAACGGGAGCTTGGGGATACAATCAGTACATACAAAATCAGGAATATAATATTCGGACCAACAATCTCTATCAAAAATCATTCTATGAGTTGGTAGGTCAGGTTAACAATATCCAAGCAGGTTTGTCCAAGATGATGGTCAGCAGTGATCAAGGACAAAGCATGGTTATGCTGTCCGATGTATGGAGGCAGGCCGAATCCGCCGGGTCTAATTTGGGGCAGCTTCCTTTGAGGCATATGGCCCTGGACAAAACATCCAAGTTCTTGAGTCAGCTGTCGGACTATTGCCGATACCTAACCATCAAGGCAGGCGAGGGCAAGCCCCTGACTATAGAAGAGATGGACAATCTAAATGAACTTTGCAATAGCAGTATAAAGCTCAGCAATGAACTAGGAGTTTTGGAATCCAGCGTCAACCAGGGGACTGTATCATGGCAAGAAATTCGGGACAAGGGCAATAAGAAGCTAGATGAGGTCTCCCCGGATTTGGTTACCAAGCAGTTTACCAAAATTGAGGAAACATCTATAGAATATCCCACCCTCATATATGATGGGCCTTTTTCTGAGACACTGCTTGCGCCCAAAAAGCTAAATATCCCCGGAGCTAATGTAGATTATAAAAAAGCTGAGCAAATAGCCATTGATTTTATTGGTAGAGATCGGGTGGAGAGAGCCGGCAGCGGTGCTGAGACCCAGGGGGCCATTGAAACCTGGGGTGTAAACATTGAAACCAAGGATGGTGAGGGTCCTTTCTATGTTTCGGTATCCAAAAAAGGCGGTAAGGTGATATCAATAATATCTGAGGGAGTCCCCCAAAAAGCTGGCATTGATTACAAGGAGGCGGAAGAGAGAGCCAAGGAATTTTTAGAAAAAAAAGGATACAAGGATATGGAGGCCACCTATGGTCAGCAGGATGATGGAATGGTAGTCCTAAACTTTGCCTCTACCCAGGATGATGTTATTATATATCCCGACCTAATAAAAGTGAAAATATCCTTGGGAAGCGGGAATGTCATGGGTTTTGAAGCCATGAACTACTTGATAGCCCACAAAAATAGGAATATAAAAGAGCCTAAGTTGAGCTTGGAGGAAGCCAGGCAGCTAGTAAATAAGAACTTAGAAATAACATCGGAAAGACTGGCTATTATTCCGAGCAAAGGGGGAAATGAGATTATGTGCTATGAATTTAAGGGCAAATTTGGAAATCAAAAATTTATTGTTTATATAAATGCCAATACTGGCAAAGAGGAGAATATATTAAAAATCATGGATATGGACAATGGAACCATGGTTATTTGATGCATCTTGGCCAGATTTTTAGCAGCATATACATGCTTCTCTGGGGAAAACTACAGTTAGCGATTGTAAATTAATTAAGTCGCTAGAGGAGGTATGGATATGGCTAGGAAAAAAGGAATGATGTCTGAAAAATTAAAATCCGAGATTGCCAAGGAGCTTGGGGTATATGAAACCGTAAGGCAGGAAGGCTGGGGCGGTGTTTCCTCAAGGGATTGTGGCAATATTGTTAAAAAGGCCATAGAAATGGCTGAAAGGAACATGTCTGGTAAATAGCCATCTAAGTACCGATTAAAAAGAGAATCGGAGACTGTAAAGTCCCCGATTCTCTTTTTGCTTAAGTTGCATCCCTATCTTTATTCTAAATTTGCCCACTGTCTTGCTTAATAGTTACAATAAGAAAGCATAATGAGCTATTGGAAAGTGAATGACTTGGCTGATTTGGTTTTCTCCAAATTAGTAATGGAGTGAGGGTTCAATGGCCATTATGATTATAGGATTAACTAGCTCAACCACAAAGACTTTAATTTCCACATATGTGGTGCTTTTTATAAATCTTTGATTGTGTTAGAATGAGAGATGAAAGTTTATGAATGTGCAAGGAGGCTCTAAAAAAGATGGATAGATTAAAGATAGCGGTTTTATTCGGTGGCAAATCCGGGGAGCATGAGGTATCCCTGGTATCGGCTACCTCCATAATAGAAAGTATTGACAAAGATAAATATGAGCTCTACTTGATAGGCATCACCAAGGAGGGGCATTGGCGTTATTATGAAGGGGATATTCAAAAGATTAAAAGCGGGGAGTGGGAAAGGGATTCCAAGAGAGCAGTGCTTCCAGCAGATCCTTCATACGGCGGTTTTTTCTTAGAGGACCAGCCAAGCAAGATTTTCGAGGTTGACTTAATCTTTCCAGTAATTCATGGACCTTATGGTGAGGATGGAACTTTGCAAGGACTATTAGAACTTGCCCATATACCCTATGTAGGATGTGATGTACTATCCTCCTCTACCGGTATGGATAAACTGATGGCCAAAGCCATATTCTCATCGGTAGGCCTTCCTCAGGGGGATTATGTAGGGATATATAGACATGAATTAAAGGCAGATAGCCAGGCAGCTATAGCTAAGGTGGAAGATTCCTTCTCTTACCCGGTATTTGTAAAGCCGGCCAACATGGGTTCTAGTGTAGGCATCTCAAAGGCCAAGGATAGAGATGAGCTACTAGAGGCCTTAAATATTGCAGGGCAGTACGATGAAAAGATAATCGTGGAGGAATTTATAGACGGTCGCGAGATTGAATGTGCAGTACTGGGGAATTTTGATCCCAAAGCATCGGTACTGGGTGAGATTCGGCCTTCCAATGAATTCTATGATTACCATGCAAAATATCAGGATGGGGGAGAATCCAGCCTACTAATACCGGCTCCTATCCCATCTGAGAAAAGTGATGAGATTAGGCAGCTGGCCATTGATGCATACAAGGCCTTAGGCTGCAGTGGTCTGTCCAGGGTAGATTTTTTCTTGGAAAGGGAAACTGACAGGGTATATCTAAATGAGGTCAACACCATGCCGGGCTTTACTGAGATAAGTATGTATCCCAAGCTGTGGGAAGCTACAGGAATTCCCTATCCAGAGCTTATAGATAATTTGATTCAACTAGCCCTAACGAAATTCAAGGAAAAACACAATGTATGAGGAGGACTAGTTACAAATGGATAAAAGACCTATAGGTGTGTTTGACTCGGGTTTGGGCGGACTGACCGTTGTAAAAGAACTCATGGAGCATTTGCCCGGTGAAAATATAGTATATTTTGGGGATACAGCCCGGGTGCCCTACGGCACCCGCTCAAATGAAACTGTAATAAGGTATTCACAGCAGTGTATCAGATTTCTTTTAAGTCAAGACGTAAAAATGATAGTCATCGCCTGTAATACGGCAAGTTCGATAAGCTTGGATATAGTTAGTAAAGTTTTTGATCTCCCTATTCTAGGAGTAATTGAGCCGGGAGCCGAGGTAGCTGTGGCCTCTACAAAGAATAAGCGTATAGGGGTTATAGGCACACAGGCCACCGTTCGAAGCAAAGCCTATGAAAAGGCTATCCGCCATCTAGACCCTACTTTAAGCATATTTAGTATCCCTTGCTCTCTTTTTGTTCCTATAGTGGAAGAAGGTTGGAGTGATTCCAAAATTGCATTATTGACAGCTGAAAGATATTTGGATAATATGAAGAACGAGGTTGTAGACACTCTTCTCTTAGGATGTACCCATTATCCTCTTTTACAGGACACCATAGGCAAGGTTATGGGGCCTAGTGTAAGGCTGGTAAACCCTGCAGAGGGGACGGCCTTGGAAGTTGGAAGAATACTTAGGACTAGAGGTATCTACAATAATGATAAAAAAGAGGCAAAATATAATTTCTTTGTTAGTGATCTAGGGGACAAGTTTAAAGATATAGGAGGAAGCTTTCTAGGCAAAGAAATTAAACATGTCCAAAAGATTGATATAGAAAAATACTAAACTTAACATAACATAACTGATTCTAAAATAGGCTTGAAGAGGGGGTCAATGGAGATGGATAAGGGTAAAAAGGTTATTCTGTCGATTAGGGGAAATCAGGTAGATCCTGAAGGAAAGGATAATAGGATAGAACTTATAACAGAAGGGCGCCTATACAAAAAAGGTAATGTATACCAGATTGAATATGAAGAAAGTGCTGTATCAGGCATGGAGAATACCAAGACTTTGATTGTGGTGGACGAGGAAAGGATCTTTTTAGAGCGTACAGGGGCTCACGAGTCTTACTATGTCTTTGAAAAGGGTAGAAAGTATGTCAATTACTATGAAACACCCTTTGGCAATTTGGAGATGGGAATCTTCCCTACAAGGATAGATTCCTCTATGGATGAAAACCAGGGTAAATTGGATTTAAAATATCAACTAGATATTTCAGGAAGATATGCAGGTTTCAACGAACTTATGGTAAGCTATCAGGAAAATGCTCCTCAAGGACTATTTGAATCCTAAAGGGAGATGGGAAAGGGGCTATCTATGATCTAGAACTAGGTAGCCCTTCCACCGAATGGTCAAATTACAAGCGAAAATTTGTGCAATACTTACTATTTTTAGAACAAATCAACTTTTTTCTTTGTTTTATATTGACGTTTCAATCAAAAAGGTTATATTATATAAATGGGTAATCTTGTTGGATCACATGGTTATTAGATATTACCCCCCATCAGAACAAATTTGCTATTTTTCTTTTGATTGGTAGATCCTCCTAGAGCATTGCTCAGTTCCTAATCATTAAATAGAAAGATATTTATTTATGAATTAAAAAACTAAAGCCTGGTCATACTATGGATTAATATGGTATATTGATATTCAGTTCCTTTTATCTGATTGTAATGTGTCTATAACCCTTTGTTTTAACAATATAACAGTTTTGTTTAATACAATGGTTTTATCATATGATTTAATCTAATCTCTTGTACAGATCAGAGAAACAATGGGTTAATTTTGAATTCTTATATAATCATATAAAGATAGAAAGTAATAGGAAAGAGAGGAATATAATTTGGATTTAGATAATATTGATTTAAATAATCTTCAAAAGAACACGATTCTTCAATTGAGAGAATTCGGAAAAGAGATAGGCGTTAAGAGTGTAACCAGACATAGAAAACAGAAATTGATTGAGCTTATTGAGGAAAGATTGCAAGAGATGGCTAGCCAGCAGCAAGAAGAGAAGCAGGCAGATAATGCAAATGACAGGCATGATAAGGATTCAGGTCAGAAAGCCCCAGCCCAAGATTCCATTCAAAAAGAAAACCAAGCTAAAGAAGAGGCCAATAAGATAAGCGGGGATGCCGAAGAAGCTAAAGAAGAAGAGAAAGACACAGGCAAAAGAGCAAGAGGATATGAAGAATCAAATAGACAGGATGAAAAAGACACATCCGATAGCAAAATCAAGCGTTTCCCTACAGCAACGCGTCCTGTAAGAACCACTTATCAGTCATCCTCCAGAAAGGATATCAGGGGGAGCAGAGCAAATCAAGAAGCCAGGGAAGAGACTACACTTCGAGGTAAAGAGCAGGATAAGGAACAGGACAGTGAATACAACAGGAAAGTGGCTTATGCCAAAAAGTATTATAATACATCCAATCCGGCCATCCCAGAGCTTCTGAATCAGGATGACACTCGGGATGCAGAGGGTGTGCTGGAGACCTTACCTGATGGCTATGGATTCCTCCGATCCAACAACTATTTATCTGGAGATAACGACGTATATATATCCCAATCCCAAATAAGACGTTTTAATCTGAAAACCGGAGATCTGGTATCGGGTAAAACCCGCCCAGCCAGAGAAGGCGAGAAATTTCAGGCCCTCCTTTATGTTACTGAAGTTAACGGAGAGAATCCAGAGAAAGCAAACCAAAGACGTCCCTTTGAAGAACTCATTCCTATATACCCTGATGAGCGGATAACATTGGAAGATGAAGATAATCCAAAGGAATTGGCTACAAGGCTTATAGATATTGTATCTCCAATTGGTAAGGGTCAACGAGGCCTTATTGTATCTCCACCTAAGGCAGGAAAGACCATCTTATTAAAGAAGATTGCCAACTGCATAGCAAAAAAATATCCTGACATATACCTCATAGTCCTTTTAATCGATGAACGGCCTGAGGAGGTTACGGATATGCAGCGATCCATTAAAGGGGACGTTGTATACTCAACATTTGATGAATTGCCCGATCACCACACCAAGGTCGCAGAGATGGTGCTGGAGCGAGCTCAAAGGTTGGTTGAACATGGTCGGGATGTAGTAGTGTTAATGGACAGCATAACCCGTTTAGCTAGGGCATACAATCTAACGATTTCTGCTACCGGTCGTAGTCTGTCAGGAGGGCTAGACCCGGGAGCACTCCACAAGCCAAAAAGATTTTTTGGAGCCGCCAGAAACATAGAAGATGGAGGCAGTCTCACCATCATTGCCACAGCTCTGGTAGACACGGGAAGCAGGATGGATGAAGTTATTTATGAAGAATTTAAAGGAACAGGCAACATGGAGATTCATTTGGATCGCCGCCTATCGGAAAAGCGAATATTCCCCGCAGTGGATATTGCCAAATCCGGCACACGGCGTGAGGAACTACTTCTTAGTCAAAAAGAGTTACAAGGTGTTTATGCAATGCGCAAGAACTTAAGCGAGGGCCGTACCGACAGGGTAACTGAAATTGTTGTAAACGACCTTATGCGCACTAACTCAAATGATGAGTTCATTGATATAGTTATGGAACATTTCGCCAGCATAGAAAAAGATGGATATTTCAGTGATAGGGATGGTTATCACGGATATAGATAATATGGGGGCTAAAGGGGTATGGTTAAATTAACAAGTAGCACACAAAAGATCTTAAAGATATTGGGGATAATTCTTTTAATAATAGCAGCAATATTTATCTTTTTTACTCAACTGTTTGAGTATGTAGCTCCGTTTTTGTTGGCCTTTATCATAATGGTCTCTATTGAAAGGTCTGTGGGTTTCCTGCAAAAAAGGTTAAAACTTTCCAGAAGCATTGCAGTAGCTATCGCCCTCTTGTTCTTTGTTGGCCTAGTAGGTGGAATACTAGTATTCACCTTCTACAAATTAATGAACGAACTATGGAGACTGGCACTGGAACTCTCCAGGATGGATTTTAACCCTATAATAGACTATTTTGAGTCCTTGCTTGAAAAGGGACAAGAATTATTCTTCAGTCTGCCTGATAGCTTGATAGATACTATAGAACAGAGTATAGAGTCCTACATACCCAGCCTATCCAAGGTTGCTAGTGAAATATCCTCTTGGCTTATGGGTATAGTAACGGGCATGATAGAATTCGTGAAATTTTTACCTGAGGTCCTGGTGTTTCTTATAGTGATGATGGTATCCGCCTATTTTATGAGCAGGGATCGGCAAAAAATATCCGAATATTTAACAAAACGGATCCCAAGCAAATGGTTCCAGAGGATAAGAAGCCTAAGGGACGATATGATGGGAGCCTTTGTAGG
>JAAYTG010000063.1 GCA_012518075.1 Clostridiales bacterium | reverse complement strand
CTTGTAGCTTGACAAGCCATAAGAATTGCCTCTGCCAGGGCTGTAGCTCCATCATATAGTGAAGCATTGGATACATCCATGCCAGTTAGCTGGCAAATCATGGTCTGGTATTCAAATATAGCCTGCAAGGTGCCCTGACTTATCTCCGGCTGGTATGGAGTATAGGCAGTGTAAAATTCCGCCCTGGAAATGATATGGTCAATGGCCGCCGGTATATAGTGATCATAGGCTCCTGCACCTAAAAAACATGGGTAATCTTCTGTATGTTTGTTAAGAGAGCTTAGTTTACCCATATGACGCCTTAATTCCATTTCAGCCATAGGACCCGGAATGGCCAGCTTTCTACCTAGCCTTACCTCTTCTGGAATATCCCCAAATAATTCTTCTATGGATGAATAACCTATTTCTTCTAGCATCTCTTTCTGTTGAGTCTTAGTATTGGGGATGTATCTGGACATATGTTAAGCCTCCTCTTCACAGAACTTCTCATATTCCTGAGCATCCATAAGATCATCTAATTCTCCTATATCGCCCATTTCGATAACTGCAATCCATGCCTCATAAGGATCCTCGTTGATAAGTTCAGGGCTGACCTCCAATTCATCATTTACCTCCACTACCCTTCCTGATACGGGAGCATAAATATCGGAAGCAGCTTTGACCGATTCTACAGTACCTAAGATATCGTCAACATCTACCTGAGATTCTAACTCAGGCAACTCCATAAATACTATGTCACCTAGTTCATCTTGAGCAAAATCCGTAATGCCTATGTATGCCTTGTTTCCTTCCACCCTTACCCATTCATGTCCTTGGGCATATTTTAACTCATCCAATACCTTCATTGTTTTTCCTCCTTATATAATTAGAATATTATACTTAATGATAGCAAGTTAATCCTCTTGCGCAGGTTCAAGCATTATCACCATATGAGAAAAACATCCATTTATAGTGCAAAAAGCAGTCTTATATATTCACTATTAATATAGGCTAAATTGTATCATTGCTTATCCATATAAGCAATTATTACCCTATTTGGTGTACTGTTTAACATAGAAAGGCCTATCTACTATCTTTGCTTTTAAGAGTCTACCCCGCATTTCAATAAAGATTTCGGTATCTATATTGGAATAATCTGCATCTACTAGGGCTAGGCCTAGATTCTTCTTCAATGTGGGTGCTAATCCTCCGCTTGTAACAAAGCCTATCTCCTTGCCACCTATCTTTATTTTATACCCTGTCCTGGCCATGCCCCTATCTATCATCTCAAAGCCTATTAGTTTGCGCTTTAGACCTTCCTCTGCCTGCTTTGCCAAGGCTTCTTTTCCAATGAAATTGGGCTTGTTTAACTTAACAAAGGGCTTTAGGCCCGCTTCTAAAGGGGAAATCTCCGGTGATAATTCCTGGCCATATAAGGGTAGGGCTACTTCAAATCTTAAAGTATCCCTAGCACCCAAGCCGGCAGGTATTAGTCCTTCATCAGCTCCAATATCCAGTATTTTATCCCATAGCTCCCTTGCGTGATGGGAGGGAACATAGAGTTCAAAACCATCCTCACCGGTATATCCAGTACGGGAAACCAGGCCTTTGACCCCTCCCACCTCTACACCCTCTACAAACCTAAAAAATCCTATATCATCAAGGGGGATGGAGGTTAACATTTGCAGAATTTTTTGGCTGGTCGGTCCTTGAATGGCCAATAATCCATAGGACTTGGATACATCTTCTATCAGCAAATTATCATTATGACAATTTTCCTTTAACCACTGGTAGTCTTTCTGGGTGTTTGAGGCATTT
This sequence comes from Clostridiales bacterium, assembly GCA_012518075.1. GTDB lineage: Bacteria > Bacillota > Clostridia > Caldicoprobacterales > UBA3941 > JAAYTG01. Next base: position 7,753 of record JAAYTG010000063.1, on the reverse strand, counting down.
ACTACCAGTAGATACTTTTCCTCCTCTAGCTTGTAGATAAGAAGGTCATCTACAGTACCTCCATTCCTATAGCACATAGGCGAATATACTATCCTGCCTTGAACCATATTTGAAATATCGTTAGTCACTATCTTTTGTATGTATTCTCCTGCGCCATCTCCCTCAACAAGTATCTCTCCCATATGGGAGACATCAAACAATCCCGCTCCAGTCCTTACCCCATGATGCTCTTTCAAAATACTGGAGTATTGAACCGGCAGGGCCCATCCACCAAAGTCGATTATCTTTCCTCCCAATGCCAGATGAGATTCGTAAATCGGTGTTTTTTTCACATCTTCCCCTCTTTTCTTAAATATATCTTTATCCATCAAGTATAGATTCATTTTTCAAGAGTAGATAGAATTAGTTGACTACAACTATGGATATGGTAACCTATTGCTTTTCGGCTATCATATTATCCTGTGTCACTATTCTATACGGTCTATAAAGCTTATGCCTTCCCTTGGCTTGTCTATTCCTAGGTACTGTGAAATGCTAGCTCCAATATCGGCGAAGGTTTCTCTGGTACCAAGATTAATACCCTGCTTTAGATTCTTACCGTAAACTAAAAGAGGGACATATTCTCTTGAGTGATCGGTACCAGGAGTGGTTGGATCACAGCCATGATCAGCAGTGATTATGAGCATGTCATCTTCCCTTAAGGCAGCTACAATCTCCGGTATCCTAGTATCTAGCATAGCCAGAGCCTTGGCAAAGCCCACCGTATCCTTTCTGTGTCCATATAACATATCAAAATCTATAAGATTTGTAAATATTATTCCTTCAAAATCTTCTTTGATAAAGTCAATGGTCCTATCCACTCCATCCATGTTGTTCTTGGTATGTATTGATTCTGTTATGCCTTGACCACTGAATATATCAATTATCTTACCCACTGTTTTAACTTGGAATCCTACCTTTACTGCATTTTCCATCACAGTTTCATGGATAGGATTCAAAGAAAAATCCTTTCGTCTATCTGTTCGGACAAAGCTTTCTGGGTCTTGCCCTATAAATGGTCTGGCTATAACCCTGCCCACTGCATGATCACCAACTAAAATTTCCCTAGCCACTTCACATATCTCATAAAGCTTATTCACGCCTATTATATCCTCATGAGCAGCTATCTGAAATACACTGTCTGCGGAAGTATATACTATAGGGTATCCTGTATCCATGTGCTCTTTCCCTAGTCTTCTAATTATGTCGGTACCAGATGCAGCAATGTTGCCTAGTATAGGCCTGCCTATCTTCTCTTGGAACTTTTCTATTACCTCTTTCGGAAAACCATTGGGATACGTGGGGAATGGATTGGGCAAAACTATGCCCATTATCTCCCAGTGCCCTGTAGTGGTATCCTTTCCAGCAGATTTCTCCGCCATCCTTCCAAAGGAAGCCACCGGTTTATCAGCTTTTTTATAAGCTTTTACCCCATCAATATTACCCAGCCCTAGCTTCTCCAAATTAGGAAGGCTAAAGTCCTTTATCTCAGTTGCTATATTGCCCAAGGTATTACTACCCTCATCACCGTACTTATAAGCATCGGGTAGCTCACCTATGCCTACACCATCCATTACTATTACTACTACCCTTTTCATCATTCTCTCCTTATCAATTTACCCTTTAAGGGTAAATTTTCTAGCTTATTTATATTTTAACATATTCCTAGAGCATTTCCACGAAAAGTCTAGGTTTTTTTGACATGATCCCTCTTACAATTTTTAGTTATTGACCTATTTATTATAATATATACCCCTTTGTTTTCCCTACAAATCCTATAAGATTATCCAATCAATAATTAGAGGCTTATAATAGGTAATAGGAAAAAGGGTTGGAAATTATAGGCTGTGACTTTAATAATTGATTGTGATAATTTATATCTAAGCTATCTTAAGGCCTGTCAAGATTATGTGTAAGATACTTAGCTGGATGAATCAGCCATCTCTAAGAAAGTAAATGGATGGCCGAAATAAAGAAAAGGATATGGATTAGCCAGTACTTATGCAGACTGAGGTGATAGGTAAGTAGGATCATAGGCCTGCCTCGTCCTATCCCCCTCTAGCTTACTAAAGTCCAGGGCTTTTAGTCCATCTTTTATATAGCTGTTTTTCATATAAAGGTCCCAAATGAGTCCACTAAAATAGTTCTCTATCATTAAAAGAGTAATGCCCTTGTTGATACCGATGTAGTCCTTGGAGAACCAAGGTTTATCCTGATCCAAATTATAGGAGTCGTAAAATCCGTATTCCCCCCATAGCTGAGGGAAATTCTTATAGGCATATAAGAGGGCTTCCATGGATTCCCTGGGAGTAAAAGCTATTGAGCCTGCCGGTCCGCATATAGGAACAGTACCATCATTCTTGTTTATCTCCTGGACAATGCTAGGGGGCAGACTGCCATATCTGCCGTTATAGCCACTAGGCCCCATGCAGGCTGTCAGACCCCAAGAATTTTCACCATAGGTCTTAAATCCTTCTGGATTATCTATACAGTACTGTCTATTGGCCAAGGTGGCTTTTACTGAGTTGTCAAACCAATTGATACCATCTCGGTCTACATATTTGGCCGAGTCAAACCAAGCATGGGAAAACTGATGTATAAAAAGGGAATTATACCAACCTCTGACATATATACTTCCATTATAGCAATCTCTTAGCTTCCCCATATTATAGTATAGCTCTGCCCCAAGCTTGAAGGTAGGAGAGCCTGCCGCTAAAATATACATGATCAATTGCTCGGCAAAATAATCCCATTGACCCCCTAAGCCGGAATGACCTTCAGGGAAAACTTCTGGCCAGTAATGCATATAAAATCTTTTGTTAGCCTTGTCTACTATAAAATTCCAATCCGCTCTTTTGTATATTTTTTCGGCTAATGCCTTTATAGTTCCACCAAAATATTCACCACTGGTAATGGCACCATTTATCAAAATTGCCGTATCTATAGTTGAATACTCACAACGTCTATATCTTTTGCCAGTTTTCATATCTACAAAATGGGCATAAAATCCTCTGTAATTATCTACACTCTTTATTAGCGTTCTTAGTGTACCTAAGGCTCTTTCAAAGCCTTGCCCATAGCCTATCCAACCTCTTTCTATACCAATTGGAATTGCACTAAGTCCAAATCCTACGGAGGCAATACTTGCAACTCCAGCTTTATCAGTGGAATCTAATATCAGGCCGTACCCTGGGCTTTTGTGATCTGTATTTGCCTGGTCCCACAAAAAATTGAAACAAGATTTGGCTTCTAACTCCAGCAATTCTACCCCAACCACCTGAAAAACCCCTTTCCAGTATTAATCTGCAAATTGTATGGAATATTTCCACTTTATTTCATGGAAAACCCTCTAGTATATGTCTCTTTATATAAATTAATATATATGTATGGATATACTAACATAGGTGAGTCCCTAGTATCAACTGTTATTATATTACATCATTATTATTGGAGTGCTTAATCTAATAGGATATAAAAAATAAAGGAGACAATAAGAATACCATCTCATTATCCCCTTAGATATAGGCTTTATATAGATTAAGTTAAATACTTGATTAAAGATTCTTTTGAATTTATTGCATGCCTTTGTAGCTTATCAGTATACATCTGAAATTGTTTGCCTAGTTTAACCAAACAATATAAACACACTTATCTCCATCATACACCCTAATTTGGGCCAGGTTAGGTTCATAGCAAACAGCTCCTTGGGCAATCTCAATGACAGGTCTACCACCCAATCCATAAATTATGTCATGGGACATGGTTTTTAAGTATTCATTCCGCTCTTCCTTGTTGAGCTTTTCCCAATCCTCATCATCTAGTCCCAACAGCTTATAGTGTCCTTCAAGGTGCTCAAGTGCATTGACCATATCCTTGATAATTAGGTTATACTCTCTTTTATATTTTACCGCCACAAGCTCATTCCACCATCTCTCTTTTTGTTGACGTCCCACATAAACATCCTTTGCTAAGATGCCTATTGGTTACTACAATATCTTTTAATACCCTATACAGCTCCCTGTATCCAACAATTAATTACCATGGGCCGCCTTTTTTACAGCCCCTTTATTGGGATTTACAAGAACAATTCTATCATCTTCCAATTCAATCTTGACCTTATTGCTAGCTGATATGTCCAAATGATCCAGATACCCCCTAGGTATCTGTAGTCTACCTGTTCTATCTAAAACAGCTAACTCCTCGTGAGTATCCTTCTGTTCTGACTCCGGATCCATTTCATTAGCCATCGCCTCAATCTCTTCTCTATAGGATCGCCTGCGGATAAACTCACTACTGGTTCTTCCATCTCTGATAGCCACTACCCTATCTACTTTTCTAGATACCTCTTGATCATGGGTAACTATGACCACTGTAAGACCCATGCTGCTGTTAAGCTCACGAAAGACATCCAGAATCTGGTCAGCCGTCTTGGTATCTACAGCCCCGGTTGGTTCATCTGCCAGCAGCAGTTTTGGTTCATTGGCTAGGGCAATAGCAATAGCAACACGCTGTTGTTCCCCACCAGACAATTGCTCCAATTTATTCTTTCGCCTATGGCCCAAACCCACCATATCCAAGAGTTCTGCTGCCCTTTTATGTCTATCTCTCTGCCCCTTAAGCATCATTATGGGAAGCTCTACATTCTCCTGAGCAGTAAGGTAGGGTATTAGGTTTCTGGCATTATTCTGCCATACAAATCCCACGGTTTCCCTCCTATATTTCACCAGCTCCTTATCTGTAAACTTTAACAGGTCCTTATCATCTACATGGAGACTGCCTGCTGAAGGTCTGTCAAGCCCCCCCAACATATTGAGAAGGGTAGACTTACCGCTGCCACTATTTCCTATAATGGCCATGAGTTCGCCAGCTTCTACTAGCAGATCTAAACCCTGCAGGGCTACAACCTCTATTTCATTTGTCTTGTATATCTTTACTAGATTCTCGCAAACAATCACTGGTGCTTCCTTCCTCCCTTTGACCCAGATTCTATCCCATCAATTACCTGTCCATCTTCCAGAGTATAGACATAATCTGCTAAATCCATCATATTGGGATCGTGGGTAGTCATGACAACAGTAAGCTTTTCTCTTTCTACCAAATCACGGAATACCTTAAGCACCTGAAGCCCCATCTGGGTATCAAGTTCGGCTGTAGGTTCATCTGCAAATAAGACCTTAGGATGGTGGGCAATGGCTCGGGCAATAGCAACTCTTTGTTGCTCCCCACCAGACAGCTCATGAGGTCTGTGATTCATCCTTTGGCCCAGTCCAACAAATTCCAAACATTCCTGGGCTCGCTCCTTCTGTTTCTTCCTATCGTATCCGGCTATCCGAAGGGCAAACTCTACATTTTCATAAGCGGACATCAATCCTATGAGGGCCACAGATTGAAAAACAAATCCCATACTGGTCCGCCGGAGCTCATCCCGCTTGTTCTCAGGTAAATCCGATATTTTTTTGTGGAATAGATATATATCCCCACTAGTAGGTCGGTCCAAAGCTCCTAGTAGATTTATCAGTGTAGTCTTCCCCGACCCGGAGCGTCCTCTCAAAACTGTCAGGGCTCCTGGATTTATGGATATATTCACATCTCTGAGAGCGTGCACCACTTCTCCACCAGATGAAAAATCTCTACATAAATTCACTGTCCTAATAATTGCTTCCATCTACCCCCACCCCTGTATCTTGTATTTGAATATGGATATCAAAAAATCACATGCCTAAACAAAGTTGAACAAACGGAATAAATGCTTACATAATACCATTATATAATAAAGCACGGCTTAATCAAAGAGAATTGGCAAAGTTATCTTCTATATGTGCCCTAGACCTTGCCAAGTTCAGACTAGACAAATTCTCCTTGGCTAATACTTATGTTTTTATCTCAAAGGGGTAAACTAAGGTCAAGTTTTAAATCACCATACAAGGGGATGAGCTTTTGAAGAAGAATGTAGGAACTTTGGATGCCCATATACGCCTGTTTACAGGGTTTTCTATGCTGGGTATGGGGATTCTGCGATCATCTAAAACCCTAGTAGCCTTCAGTGCTATGAATATCGCCACGGGTATTAGCAGGTTCTGTCCAATTATGCATATGCTAAAATTATCTACTATAGAAGAAGAGGAACATTTGGGGAAGTTTATGCAAAAGATCCCTGAATACGTGGACAAAGTGGCGGAAGAACTAAGGCTAGAATAGCTTTCAAAAGGAATATCATTAATAGAAAGAAGGGAAGGCCCATGCCTTCCTCTTTCTATTTCAAGATCTATTCTCTTTTTGCTCTGCCTCATCTTCATGGTTTATGTATTTGTACAACTGCCTATTGTGCAATACCCATATCCTATCGGTGAATTCCCCTTTTTGAATATCGTCCAGCTCATTTTGCATATCGTACATCCTAGCATCAATTACATCCAGGTAATGGAGAATCTCCCCTTCAGGTATCATGGGCCTCTTAGGGCTTCCGAATTCTGGCTCATAATGATGGGCAAGCAGCATATGCTGGAGAAGTATAACTATTTCTGGATCAGCATTTACCTGCTTCCCGATTCTTTCTACCATCTTAATGCCTTGGACTATGTGGCCTAAAAGCATCCCTTCCATAGTGTATCCTGATACGATTCCTAGATCATTTGAATCCATCTCATTGATTTTTTCTAGGTCATGGAGGATAACCCCACCATATAAGAGGTCCTTATCCAAATGGGGATAGACCTCACAAATCCTTTCTGCTAGCTTAAGCATAGTCAAGATATGGTACAAGAGTCCGGATCGAATGGAATGATGATTTTTCATTGCGGCAGGATAATGCATGAGCTTTTCTTTTTTTTCATTTAATGCACGGCTTACTATCTCCTTTATATCTCGGTTCTTTATTTTTATGACATATTGGAGGATTCTTCCCATCATATCCTCAGGCTTGAAAGGTGCAGTGTGAACAAAGTCTTGAGGATCTACATTGTCCTGGGGAGTTACAAGTCTAATCCTATCAATCCTAAGTTGTAACCTTCCCTGCCACTCGGTTACCATGCCGCGAATTTTAACTAACTTACCTACAGAAAAACTATCACCAAGTTCTTTTTTATATTCCCACCATTTAGCATTTACTTCACCGCTCTTATCAGAAACTATTAAATCCATGTATTGACTATTGCTGGTAGTCATTCTTACATTAGATGACTTAATCATAAAAAATCCTTGGGTTATCTTACCCACTTCAAAATTCTCTATTTTAGTATTTTCCACTGGAAACCTCCTAAATAATATTAATTAACTCCTTTTATTAGTTATCCTATGATCATAGTATCTATTGAAGCTTCACTTCACCACTAATTAGGAAAAAGCTAAGCTCTACTATATTGGCCCTCTATCTTCCTTCTGTTCATCTATAATAACACTATTTGATAGCATGGTAAACGGCCTATGCCCGATTTACTTAATTATTGACCTTATAGTCCGGACCCCAAATAATTATAATAAGCCCGCCACTTGGTTTTTTCTGTTTTTGACCCAGGTATACAAACATATTCCATGGTATAATATATGGGAATAATAGTAATCTTATTATCTTAATGGATGATTCTATTATTATTTTGATTATACCAGTAGGCTAATTCTTAATAAGATATAGATCTTGGATATAAGTATAGTTAATTAAATACTTTATAGGAGTGTGTTTCCCGTGGAACAGAAGTCATCGTAGCCATCCTAGCCG
>JAAYTG010000062.1 GCA_012518075.1 Clostridiales bacterium | reverse complement strand
TCACTATATACTTCATCTCATCATTCCTTTGCTTATAGGCTACGAAAACATACTATATAAAATTCTACATCATATAGCTTATAATTGTCCATAGGCATTGTGATACAAAAATTACAGATGTTCTTTACCCTTATAGAGATTCACTATAATATCATTTCAAAAACTCTTACAGGGAAAAAAGACAGGACTTATTGACAATATGGTCTATAGTAATACAATACTAGTATAATACACATTATCTAACTATAGTCAGTGTGTAATATCAATTTAGTTCAAGAGGTTTAGCTGAAGGAGAATAAAGATATGAAAGTTATTATAGTTGGCGCTGGGAAGCTGGGGTACAAGTTAGCAGAGCTTATAATAAATGAAAATATTGAAGTAACCATAATAGATATGAGCTCTAAGGTTACAAAAAGGGTTAATAACCATTTGGATGTACTTACAGTTACAGCAAACGCTCTAGAGCTTGAGAATCTAAGAGAATTGGGCATAAAAAACTATGACCTTCTTATATCTGTCACTGGCAGCGATGAGAGTAATATAATCATATCCAGTATGGCCAAGAAATTAGGCTGCAAGAGGACCATTGCCAGGGTAAGAAATCCGGAATATACTCATCAATTTGACTTTATAAAATCAGAAATGGGAATAGATCATATAGTAAACCCTGATCTAGCGACGGCCAACGAAATAGCGGGCTATCTTTTGAAGACTTATAGCCTTAATAACGGAGAGTTTGCTAAGGGAAGAGTGTCTATGGTGGATTTCCATATAAATCATATGGAAGACTTTATTGGCAGGAATCTTGCAGAACTGGATGGTTTTGAAGAACTACTGGTGGTGGCAATATCCAGAGAAGGAGATATAATAATTCCCTATGGTGGCACCATTTTGAAAGAGGGAGATGTAATCTATGTCATAGGGGAAAGCAGCAATATAAACAATTTGGCTGCACGGTTTAAATTGAATATAGATATGAGACATATAAAACGGGTTATGATCTTAGGTGGAGGTAATATAAGCTATTATTTAGCCAAGCAGTTAATTCAGGCCCATATAAGGGTAACAGTAGTAGAGCAGAGCCGGGATCGATGCAAATACCTGTCGGAAAAACTGGAAAATGCTCTAATCATTAACGGGGATGGAACCGATATAAACCTCCTTGAAGAAGAGAATGTAGAGTCAATGGATGCATTTGTTGGGACTACCGGCTATGATGAGCAGAACCTATTGATGTCCCTTATGGCTAAACAACTAGGGGCGAAAAAGGTTGTAGCCAAAATAAGCAGACCTAGCTATGTACATTTGATTGAGAAATTGGATATAGATTTTGCTTTAGATCCAACTAATATAATAGCAAGCGATATATTAAAGTTCGTTCGTGGAGGTAAGGTGGTGTCTGTTTCCTTACTTTTAGGGGAACAGGCTGAGGTTACTGAACTAATAGTAGATGCAGACGTATCAGTAGTTGGCAAGCCCATATCAAAGCTAGGTTTGCCAAGGGGTATTATTATAGGCGCCATTGTTAGGGACAAAAAAGTTATTATACCTAATGGTAGCACTCTTATCTTCTCTAATGATAGACTGGTTATATTCTGTTTAGCAGCCAATGTGCCTCATTTGAAAACTTTTATGAAGACAAGCAAAGGAGGCGGGATAGGTGGATTATGGAGTCGTAATCAAGGTATTAGGGATTTTATTGGTTTTTGAAGGATTATTGATGATACCTGCCCTCTTTGTTTCATTTTTTTATGGCCAGGGGGATAGCTTTGCTTTTTTGCTTTCTATAGCCTTAACAGCTATAATTGGACTTTTTATGTTCAGGGTTAAGGGTTATCATAAGAAGATTAAGGCTAAGGAAGCTTTGGCTATAGTAGCCATTGGATGGATATTGACTTCATTTTTTGGTTCTTTGCCCTTTGTTATTTCGGGAAGTATTCCTTCCTTTGTGGATGCTTTTTTTGAGACCATCTCCGGTCTTACTACAACTGGTGCAACATTGATAGAAGATGTGGAAGCCCTACCCAAAGGTATACTTTTTTGGCGCTCATTTACCCATTGGATAGGGGGAATGGGGATACTGGTCTTGACAGTAGCTATATTGCCTACCATGGGGATCGGTGGTTTCCAGATATTTAAAGCGGAAATTCCTGGCCCAATGGCGGATAAAATAGTACCCAGGATCAAGGATACTGCAAAAATTCTATATGTAACCTATATTTCCATGACCATCCTACAGATAGGGCTTCTTCTTATAGGGGGAATGAATCTATATGAATCTACAATCCACACCTTTGGTACTTTAGGTACTGGAGGTTTTTCCGTGCGAAGGGAAAATATAGGAGCCTATGACAGTAGCTATATCCACATAGTTATTAATATATTTATGGTACTGTCTGGTATCAATTTCTCCCTCTTTTATGCCTTATATAAGGGGAAATGGAGGGATGTTATAAGAAATGAAGAGCTCAGGTTATACCTGACTATTATTTTTATATCCAGCATCTTGGTAGGTTTGAATATATTTATAGCTAGCGGCGGATATAAAAATATAGGGCTGGCCTTCAAAGACTCCTTTTTCCAGGTAAGTTCAATCATGACCACAACGGCTTATACTACTACTGATTTTGATCTTTGGCCGGTATTCAGTAAGACTATTCTGTTTATGCTTATGTTTATTGGAGGATGTGCTGGTTCTACTAGTGGTTCCATAAAGGGTTTGCGTATTCTTGTGCTGTTCAAGCTGGTAAAAAGACAGATTGGCAAGACCTTTCATCCCAATGCCTATATACCTGTCAAGGTTGATGGTAAAATCCTAAATGATAGTACCATAACCAGCATAGCAAGCTTCTTTATACTTTACATAATAATCTTTTTTATAGGAACTCTCGTTATTTCTTTGGAAGGACTAGATTTTCAAAGCTCAATTAGTACAGCGGCTGCAAGTATTGGTAATGTAGGACTGGGTTTTGGCAGTGTAGGACCTAGTCAAAATTATAGTGGATTTAGCTCTTGGGCTAAGATGTTTTTATCTCTGCTTATGCTAATGGGTAGGCTTGAGCTTTTTACTATTATTGCTTTAATCTCTCCAAAATCATGGAAGAATGATATATAATTTAAGACAAAAAGGAAAGGAGGAAGGAGGCCTTGAATAATGATAAAAGTTATGAAAGATGCCGCCTAAATCTATGAATTGGTTTAGAAGATTTATGAATGGAAGATATGGGGGAGATCAGCTCTCTTTAGCTTTTCTGATCTTGTCTATACTATTAACTTTATTAGGCCAATTGGGAAGACTGCCATGGCTGATTTTTGTCAGCTATATACCTTTAGTGGTTAGCCTTTATAGAATGTTTTCAAGGGACATAAGAAAGCGCAGCATGGAAAACTATAAATTTGCCATGCTTATGAGCCCTATTTACTCTAAATATAGGAAAATTATGAGACGAATTAAAGATTCAAAGACTCATAGACATTTAAAATGTTCCAATTGCAAAACCACATTGCGGGTTCCTAAAGGTAAGGGGAAGATTATTATCACCTGCCCGAGATGCAAATCAAAATACCCCAAAAGAACATAAAGGTGTGACAGGGGAAAAGTCCCCTCGTCTGCTTGAGAATGAAACTGATTAATCAGGATAATTAAGAGCTTTTCTAAGACCATCCTGGCCTAAAACAGTATTTGTAAATATATCTGTAGCGTTATTGATATACAGCTCTGGCTTATCCATTGCAGGACTAAAGTGGGTAATCCAGAGTTCTTTCACGTTACCCGAAGATGCAAGCTGTGCAGCCTCGGCGAAGGTCATATGCTTATTTTTATGTGCCTTTTTTATGTCTGCCTCATTTCCATAAGTACCTTCACATATAAATAAATCACTTT
>JAAYTG010000061.1 GCA_012518075.1 Clostridiales bacterium | reverse complement strand
GATGACCTATCCTTTGAGGAACATGAGGTGGAGTATAAGCATATCAAAGCCTTATTAGAAGGTGGACTTAAGGTTAGGCCATCAAATCTATTAGTCTATGCAACCTCCAATCGCAGACATCTTGTACGGCAGTTGGCATCGGATAGAAGTAGTACCGGATACCATTACAATGATCGGGATGAAATATCCCCTACGGATTCCATGCAGGAAAAGCTGTCCCTGGCTGATCGATTTGGTATTACACTTACCTTCATATCCCCAAACCAAAAAGGCTATTTGGAGATGATTGAATCAATGGCTAGGGAACGTGGCATAGACATGGAAAGAAAAATCCTATATGAGAAAGCACTAAGGTGGGAGAAAAAGTATAACGGACGTTCAGGCAGAACGGCTAAACAGTTTATAGATGATCTGGCAGCGGCGGACAGTGCAGGGAACCATAGCTAGGTACTTACCGCCGATTGATAGTTGATACATAGGTCGAGCAGTTATACTGGTTTTAAGGCATATAAAGAAGCAAGAAGGGGTTCTGCCCCTCTGTAAAAGAGAAAAGAAAAATTCGCATAGGAATATGCGAATTTTTGTTTTAAAAATAAAAAAATCGGGGATAATATAGAAGACTCAAAAATATAGTTATTAATACCATGTTAAGGAGTGTTTAATAAACGTACAAAGGTTTTGTAAAACTTTCGAAATATTTTTAGGGTATAATAAACACAAGCAAAAAACTAAGAATACATAGGGAGGGGACACAATGAAGGCATTGCTAAAAACTGATATCGGAAGAGGAATTACGGGAGTAGGTTTATCCATAGGAATTATTTTAGCTGTTATGTTCCCCGTATTTTTAATGGATATGGTTTACAAATTTATTAATCTTGGATAAATGAAATAGGATTTACTAATTTTGGGAAAGAATAAAATAGAGAAAGAATCACGAGGATATGAAATAATAATTGCCCGAGTTAAATAATACTCGGGCAATTATTATTTCATAAAGACATGATTGCCTATAGTTTCTCTAAATTCTGAAGGTCTTTTATGCATCCAGCGAGAAGTAGCGGTTCTAGGGTTAAAATAGAAGAGACATCCATTGGTCGGGTCTACCCCCATAATGGCATCCAGTGCAGCCCTATAGCTTTCCTCATCAGCCTCTAAATAAATCTGTCCATCGTCAACGCAGGTAAAGGCCCTAGGCTGATAAACTACCTCTTCCAAACTATCGGGGAATAAGGGGGATTCTATCCTATTGATTACCACCGCCCCTACTGCCAATTTACCTATATAACTTTCTCCCCTAGCCTCGCCGTGTATTAGCCTGGCTAGAAGATGGACATCATCTGACTTTCATAAATCTTCCTCAGTATAATAATCATCCATTCCTGCATCGGCGGCCTCCTTGGCCTTACTTTCCATAGCAACTAGGAAGAAGTTTTGAACAAGCAGACTCAGGAGACAAACATATATAATTTTTTTCATAGTTTATCCCTCCTGATTGATTATTCTTTGTACTTTTGTAATTAAAATGCCAGGAATATTAAATTAAAAAAGCCAAAAAAGTGAAATTTGTTATATAATATATATACTATACAAAGGAGGGAGTACATAAATGCTTACCGATATTGAAATAGCACAATCGACTAAATTAAAGCCTATTAATGAAATTGCAAGTAGAGCAGGAATTGATGATAAGTATTTGGAGATGTATGGCGACTCTAAAGCTAAGGTAAAACTTAACATTTTCGATCATATAAAGGACAGGCCCAAAGGCAAGCTCCTATATGTTACCGCCATTACACCTACCCCAGCCGGGGAGGGCAAGACTTGCACCGCTATTGGTCTAACCCAAGGATTGGGTAAGCTGGACAAGAATGCTATGGTATGCTTAAGGGAACCTTCTCTTGGGCCTACATTTGGAATAAAGGGTGGAGCTGCTGGAGGGGGATACTCGCAGGTGCTTCCTATGGAGGATATAAATCTTCATTTTACAGGAGATATTCATGCAGTCACTTCTGCCCATAATCTTTTGGCTGCGATGATAGAAAATCATATAAGTAAAGGCAATCAACTGGGCATCGATCCAACCCGGATTCTGTGGAAGAGGGTTATGGACATAAGCGATCGCCAATTAAGGAATATCGTAGTGGGCCTAGGAGGGAAGGCCAATGGAACACCCCTGGAATCTGGTTTTGATATAAGTGTAGCTTCTGAAATCATGGCTATTCTATGTTTGGCAAGGGATATGAGCAATCTAAAGGAGAGATTGGGCAATATTTTAGTAGCCTATACCTATGAAGGAGAGCCTGTATATGCCCGTCAAATAAAGGCTGTAGGTGCCATGGCAGTACTCTTAAAGGACGCCATAATGCCCAACCTGGTGCAGACTATAGAGGGACAGCCTGCATTTGTCCACGGTGGACCCTTTGCAAATATCGCACACGGAAACAACTCTATTATAGCCACTAGCATGGCCCTTAGGCTTGCCGATTATGTAGTAACGGAAGGGGGCTTTGCAGCTGATTTGGGGGCTGAAAAGTTCTTTGATATTGTAACCAGGGTCTCAGATCTAAAACCCGATGTAGTGGTACTGGTGGCAACAGTTAGGGCCCTTAAATTCCACGGTGGAGCTAAAAAAGAGGATCTAAACCATGAGAATTTGGAAGCCCTTGAAAAAGGCTGTGCTAATTTGGACCAGCATATAGATAATCTCAAGAACTGTTTTAATCTACCGGTAGTGGTAGCCATCAATAGATTCCCTACTGATACTGAGGCTGAGCTGGATCTAGTAAAAAATCACTGCCAAGAGCTTGGGGTATCCGTAGCCTTATCGGAGGTAGTAGCCAAAGGAGGCCAGGGAGGAATCGAGCTGGCCCGGAAGGTACTTGATGCATTGGACCATGATAATAGCTTTACCCATGCCTATCCTCTAAATATATCAATACATGAAAAAATAGAGACCATAGCCAAAAAGGTTTATCGGGCTGATGGCGTCGCCTATACAAGGCAGGCACAAAGGGCCCTAGATTCCATTGAAAGGCTAGGCTATGATGATCTTCCTATATGCATAGCCAAAACCCAGATGTCCTTTTCTGATGATCCAGGACTTAAAGGGGCACCTAGGGGATGGACCCTTAATGTCAGGGATATTAGGGTGTCAGCAGGGGCAGGTTTTGTAGTTGTACTGACAGGAAATATGCTGACCATGCCAGGTTTGCCTAAGGAGCCTGCCGCTGAAAAGATAGATATACTGGAAGACGGGACCATCATTGGGCTCTTCTAGGTGGCTCTTTTGGGCTTTTTTAGAAAAATATCTGCTACTTTAAAGACATCGCCAGCTCCCATGGTGAGAACCAGATCTCCAGGCTGTGCGTTTTCATCAAGAAAGCTGGCAGCCTGGTCAAAAGAGGACATATATCTACAAGATTTTCCTTTATCTAGGATAGCTCTAGCCAGGTTTTGAGAATTGACTCCCTTGATAGCGTCTTCCCTGGCAGCATAGATGTCGGTAAGGATTACTTCATCTGCATCGATAAAGGATTCAGAGAATTCATAGAAGAGTTTTTCAGTTCGAGTATATGTATGAGGCTGGAAAACACACCATATCTTTTTATGGGGATATTTACGGGCTGCCTCTAGGGTGGCCCGTACCTCTGTGGGGTGATGGGCATAGTCATCAATTACCGTTATATCGTTTAGACTCCCCTTAATCTCAAATCGTCGGTGGGTGCCCTTAAAGGAGGCCAGAGAATCCCTAATTATATCGACAGAAATACCTATTGCCCAGGCGGCAGCAGTAGCGGCCAGAGCATTATATATATTGTATTTGCCGGGTACCTTTAGTTCAAATCTGCCCATATCCTGCTCCTTATAGACTGCACGGTAAGAAGGGTGCCCCTTATGGTTGTACTTAATATCTCGGGCCATCCAATCCCCTTGATTTTTTATGGCAAAGCTCACTTTGCGGATATTTGTTATATTTCGGATATGAGCTGCACTCCAGATATTTCTTTCATTTAATAGCTTAGAAACTAGAGGGTCGTCACCGCAGCCAATAATAAAACCTTTAGGGGAGATTAGCTTGCTATATTGTACAAAGGCCTCATAAATACGGTCAATATCTTTAAAATAATCTAAATGGTCCTCATCAATATTTAAGATTATACCCATATATGGTTTAAAGTTTAGAAAACTTTCATTATATTCACAGGCTTCGGTTATAAAATAACCACTGTTGCCAATTCTTACATTACCTCCAATATCATCCAATTCGCCCCCAACTAAAATGGTAGGATCTAGGCGGGCTCTTCGCATTATAAGGGACAGCATGGAGGTAGCTGTGGTTTTACCATGGCTGCCGGCTACACCTATAGAGTAGGGATAGGTTTCCATGATATGTCCAAGTAAGGTCGCCCTTTCGATTATGGGTAGGTTTTTTTCCTTGGCAGCCACAATCTCCGGATTATGGTCCTTGACCGCTATGGTATAGACTAGCCAATCTGCTCCCTCAATATTTGAAGCCTTGTGCCCAATATGGATTTTTATACCCTTAGCTTGTAATCTATCAGTAATCTGGCTCTGCTTTAAATCAGAGCCTGTAACAGTATAGCCCTTGTGCAAAAGGATTTCAGCCAAAGCACTCATGCTGATTCCACCAATACCTATAAAATGAACATGATTTCCTGTGAGCTTTTCTAAGTGCAACTTTTTCATGTAATCACCCCTTTGAAATCATAGATTGTATTAATATATCCGATTCTTTGCCATATTATGTATGTCCATAAGGATTTGGGACAAATTTTGGGGAATCAATTATTTAGCAATACTGAGATTCCACTAGAAAATAGCCGAAAAAGACAAGCAATGGCCAAAAACAATTAATACAACCCGATTTAATTTAAAATATTTAGTTGACATTCTTAATATCATGTACTATAATTATGAATCGTGGCCGGCAAAAGTGAATGGTCACAGGAAAATATGGAGGAGTACCCAAGTGGCCAAAGGGGGCAGACTGTAAATCTGCTGGCTCAGCCTTCAGTGGTTCAAATCCGCTCTCCTCCACCAAGATCATAAGAAAAGCCCGCATAATATGCGGGCTTTTTTCTCTTCTCTTTGCTTTTCTATAAATAAAAGTTTTTCCAAAATATCATATTGACAAAAGATGGGACAGAGGGTACAATAGGAGATAATTTTATACCCGATAAATTCGTTTACTCAGGAGTAGTAGCCATTAATCTTGGTATTTAAGAGAGTCGGGGAGGGTGTGATCCCGATATACCATCTTCTGGTGAATGGCCCTGAGGAGAAGCGAGGCATAAAGGAGGATGCGCTTAAATATGAGCCCGTCGGACACGAGTATGCCCAGCCGTGATCTTCACGTTATAGAAGAAGGATATGACTGTATCCCTTAAAGAATTTGGCTCTGTATTCAAAGATGTGGACTTATACCCTGTTATTTTATCGGATACAAAGTATCTGGTAGAGGGCGTGTTACACACGCTGAATTTGAGTGGTACCGCGATGTCATGTCGCCTCAAACTTATGAGGCTGGCATGGCATTTTTTTATTCTTTTTCATCCAGCCTCAAATCCAAAATGAAAGGATGGATGGTAATGATTTATCCCCAATACAAAGATCTGCAAGTCCTAAGGGAAAGGTACAATACCATACCCTTAACACTGGAGATGTACTCCGATGTGGCAACACCCATTTCTGTTTTAAAAAAGCTGAATTCCATATATGAGTGCTGCTTTCTTTTAGAAAGTGTGGAAGGGGGTGAGGTATGGGGCCGGTATTCATTCCTCGGATATGACCCACTTATAAGGGTATCTTATAAGGATGGATTGGTAAGAATTCGCCGCAAGGGCGAGACTCCCTACGAGACCACCGAGGAAACTCGGGAACCCTACCAGGTTCTACGGCGGATCCAGGCAGAGTTCTCTGTACCCAAGCTTGCCGGTCTGCCCCCCTTCACCGGCGGCTTTGTAGGATATTTTTCCTATTCAATGCTAGGGATAGCCCAGCCTAAGCTTAAAATATCCTCTGGTTCCTTTTACGACTACGATGTTATGCTCTTTGATAAGCTAATAGCCTTTGACCACAAAAAACAAAAGATCTATATCATTTACAATATAGGCACCCAAGACCTGGACCAAAACTATGACCATGCCGTATCTGCCCTTAAAAAAACAGAAGCTATGATAAAGGAAAGTTTGCATTATTCTAGTCAGTCCCAAGCCTCTACCTATCCTATATCCTCTTTACCCAAGAAGATAAACTTTACATCTTCCTTCACAAAAGAAGAATACTGCTCCGCCGTGGAAAAAACTAAGGAATATATTCGAAAAGGACAGATCTTTCAAGCAGTCATTTCAAATCAATATACAGCCCCATATGAGGAAAGCCTCTTGAACCCTTATAGGGTCCTGAGGACGACTAATCCCTCCCCCTACATGGTATATATGAATATTTATGGCGACGAGATAATGTGTTCCTCTCCCGAAACCTTGGTCAGCCTTGTAGATGGTAAGCTAATTACCTTTCCTGTAGCTGGTTCACGTCCCAGGGGAAGGACGGAAGAGGAGGACAAGGCCCTTGAAAGGGAATTATTAGCCGATCCAAAAGAACTATCCGAGCACAATATGCTGGTTGAACTGGGGGTAGATGAACTTAAGGAAATATCCAAGCCGGGCTCTGCAAAGGTTACAGATTACATGATGGTCCATCGCTATTCCAAGATAATGCACATCTGTTCTCGTCTGGAAGGTGAGATCCTGCCGGATAAGGATGGGTTTGATGCCCTTAAGGCCCTTCTTCCAGCAGGAACCTTGGCGGGTGTGCCCAAGGTAGAGGCCTGCCAGATTATAGAGGATTTGGAGACTAGACCCCGGGGCATTTACGGCGGTGCTCTTGGATACTTTGACTTTGCAGGAAATATGGACACCTGCATCGCCATCCGAATGGCGGTAAAGAAGGATAATCTTGTGTATGTTCAGGCGGGTGGAGGAATAGTTGCAGGCAGCGTGCCGGAAAAAGAATTCCAGGAAGCCCAAAACAAGGCAGGAGCTATTTTAGATGCTCTAAGGAAGGCCAATGATCTGGAAGAAAATAGAAAGGAAGGAGAATTAAAATGATTCAGTGGGCAATAAAAGAGCTTATAGAGGGTAAAAACCTTGATTTTAATAGGGCAAAGGCCGTCATGAGGGAAATGATGGAGGGCCAAGCAACTCCGGCACAAATGGGCTCATTTTTAACAGCTTTGCGGATGAAAGGTGAAACCGTTGACGAAATAACGGCATTTGCTGCCGTTATGAGGGAAAAAGGGATAAAAATAAACCCAGTGCGCAAGGTTATCGACATAGTGGGGACAGGGGGAGACGGACTGGGCACCTTTAATATCTCATCTACATCAGCTTTTGTGACGGCGGCAGGGGGAGTTCCTGTTGCCAAACATGGGAATCGAGGGGTGTCAAGCAAAAGCGGGGCAGCCGATGTCCTCGAAAAGCTGGGTGCTTCCATAGATCTTGAACCCCAGGAGACAGAGGAGGTACTTAGAAAGTCAAATATTTGTTTTATGTTTGCACCCATATACCATAGCTCCATGAAATATGCTGCGCCTGTACGCCGGGAAATGGGGGTACGCACTATATTTAATATCCTTGGTCCCCTGTCCAGTCCGGCTGGAGCCACCATGCAGCTTACAGGTGTATATGATAAAAAGCTGGTTGAGCCACTGGCCCAGGTTTTGTCTAATCTAGGGGTAGTACGGGGTCTTGTGGTCAGTGGAGGAGACGGGATGGACGAAGTTACAGTGACCTGTGAAACCCATGTCTGCGAAATCCGCCACGGCGAGTTTTACACCTATGACATAAGCCCTGAACAGTTTGGCTTTGAGCGCTGTCATATGAGTCAGCTTATAGGGGGGACACCTGAGGAAAATGCCAAAATCACAGAGCGGATATTAAGGGCTGAGGAAAGAGGTCCGAAACGGGATATTGTTATCCTTAACTCAGCCATGGCTCTCTATCTTGGTATTGACGACTGTAGTGTAAAAGAGTGCATCAAGATGGCGGAAGATATAATAGATTCGGGCAAGGCTGCGGAGAGGTTAGAGGCCTTCTGCGCAGCCACAAAAGAAGTTAAAGACAAATAAAGAGGTAGCCATTTATCCTATATTTTTGATAGTAAATGCAAAGGAGGATGGAAAGATGAATATAAATACATTCGTCCAAGCTGCAAAAAGGCGGCTCAAGGGGAAAATGGACCAAGTCCCCCTATCTATTGTAAAAGAGCTAGCCTGCGAGATGGATAAACTATCCAGTTTTCCTTTTGAAGAGGCTCTTAAAAAGGAGGGAATGAGCTTTATCTGCGAAATAAAGAGGGCATCTCCATCAGCGGGCATTATATCCATGACATTTCCCTATCTGGAAACGGCACGGCAATACCAAGATGCAGGGGCTGACGCAGTGTCGGTGCTTACAGAACCTGACTATTTTAAAGGTAGGGAGGAGCACCTTTTTGAGATAAGTAGAACCATATCCCTCCCAACTCTGCGGAAGGATTTTGTAGTCCACCAATACCAGCTATACGAAGCAAAGCTCCTAGGTGCATCGGCGGTCTTGCTCATATGTGCCATATTGGACACGAGAAAGCTAAAAGAGTTTATAAAAGTCTGTGATAGGCTAAACCTTTCCGCCCTGGTTGAAGCCCATACTAGGGAGGAAATAGGCTCAGCCCTAGAGGCAGGGGCCCGTGTAATCGGCGTTAACAATCGTAATTTAGACGATTTTACCGTTGACCTTCAAAACAGCATAAACTTAAGGCCTTTTGTACCAGAAGACATACTCTTCGTCGCAGAAAGCGGCATAAAGACCCGAGATGACATCAAAAGGCTGGAAAAAGCCCGGGTAAACGGAGTCCTAATAGGAGAAACCATGATGCGAAGCAGGGATAAGGCCAAAATACTGTCAGAGTTAAGGGGTGGATAGCTTATGACAAAAATTAAGATATGTGGCATTGTCTGCCATAGGGGTATAGAAGCCGTCAACCTTTTTCTGCCCGACTATATAGGATTTGTTTTTGCTAAAGAAAGCAGGCGAATGGTCACCTTAGAAACAGCAAAAACACTGAAAGGCCGTTTAGATGGGAGGATAAAAGCCGTGGGAGTTTTTGTAGATGAGGAAATAGGATCTATTGTAGAGGCAGCAAATCAAGACATAATTGACCTTATCCAGCTCCATGGCAGGGAAACCGAAGACTATATAAATAAACTTAAAAAGAAGACAAAGGTCCCCCTTATAAAGGCAGTTCAGGCTAGCTCGCCAGAAGAAGTGACTAGGGCCTTATCTACTAGTGCTGACATGCTGCTCTTCGATTCCCAGCGGCCTGGTAGTGGCAAGACTTTTGATCATTCCCTTATTCCCCAGGGAATAAGAAAACCATTTTTTATGGCTGGAGGTCTAAATACAGACAATGTAGAAACGGTAATGGGCATATGCAGACCATTTGGCCTTGATGTAAGTAGCGGTGTGGAGACCTCTGGGCAAAAAGATGAGGAAAAGATAAGAAAATTCATAGAAACAGTTAGAAAAACAGACCATGATAATGAAAGGATGGCAAGGATATGAAAAAGGGTAGGTTTCACATATTTGGCGGCCAATATATACCCGAGACCCTGATGAACCCTGTTATCGAGCTTGAGAAGGCCTATGAATACTATAAAAATAATCCCCAGTTTATAAGGGAGCTGGACCTGCTGCTGAAAGACTACGCTGGCAGGCCTTCCCTGCTCTATTTTGCCGAAAAGCTAAGTAGGGATATTGGCGGTGCCAAGATTTATTTAAAGCGGGAAGATCTCAACCATACTGGCTCCCATAAGATAAACAATGTTCTTGGGCAGGCTTTGCTTGCAAAAAAAATGGGTAAGACAAGGCTGATTGCAGAGACGGGAGCCGGTCAGCACGGTGTAGCAACGGCCACGGCGGCAGCCTTGATGGGAATGGAGTGCCAGATTTTTATGGGCCAGGAGGACACCGAAAGGCAGGCACTAAATGTGTTTCGTATGGAGCTTCTAGGGGCCAAGGTTCACACTGTTACCAGTGGTACAAGGACCTTGAAGGATGCTGTCAATGAGACCATGCGAGAGTGGGTCTCCCGGGTGGAGGACACACATTATGTTCTAGGATCAGTGATGGGCCCCCATCCCTTTCCTACCATGGTTAGGGACTTCCAAAAGATAATTGGCCGGGAAATAAAGGAGCAGATCCTGCAAGCAGAAGGCAGACTTCCCCATGTAGTCGTGGCCTGTATTGGAGGAGGTAGTAATGCAATAGGGGCATTTTACGAGTTTATCCATGATAGTGAAGTCACCCTTATAGGCTGCGAGGCCGCCGGCCAGGGCCTTGATACTGCCAAAAATGCTGCCACAATGGCAAAGGGGACAGTGGGAATATTTCACGGTATGAAATCCTATTTTTGCCAGGATAGGGATGGACAGATAGCACCCGTTTACTCTATATCTGCCGGTCTCGATTATCCAGGTGTTGGTCCGGAACACGCCATGTTGCGAGACATGGGGCGTGCTCAATATGTAGCCATAAGGGATGAAGAAGCCGTCCATGCCTTCGAGTATCTTTCTCGAACAGAGGGAATAATCCCTGCAATAGAAAGTGCCCATGCCCTGGCCCAGGCAATCAAAATAGCTGGGCAGATGAGTCCCAATCAAATTGTGGTGGTCAACCTATCGGGTAGGGGAGACAAGGACGTTGCTCAAATAGCTAGATTAAAAGGAGTTAATAGCCATGAATAAAACAAGTGATGTATTTAAAAAGGGAAAAGCTTTTATACCATTTATAACAGGTGGGGATCCTGAGTTAGACCTCACCGAAAGGCTTATAGTTAAAATGGCAGAGGCAGGGGCTGATCTTATTGAAATAGGTATACCCTTTTCAGACCCTGTTGCTGAAGGACCCACCATCCAAAAGGCTAACGCCCGGGCTCTGGCATCCGGGACCACCACCGATGGGATTTTTCATATGCTGGAACGGGTAAGGGAGCAAACGGATATTCCCCTGGCCCTGATGACCTATGCTAACCCAGTTTTTGTCTATGGTGCAGAAAAGTTTATGGAAAGAGCAGCCAGGGCCCAGGTGTGTGCTCTTATTGTGCCCGACCTACCCTTGGAGGAGAGAGGGGAACTGCTGCCCTTTTGCCAGGAGTACGGCATTGACCTTATCCCTCTCATTGCACCTACATCACAGGAGCGGATAAGCTCCATAGCGAAAAGTGCCAGCGGCTTTGTATACTGCGTTTCTTCTCTGGGTGTGACAGGGGTCAGAGAAGACTTTTCTTCCTCCATTGAAGAAATGGTGGATCTTGTAAAAAAAGCCAGTAAGATACCCTGTGCTGTTGGGTTCGGTGTCTCAACACCCGATCAGGCAAAAAAAATAGCATCCTTTGCTGATGGGGTTATAGTGGGAAGTGCCATTGTCCAAATCATTGAGGAGCATGGTCTAGAGTGTATTCCCTATGTAAAAGACTATATCCGAAAGATGAAGAAAGCTATAGAAAGTTTAGAAAGCTAGGGCAAGAAGGGGAGCTGCAGATAAGCTGCCAAAAAACATTTTTATATTGCAAATATTGATAACTAATGATAGTATAGAAAAAGTCAATTGGACTAAGCGCTAGATTTAGGGGGTACTTGTGGTATGGAATCAATAATAGAATTTTTTGGGATAGTATCAAAGGAGTTAATTGTGCTTTTCACTGCAGCTCTCCCTGTTATAGAGATTAAAGGTGCCATGCCCATTGGAGTAAGTATGGGTCTTAGTATTTCTGAATCCTTCACTATTTCTTATTTGGGTTCCATATTACCAGTGCCTATTTTACTGTTCTTTCTAAAGCCTATTATGGCATTTTTAAGACGGACAAGGATACTGGCCCCCATTGCCCATTGGATAGAGAAGCGCACCCATAAGAAAGGCGGGGGTGTAAGAAAATATAGCTTATTGGGATTATTTATATTCGTGGCTATACCATTGCCTACTACTGGAGTATGGACAGGGTCGGCCATAGCTTCTTTTTTAGATATAAGGGTAAAGCATGCATTCCCCGTCATAGCCTTGGGTAACCTAGTAGCTGGACTTATTATACTGTTTTTAACCAATCAGTTTATTTAAAAATGCTCCATTGACAGCTTTCGTCCTATATGCTATATTATTAGACAATTAAATATAGTTTTCCTTATCAAGAGAGGTGGAGGGATGGGCCCAATGAAACCCGGCAACCAGTCATTTTAGATCAGGTGCCAAATCCCACAAAATCTTAGGATTTTGAAAGATGAGGGTAGTTGCAAATATAACCCTCTTTTATGAGGGTTTTTTCATTGATACTAGATTTTTACTAAGGAGGATATAAGATGGGTAAAAAACTGTTTACCTCAGAATCGGTGACCGAAGGGCATCCCGATAAGGTATGTGATCAGATTTCCGATGCCATATTGGATGCCATATTAGAGGAGGACCCTACTGCAAGGGTAGCCTGTGAGACGGCTGTTACCACCGGCATGGTATTGGTTATGGGAGAGATTAGCACCAAGTGCTATGTAGATATACCAAAGGTTGTTAGGGAAACCATAGCGGATATTGGATACACAAGGGCTAAATACGGCTTTGATGCTGAAACTTGTGCAGTTCTAACTGCCATAGATGAGCAATCTCCTGATATAGCTATGGGAGTTGATAGGGCACTGGAGGCAAAAGAGGGTCTTCTTGAAGATGGGGAGAATATTGAAGCCATAGGAGCGGGAGACCAGGGAATGATGTTTGGTTTTGCCTGTAACGAGACCCCTGAACTTATGCCCCTGTCCATATCCCTGGCCCACCAGTTAACTCAAAGGCTGACAAAGGTACGCAAGGATGGAAGGCTTCCATACTTGAGACCTGATGGCAAATCTCAGGTAACGGTGGAGTATGATGGAGACAAGGTTCTAAGGGTGGATACCCTGGTTGTTTCCACTCAGCACCGGGAAGATGTGGACCAAGATACTCTTAGGAGGGATATTCTTGAGCATGTAGTAAAGCCGGTTATACCAGAATCACTACTGGATAAGGATACCAAGATACTAATAAACCCTACAGGCAGATTTGTGGTAGGTGGCCCCCAAGGGGATTCCGGCCTAACAGGACGAAAGATTATAGTGGATACCTACGGAGGGTATGGTCGTCACGGGGGTGGTGCTTTTTCCGGAAAGGATCCTACCAAGGTGGATCGCTCTGCAGCCTATGCTGCTAGATATGTAGCAAAGAATATAGTAGCAGCTGGCCTGGCTGACAAATGTGAGATTGGCCTAGCCTATGCTATAGGGGTGGCAAGACCGGTATCCATACTGGTGGAGACCTTTGGCACCGGCAAGATAAGGGATGAGGAGATTGTAGAAATAATAAACAAGAACTTTGACCTCCGTCCCGCTGCCATTATAAGGGATCTAGGCTTGAGAAGGCCCATATATAGGCAAATAGCCGCCTATGGACATTTTGGTAGAAAGGATCTAAGCTTGCCTTGGGAAAAAACAGACAAGGTTCAACTCCTTAAAGAACAAGCCCAGCTCTATGAAAACTAATCCTATTTAAATAGAGGCTATTGAATCTTTGTCAAAAGGACAATTGTTTGCCTATCAATAGCCTTATATTTATCATTATATTTCCAAAGAGTAATTACTCGCAAAATCACCTTTTTTCTGCCATATGCGTATTATAAATCAAAGCAGTTAATATTTGATTTATAGGGAGTGATGTATATGTACATTCCTACATATATAGCCATTACTCTTTGGATACTTGCATTATTTGGCATAATACTATTGCTCATAAGGGTGTTTGCGGGTATTAAATGGAGAGGAAAAAAAGGAAAAGGCCAGTACAGTATAATTATCTCAGCTAGGAATCAGGAGGATACTATAGAAGGACTAATCAGAGGTTTCATCTTAAAGACAGGGATAGATGGACTAGAGGAAGAACTCCTTAACGTGGTATTGGTGGATGCTGACTCTTCTGATGATACTCCACAGCTTATGCAGAGGCTGGCCGAGGAATACTGTTTTGTGAGGTTTGTCCCATGCCAGGAATTGCCTTCCTATTTAAAGGGATTTTGGAATAGGGAGGACAAGGTTTAGACTAATATCTATTGACTATGCCCTTCATCACTGATTAGGAGAAAACTGGGACATATTTATTGTAAAGGGTATAGCTTCCCAACTGGTATCTTGCCAGAGGAAGTAGATTTGATGTTTAGAGTAGTATATTCTGATTAGACTATTTAACTAGCGAAAAAGGTTAGTATATAAGGTTTATCCTTTAAGTAAAGAAGAGTAGCTCTTGCTCGAGTAGAAATGTGGTCGAGTATAGAGCTACTTTGAGGGAAAATTAATCGAGGAATTGCTTCCTCGATTTTTTCTTTTTTGGCATTTTTTTTATATTCTAGTACTGGTTGTACAACACATTAACCAGGACCGGTCCTCTAATTGGAGGATATCTATGGACTATCGATATAAGAAGCTTGTAGAGGATGCAAAAAGCGGATCCACAAGGGCTACTCAGGACCTAATAGGAAAGCTTGAACCCTTGATTTATTCGGCCATTGGACGCTGCAAAAATGGCAGGGATAGGGAGGATTTATATCAGGAAGCCTGTATCCTGATTATGGAGGCCATTAAAGATTTTGATGAAGATAGAGGGGTTCCCTTTTTAGCCTTTGTCAAGAATAGAATATATTACGGCATCCATAACCTAACCCGAAAAAACCACTATGAGATATCCTTGGACCAGCCACTATGGGAAGAGGATGGACAAACTATGCTAGACCTCTTGGAGGATAAGGGAGAAGGGATGGAAGAAGGGATAATTAGGGAGGAGATACTGGATAGTCTGAGAAAGGGGATGGAATCGTTGACTCAAAAACAGAAGGAGGTAATTATTGGCCACTACTTTGAAGGAAAGAAGTTTAAGGACATTGCCATAGATAGACAGGTTCATTATAAGACGGTTCTTCGCTTAAAAGATAGGGCAATAAAGAAGCTGCGAGAGGAGCTAGGTAATTTATAAGAGTCTTTTAGGTGTATCCTTTTTGTAAGGGTCTGCTATCTATTAAATGAAAGCCAAGGAAACAGGCTTAACATATGGGGGAAAGGAGGGAATCATGATGGCTTTGTTAGTCAATAATCTAGACTCCCGTCTTCAAATCCAGGTGCATTTGGGAGTAGACGACAATGGTAGGGACGTTACCAGAACCAAGAACTTTAACCGGATCAAAAGTGAATCCAGCGACCAGGATCTCTACGATGTAGCCAACTCCTTGCTAGACTTACAGGAACATCCTGCAATCGCAATCCGCAGAGTTTCAAATGCGGAATACCTAGAGGAATAATGGATTAAAAAACTCTAAAAAGGGAGGTGAAAAGCCGTGGCTAAGGTATTAGAGATGAACTTTCGGACAGGGCTTGGCAGAAATATGAGAATTACCTTAGATGATCCTAGGGACGACATTACCCCGGAAGAGATTGAAGATGCTATGAATCTTATAATCTCCAAGGACATCTTTAATGTAGAAGGCGATCTTGTCGAGATAGCCAGTGCCAGCATTATAACCACTCAAAAAGAACAGGTGGTGTTTGAATAGAGGAAAGAGGGGGGTGCCTAGCACCTCCTTTTTTCTACCCCAAGTCTCTAGCTTTCAAAAATGAAAGGTGGTGAAATATAGTGGAACAGATGCTAGGATTGGTAGCCAACTTAGGTTTTCCTATTGTAATATCCGTATATCTATTGGTTCGGATCGAAAACCGGATGGAAAACCTGACAGAATCTATCCATCAATTAGCCGAGGCAGTAGCCGCTTTAAAGAAATAGAGAGGCTTTGTTCCTATTGACACGAACATATGTTCGGGTTATAATTCATATATAGCTAAAGGAAATTATTAGTAGAGAGATCTGGCTGGAAAAGATATATCATAACCTTTACTTATAAGAAGCCACAATTTTATCCGATTGATAATTGAAGACAAAGGCAGTAAGTGTAATTTCATAAGGAAGAGAAGCTAGAGAGGGGGAGTACTATTAACAATGAACAGAAAGTGGATGAGAGAAGTAAGGGATTGGATGGATAAGGGGATGTGCGGCTTGCTACCTATCTATGACGACGATGGTGGAAACTACACCAAGCTAATATTTGAGAATGATTCCCCTATAATAATCAAGAAACGGACAAATACCATACTTGTAAGACTCGCGGCTTTTTTTCAGAAGGATATTAGACTTATAAGGGCCCAGGCACGGGAAGTTACAGGCCGGCGCAACATGAACCCACTGCCCATCACCCAGGACATTATATTAGTACCCTTTAAAGTGCGCAAACCTATAGGCAAGGATGATGGAGCTGTAGGATATTTTTATCATAGGGCAATTGAAAATATAATAGAGGAAAAGGAAAGTGTAGGGATAGTTTTAAGGGACGGGCAGGAGTATGATATACTTGACACCTATCCTACCGCTAAGCATCATATTGCCTGTGCCCACCAAATATACTATCATCTCCTTCAACGTGATTTGAGATCCTTTAATCCCTACGGACTATGCCAGGAATGCGCCGGAGTCTACAATCAACCGGCTACCAAAGCAGATTTTGTAACCTTATCCAGGAATTTGGAGGAATTAACCTGTAAATTAAAAAAACTACAGAATAAGGTATAGAATAACTAGGAAAGTAAAAAATAAATATTGACCTCTATAACCAAATGTTGTATAATTTCATACAATATATTTAAAGTGTAGTCAAAGACTATGAACGGGAAAAGTAGGTTTTATTGCAAGCCCACAGCGAGTCGGAGAGAGTGGAAGTCCGATGGTGAGGAGTAAACTGAAGTTCTCCCGGGAGTTGCAAGCTGAAGGATTTTTCTGGTAGGCTTAGACGGTGGCCTTCGCCGTTATAGGAAGGGGGATATAGCATCTCTTGAGACAAGGGATTAGTATCCTATTTAAGAGGACTATTATTTAATAGTCAAACTAGGTGGTAACGCGGGATTAGCCTCTCGTCCTATAATATTTAGGATGAGAGGCTTTTTGTTTTAGGTCTTTGATTAATAATTTTTTAGGAGAAGGAGAAATAAGCATGATTATAATAATGAAAACTGGTGCTAGTCAGAAGCAGATAGAGGATGTAGAAAAGTATCTACAGGGCCTTGGCTTTAACACCCATCCCATCTATGGTGAGGTAAAGACAGTAGTTGGAGCTGTTGGAGATAAGAGATTGGCTAAAACTGAAAATATCATACACATGGAGGGTGTAGAAAACATAGTTCCAATCATGAGCCCCTACAAGTTGGTGGGACGGGAGCTTATCCATGAAAACAGCATTGTTGACGCAGGCGGTGTGCCTATAGGCGGTAAGGAACTGGTGGTTATGGCCGGACCCTGCGCTGTGGAAGATGAAGAGCAACTTATGGAAGTAGCGGAAAAAATCAAAGAGACAGGTGCAAAGATCCTGCGGGGAGGAGCTTTCAAACCTAGAACATCCCCCTACTCTTTCCAGGGACTTGAGGAGGAGGGATTGAAGCTCTTAGCTAAGGTAGGCAAAGCCACTGGACTGAAAATAGTTACTGAAGTGGTGGATACCAGGGATGTGGAGCTGGTTAGTCAATATGTGGATATACTCCAAGTAGGAGCCAGGAGCATGCAAAACTTCAAACTGCTGAGCGAATGCGGTAAGTCCGATAAACCAGTACTCCTAAAACGGGGCTTGTCAGCCACCATAGAGGAATGGCTGATGGCAGCAGAATATATACTGTCAGCAGGCAACCCTAATGTTATCCTATGTGAAAGGGGAATAAGAACCTTTGAAACCGCTACCCGAAACACCTTGGATATAAACGCCATCCCCGTAGCAAAAGAGCTTACTCATCTACCTATAATAGTTGATCCCAGCCATGCTACCGGCAATTGGAGATGGGTAGACGCAGTATCCAAGGCTTCCATAGCTGCTGGTGCCGATGGCCTTATGATAGAGGTTCATCCCGATCCTAGCCATGCTGCCAGCGATGGGCAACAATCACTAAAGCCCGAGAAATTTGCTCAGTTGATGAAAGCCTTAAAACCAATAGCCCAGGCCGTAGATAGGGAAATATAGAGGATATGAGAAAAACTTCTCAATTAGCCAAAGCTTGAGGAAAACATGTATAATTTCGGATTTTATGATATAATTTTCTTGTAACTATAAATGACAGGTAGTTAGCCTGCACTAAAGGTTAATTCTACATTTTTTAGCGGTGGAGGGTTATGGATGGCTGAGCTTATTGGGATTATTGAGGAAATAGTATTTCGAAATGAGGATAACGGTTTTACAGTAATGGATATCAGCAACGAAGCCGATGGCACATTGGTAACAGCCATAGGCAACTTACCCTTTGCCGTGGAAGGCGAGCGGATAAAGATAAGCGGTCAGTGGTCTGTGCATCCCGACTATGGGGAGCAGATCAAGGTAGAAAACTATGAGAGCGCAGCCCCTACTAGCCTGGAGAGTTTAGAACGATACCTAGCATCAGGCCTAATCAAAGGGGTGGGACCCTCTACGGCCAAAAGACTGGTGGAGCACTTTGGTATGGACACCTTAGATGTTATCCAGTTTAACCCCCAACGTCTTACCGAAGTGCCAGGCGTAGGACCGGTAAAAGCTGAGACCATAGCTGCTTCCTTTTATGAGCAAAAGGAGGTCAGGGAGGTTATGCTCTTTTTGCAGTCCTATGGTATTTCCACCAACTTTGCCGTGAAGATCTATAAAATATATGGGGAACAAACCATTCCCCTTTTAAAGGAAAATCCCTATAGAATGGCTCAGGATGTGACGGGCATTGGGTTTAAAACCGCTGACAAGGTGGCCCGAAATATGGGGATAGAATTTGACTCGCCCTACAGGATTATGGCAGGGACCAAGTATGTATTGTCCCAAGCTGCAAACAATGGGCATACCTACCTTCCCAAGGAGGAGCTAATAGTAAAGGCATCCCAGCTTATGGGTGTTGATGAGCAATTAGTAGATAATGCAATAGTCAGCCTTGCCATCAACCAATCCATAGTGCTAGAAGAAACACAGAGTCACACAGCTGTATACCTTCAGCCTTTCTTCCTTGCTGAAAACAATATATGCAAGGCACTAATAGAATTGTCCATGATGGAAATTACCATTCCCGTTAAGAATTTTGACAAGATGATCTATGACCTGCAGAAACAGGAGGATATAATCCTGGCAGACAGCCAAAAAGAAGCCGTAGTTGAGGCTTTAAACAATGGAGTCATGGTTATAACCGGTGGACCGGGTACCGGGAAAACCACTACTATTAACTGTATCATAAAGATCTTTGAGCAGCTGGGGGCTGATGTAAGCCTGGCTGCTCCAACCGGCAGGGCGGCAAAACGACTGTCGGAGACCACCGGGCGGGAAGCAAAGACCATACACCGTCTCTTAGAATATGGCTATTCCGGTGATGGGGAGCTAGATCTCTTCCAAAAGGATGAGGATGATCCCCTGTCGGCGGACGTGGTTATCGTTGATGAGATGTCCATGGTGGATGTTCTACTTATGAACCACCTCTTAAAGGCAATCGTTCCCGGCACCAGACTTATATTGGTAGGAGACGTAGATCAACTACCCTCAGTAGGACCGGGTAATGTACTAAAAGATATAATAAATTCAGGATTGGTTAAGGTCATAGCCCTTACAGAGATTTTTCGCCAGGCTCAGGAAAGCATGATCGTCTTAAATGCTCATCGAATAAACCAGGGCCAATCTCCACAGTTCAATGTGCCTGATAAGGATTTTTTTCTAGACAGACGGGAATCACCTAAAGAAATCCTAGATACTATAGTTGATCTTCTCTGCAGACGTATACCCAGCTTTGGTTCATACGATTCTGTCAGGGATATCCAGGTACTATCCCCCATGAGAAAAGGGGTAGTGGGAGTAAACAACTTGAATATGGAACTGCAGAAGGTACTAAATCCCCCAAACTCTACAAAGACAGAAAGGACTTCCGGTGATATGGTCTTTCGAGAAGGGGATAAGATAATGCAGATAAAGAACAACTACAATATCCACTGGGAACGCTATAGTATGGGAAAGGTCATAGAGGAGGGAGACGGGGTATTCAATGGTGACGTTGGATATATTGACTCTATAGACAATAATAACAGGGAAATGAAGGTAATATTTGACGATGATCGGGTTGTTATATATGACTTTATACAGCTGGACGAGCTGGAGCTAGCCTACGCAATATCCATCCACAAGAGTCAGGGCAGTGAGTTTCCGGTAGTGCTTATCCCCTTGGCCTGGGGGCCTCCACTTTTGATGACTCGAAACCTATTATATACTGCGGTCACCAGGGCACGAGAGATGGTAGTTCTGGTGGGTAGAGACCGTACCATTCATTCTATGATTACTAATAATCATATAGCCAGCAGATATTCGGGACTAGAGCAGCGCTTTCGTCATGTCTTTACGTCTTTAGCAAGGCAAGAGAAGTATAATGTTTTTGGTAAGGTGGAGGAATAATATGAGCCTTCAGGAAGTGTGGCAGTCCTTTTTGGATATCATCTACCCTAGGGATATAAGATGTCCTATATGTGGGGTTAAAAGGGATGACATGTTAAGCTGGGGAGTATGCCAGAGTTGTCAGTCAAGGCTACCTTTTATAGAGCCTCCAATATGTCCCAAGTGTGGTAGGATGATGCTGATAGACAATAGGCTGTGCTTGGATTGCCAACAGGCAAATCACGCTTTTTATAAAGGAATATCCATTTTTGAGTTTAGCACTGAAGTTAAAGGGCTAATCCACCGATATAAATATAGAGGTGAAAAGCATTTATCCATTCCCATGATTCATTGGATGATGGAAGGTTTAAAAGTATATAGATGGGATTTTGATATAATAGTACCGGTACCTCTTCACCCTAGCAGGGAGAGGCAGAGGGGATTTAATCAAGCTAAGATATTAGCTCAAGGGCTAAGTAAAAATACAGATATTCCCCTAGATAGTAAAAGCCTCATAAGAGTAAAAAACACCCCACATCAGACAAAATTAAACAGACAGGAAAGAAAGAGAAATCTTCAATATGCCTTTAGGGTAAAAGAGACCGATGGAAAATTAAAAGTTTTTCAGGATAAAGTTATCCTATTGGTGGATGATGTATATACCACCGGCAGCACCGCCGACCAATGCAGTAGGGTATTACTAGATAGTGGTGCTAGTAAAGTATATCTTATAACTTTGGCCACTGGAGCTAACTTTTAAAGGAGTGATTAAGAGATGGATATAAGAAATTGCAGACGCTGCAACAAGATATTTCAATATAGAGGTAGCAAGTACTGCCCTTCATGTATGCTGGACTTGGACCAGATCTTTATAAAGGTACGGGACTATATCTATGAAAACCCCAATGCTACCATAGTAGATGTATCACAAGAAGTAGGGGTAGAAGAAGATATTATCTTAGAGTTTTTGAAGGCAGGTAGGCTGGAGCTATCCTCTCCTGGCTTGGACTATTTATGCGAGCGATGCGACACGCCCATAGTTACGGGAAGGTTTTGTAATAACTGCATTAAAGACTTGGAGCGAGAAATGAAAAAAGGCTTGGGCGAAAGTGCACAAACTACCAAAAAACTTGGGAAGGACAGCAATAGGATGTATACAGCAGATTTGCGCCACAAGAAACGAGGAATATAAATTGGGGCTAAACTTTTTGGGATTTGTGACGATATAATAAGTGAAGACGTTTATGGGAGGAATTAAGTGTGAAGATAAATCCATCTCAAATAGCCAAGGCTATGGAAGTATATAAGGCTCAGAAGCCATCAGCCATCCAGTCTAAGAGGAATGATGGACAGCGCAAAGATGAGTTGGTTCTGTCAGGCCAGGCTCAGGCTTTTCAACTGGCTTTAAAAGCCTTACAAAAAGATGAAGGTGTGGATTTGGCCAAGGTAGAAAGAATTAAAGCCCAAATTGAAAAGGGACAATATAAGGTTAGCTCCCAGGATATAGCTGACAAAATAGTGGATGGCATACTATCCAAGCAGAGGGTTTGAGGCTAGTGCTATGGAAAAGTTATTGAAGGATATTTTGGCCAGCATGGAGAAGGAAAGGGACCTTTATACAGAGCTTGTTGAACTGTCTACCCGTAAGACCGATATCATTATAAAAAAGAAGGTAGATGTTCTGGATAAGCTAGTGGATCTTGAGCAGGAACTCATCACCCACATCGTGGATTTGGAATCGGAAAGACAGGGCCTGGTAGAAAGGCTGTCAATAGAAAAAAATGTAGATCCTGAGTCCATAACCCTGTCCAGCCTTATCAAGTGGTCTGATGGGGATATAAGGATCCGGTTTGAAAGTCTTAAAGAAGAATTTGATAGAATCATTGATAGACAAAGACACCTTAATGAGGTAAATTCCAAGCTCATTAAAACTAACTTGGAATATATAGATTTTGCCCTTAACCTAATGACGGGAGATGGAGCATCGGGAAGTATCTATGAAAAGAAGGGGAAGGTCTCAAAGGGCGGCCAAAGTAGAAACCTATTTGATACAAAGGCGTAACCTTATACAGATGTTTGGGAGTGAGATATAAATGAGATCAACATTTTATGGTTTGGAGATAGCTAGAAAAGGATTATTTATCAGTCAAAAGGGACTGGATGTAACAGGACATAATATAGCCAATGCTAATACCCCCGGATATACCCGTCAGCGACTGGTTACATCTTCCGTTGAGCCTGGAGTAGCTAGCGACGGGATATTTACGTATACCAGCAAAGGCCAGGTAGGTGCCGGGGTTACCATACAGGAATTATCCCAAATTCGGGACAAGTTTATAGACATGCAGTTTCGCAGGGAAAACACCAAGCTGGGAGAGTGGTCTGCCAAGACCGAAGCTTTTCAGTACATAGAGGATGTATTTAGAGAACCCTCAGATGCAGGGCTAAATGCAGTGCTGGCTGACTTCTTTTCTGATATACAGGAGATGGCAAAAAATCCGGAGAGCAAGGAAATCCGCGCTTTAGTAAGGCAGGATGCCATCAAGCTTACCGAAACCCTGCATCACTATTATGATCAGATGATACAGCTACAGAGTGAGCAGGATACCGCAATAAACATTACCGTAAATGAGATAAACGACATAGTAAAGAATATCAGGGACCTCAACGAGCAGATATTCAGATTTGAAATAGGGGGCGAAAAGGCCAATGACCTTCGGGACCAGAGAAATCTTCTGGTGGACAGGATGTCCAGTCTTATAAAGATCGACTACTATGAAACCCCAGATGGTAGATTCCGTATCGATATAAACGGTATGTCCTTGGTCAATCATACCCAATACCAGGCCATTGAGGCGGTTAAGGACGTAAAAAATCCTGCCGGAG